>NZ_JAHGAM010000008.1:0-274015 GCF_030248595.1 Vibrio sp. D417a | reverse complement strand
ACCTTATTTAGGACGGCACACAAATTTTAGAAAAAGCCCACCTTTTGGTGGGCTTTTTTGTGTCTGTAATTCATTGATACTCAAGTAAAACTACTTCTTTTCTTGTCCCTTGTTTTTGCTCTGCGTTAGCCCCTTGTCAGAGATAAAAGTGCACTACCTGATCCGCAACACAACCTCAAGACCCTAAATGCAAAGCATAAGGTGCATACGCTTCAAACCCACTAGAGCCGTCTATAAATTATGTTGCGTGCCACTTGCTGTGGCTTTAGAGGCACTGACTACTAATCTAAATTATCTGGCGTGTGAAGATTAGTGCCGCATATTGTACATTTGTAGTCACCAGTCGCTTCGCCTTCCATTAATGAGCTAATTATTGCTGCAAATAGACCAGAGAAGAAACCTTTAGCTTTTTTCTCGGTCTTTTCCTGCGCTTTAGAGAAGCTTTCGTACCGATGTAGCGTTACTTCTTTACAATTACAGCAAAACGCTCTTGTCTCTTCAGAACCGTACATTTTTACCAATTGATTTACTCCCTGTAAGTTAATTTCCCCAAGTGGCGTTATGTTCAAGGGTAAGTCACACAAGACTGATGTGTGACTTACCCTAAACACTAAAACGAACGTAATGTAAAACACCACATGTTATGAATGATTATTTAACGCCTTGTGATCCGAGCTTGCTAACTCTGCTGATTGAATAGTTGTGGCAATAAGCTCTTCAAACAGCTCTAATTGCCCAGCAGGTATCAATTGATTTTGTATAGCTTTTCGTTTGTTTGAGTCAAATAGCCGCTCTGTTAACCAACCAATTAGATACATCAGTGAAAGGCAGCCACCGGCCGTCGCTACATTACCGTCTATCACGAGAGGCAGATCCTGAACATCTCCTCCCATACTTTGTAGAACATCCTTTGCATCTGGGTTTGTTGTTAATCGCTTGCCTTTTAGTAAACCGAGTTCATGGAGGATGAATGATCCCGCACAAATCGAACCTATTAGCTGCCTATTTGGATCAAGATTCAACGCTGACATAAATTCAGCATCTTTTAAAGCGGCTGGAATACCCCGTTTGCCGCTTGTAATAAGAACGACATCTTGATTCGTCACCTCAGAAAGGTGTCCGTCTGTTTTAACTTTCATACCGAGGTGGGAATGATGTTCAGATTTAGTTCCAAGTATACTTACCGTCCAACTGTCGGTTGTGCGCCCTAGCAAGTCATACATAAGAAAGAAATCGACATCCGTGAAATCATCAAATAAAACAACGCCGATTTTATACATAACATTTATCCTTTTGGACTTACTCGTAAGTCGCAAAATGTGTAGTAGGAGGGGAGGGGCATTCAATACGCAAGCTTCTGCTGAGCACCTTAAATACCAAAGGCGGTGCAAACTAACAATGCCATGTGTACCAAATCCCTATTATAAAATTTTGTTATGTTTGTTTTACGAGCCCGCCCAGAAAAACTCAACCCTAATACCACTTGGGTCGTAACACATTAAATGTTTTGCGGGTTCTGTCTTAACAAGCTCGGGACCAAACTCAATTTCGATTCCCGACGCCATAAATTGATCACGCAACTCATAGAGTTGCTTCTCAGTCTCTACGAGTAAAGCTAAGTGATGCAAACCAATATTCGTTTTTCTGTCAAATGGAGTGGCGGCATCAGCCTTAGCCGCCCATAGTGTAAGCATGATATGCCCATCACTCACAAATATTGCCGGGTAGTCTGGATTTCTTTTTACTTCACTCCAACCTAATTGTTCAGTGAAAAACTTCGCGCTTGCTTCTAGGTTAGATACGGTTAAACCTACGTGGTGTATGCCTTTTGTTAACACAGTCACTTTGTTTCCTTACTCGTTTTAATGGCTATCAAACAAAGATAACTCGATAAAAAGTAAGCATCAATACACATATATTGATTAACTTCGTCAATCTATTCGAATACGGTAATCCAACTGGAAACATAACATTGTAAACACGAAACCCAACCTTGAACTAAAAATTAAACTTTGAGTTCATTCTTAAGGGCTTTATTAATCAAATGCATTAATAGCCATAATATTTAAGCCAGCCTATAGGGCATATCATTCCATTAAACGTTTGAATGTTCTTATTCAAGCTAACGTCTTCCAATTTGTAACAGTGAACAACATTACTAGTCGAAGTAGATGCTGGTGTTGAATAGGTCACAGGTTTAGAAGCGTTTGCTTTATGTATTTCATGTGCTCGCTGCTGGTTTATCGCCACTTGATTCTTGTGATTGTTAACTTCTCGCAATCCAGATTCTAAGGGTAGGTGCCAATCCTTACATGTTGTTCCTAAACCATCATTCTGAGACTGATATTCTGATAACGCTACACGAGCTTCATTTACCGACTGATCGATATCGGACTGATCGACTAGCCAAGTAGAAAAAGAATAGTTAATGGCCTCTCGATAGTTTACCGATTGCTCTAAGCTATAAGCATCGGAATGAAAACAGGCCTCTACCACTGCCCATTGAGTCGATAGGTTTGATAATACGTTTTCAGGTATAGGCTGTAGCTGGCTTTGCGTAGATTGGCAACCGGTTAGAAGAAAAGGGACAGGGAGTAGTTTTAGAAAAAATTTTTGGTTCATTTTAATTTTAAAATTAGTGCAATCTTTTTCATTATCATAATACAGGACGATTGAAGAAAGTAGCATTTCTATCAGTAAGGGAATGTGGCTAACGCACTGATAAGGTGTGAGTAAAGCGATATCAAAGCCCTCAACACACCTTAACTACGAATACTACCGCATAACAAAGATGCTATGCGGTAACGGTAGTATTCAGGCTTGAACAGTTTGTCGCACGTTGCTCTCGCCTGACAGCACGGAAATTCTCTCAAAATCTCGACTCGGGAAGTCAGGATCTACGTACACAAACATACGACTTATCATTTTTCCTTCAAACTCAAATACACTACAAAAACGCCCTGTGGAAACTTTGTTGTCCGGCCAAGAGGTACCATCACTCATTACGCCGCCTTCCTGTCCTTCAACAATGACCTTGTTTCCAGCAGTCGTTATTTGAAAGCCGTCTATGTCGTGCCAGATACTAATCAACGAGCTACCAATCCTATTGCCAAACTCCACTAAGGCACTCTTTCCTTTCGCTTGCCCAAATTTAGGAAAGAAAAAATCAACATCCTCTGAGAATAGATCCAGATAGCTAGGATCACCGGCATCTATTTTCTCGAAATACTTAACTACTAGCCCAACTAAATCGTCTTTTTCCATAATTATTTCACACCCATATTAGCTTTACGCACAACGCAGGGTTAAGTAGTAAGCGGAGCGACCACTCAACCTGAACGTTTGCATCTTAAACACCGAGTACATTTAAACTGAAATTGCCAAGAGTTGCGAATCTTATTGAAGTGCTTTGTTAGATGTAATCCGTTTAGCCTGCGTATACTCCATTGAAGTACTCGACGCGTTCTAACGTCATTCTTAACTTACACTCTTCAATCTGGACACCTTGCCAGGGTGAGGGTGTGGAAGACAGGCCCGTAAATTCACATTCGGCGTCTCTGTATTTTAGCCAAGCTCTTTGGGCCTTTCGAAATGGCTCTACCAGTTCGGTCTGAGACCATGTTTCCCTTAGTGCTTTTTCTTCCTCACCTATTCTAGCGATTGCTTCCTTGTAACTTTCGTTAAGCTCTTTATCTGCAGATTCCATCTTCTTTTCTACACACTGATAACCAGCCATAACGCCACCGCCTTTTACTTTGCAGGGATCTTCAACATCATCAGAGGCCAAGCAAGGTAAAGAAACCAACGCAAATATCATAAGTAATTTGTTCAAAATTGCCTCCAAGCTCCGAGTGCTTGTTAAACCGTTATCCGCTATTTTTCCTTTTTAATCATGCAGCTTTTTGTCTGTGCCTTCAAAGATAAAATAGAAGGTTAGTGATTCTAGTGCCTAAACAGAAGGTCAAAGAAGATTGATACACGGGTTAAATGACGCCTTAATCTGACTTACTTTTAGTGGGCGTTTTGTGTCAATCTTTTCTGTGGAATCATTAGTTTGATGGCGTCTGAGGATGTTAATATGACTCCCATTGAATTTATTATCGCCCTGAAACACCTAGGTTGAATTAAGTGGTGACTATTCCCCTCCAATCATGAAGTTGGTTCAAAGGTAGGGCGATAAATGTTGCGATTCGTAATAAAAATTTATGCCAAGTGCAGTTCGCTATCGCGGCTTATATTGAGTCGGGCAATAACCTCTAATGATGTCTGAGTTTCGTAGCTTGTTGTGTTTTGTATTGCGCCCCGAAACCCTTTTACGCCACAATTTAAAGCTACTTGATTTGAGCCGGCTACGCATAAACTGAATCACGTCGGATTCATTCAAACCAAATTGAAATTCGATAGCCTCAAATGGGGTGCGGTCTTCCCATGCCATTTCTATTATTCTTGACTCAGTTTCCGAGGTCAGTTTCATTTCAAATAACCTATTTAAGAAAAGACATTGTTACGACGGAAATTGAGTCTTGGTTCAAATGTTCTTATATGCGTGCTTAGTGTTTAGCGACTTAACACCTACAAAAACTTCTCAATGAGGACTTCGTCTACGTATTTCCCACGAACTTTTGCATGCTTCTTCGCGGTCCCTACGATTTCGAAGCCTTGTTTGAGATAGGCTGATAACGCTCGGTCATTATCGCTGCGGACGTACGCAAATAGTTTTTCGTAACCCTTTTGTTTGGCTACTTCGAATGTCGATTTGAAAAGCTGTTTAGACACACCTTGGCCACGAGCACCGTCACTAACAAACGTACCAATTATGCCAACATGGTCAAAAGCTTTTGTATATTGTGCAAAGGGCTCGATATTTTGGAAACCAATGACTTGTGAGCTATTTTCGGATAAAGCGACTGTAAACACGCCCCGTTCTGGGAAATGAGTAATGAACTCTTTTTCTTCTTCAGGTGTGAAAGGCGTATCTAATACAGTGTATAAACCTTCAATAATGATGGGATTGAGGACGTTTGTAATGCCTTCAGCATCACCTAAAGTTACCTGACGTACAATTAAATTCATGCCACTTAGCTCCTATTAAAATTAGGGCTGTTTTGTACATGAGTTGGAGACTTGCGGCAACAAGTAACGTCATTAAGTCGTAAAGAATATACCTATTACACTTAAGCGGCGGTTAATAGTGCTGATTGTTACTTTAGTATTTCTGATATATCACTTTTTAAGTGACGGCTTAACTTCTACAGAATATTTCCACATCACGACCCCGTTTTCTACAAGATCATAACTCGCGCTTTGACCCTCGGAGTTGAGTACAAATACCGGCATTTCCATCCTTGACGTAGCGCCATCTCGGTTGCATGACATGGTAGCTTCAAGCTGTATGCTATTTTTGCTCGGTTCTGAAAGGGTTCCTAAGTACGTGCAGCCGTCGACAAAACTGGTTTTGCTTTTTCCTTTAGAGGATATTTCAAAAGTCGGAAAAATGAATGTGGATTGAGGCTCTGTTACTACCACATTGACTTGATAGTTCGTCGCTGAAAAAGCTTTGAAATGAGCTCCAAGCATTAGTAAGAACAAAATTTTTGATTTCATAAACTCTTCTTTATTTCGATATTACTAGTTTGGTTACGGCGCTATTAACGTGACCACTTAATCTAAAACTTTACTGCGTAAGCATTAAAAAGAATACAAAGGTAGAGTAGTTGAATATGGTTAATCGGCCGTAAATAGTTTTATTAAGCGAGCTTACATACCTAAAAGAGGTAAGTTCTTTCGCTTTTGATAGGTTAATGCTAATTCTAAACAGGTCTTGATTGAAGCTTCTGGCAAAGGTGCTGATAAAGATAGAATTATTGCTCGATTACCCTGAAACTCAAGTGAGTCACTATACAGTTCGCGGAATGTGTCGACGAGCTTAGTTTGGCAATTAAAGAATAGATAATAACGACTAGGCGTTTTCTGTTTCCAATCCATCCTTACCGGGCTACCTGTTTTCACACTGTAGCTTGGCTCTCCCCATTTTAGAGATTCTTCAACTTCCCCCAGTTTTAATTCAGAAGCGACAGTTAAGACGGTATTTCGTAGCTCTTCTATCCGAATACGCACATGTTTTGGATACTCATCAAATCTTGCCTTCACTGCATGGTTCATTAGTATCTCCCATAAATAGCGCCGTTTTGGGGTGAAGCCCAAGCGTACTTTGGCTATGTAGCAATTACGTCATAATGTTATTAATCAATAAATCTAGCACATAGCCAAAATACTAAGCGTAAGGGTTTCCCTCGGTTACGCTTAGGATGCTCTGGGTGAAAACATGATGATTGACATGCCAAGCATAGCGACAGAAACCCCCACTATGTCCCAGAGCGTTGGCCGAACGCCGTCGATACACCACAACCATAGAATTGCGACAAAAATATAGACACCACCGTAAGCAGCATAAACTCTGCCAGTAGCGGTAGGATGTAAAGATAGAAGCCAAGCAAACATGGCAAGGCATAGCGCTGCCGGTACCAAAAGCCAAACTGACTTATCTTCCTTTAACCAGAGATAAGGTAAGTAGCAGCCTAATATTTCTGCAATGGCGGTTATAAAGAAAAGCCCAATGGTTTTGACTTCAGTCACTTAAACATTCCTATCTTTATCTACAAATATATGATGCTGGTTAAATGGGCAATTGCTCGGCTCATTACATTTCGCCCAGCTTAATCTTGGATTGAGCCTCACTCACGGTTTGTTTACCGAATAACAAATCCATCATCGAAATGATTCGTTTGTTGTCTTTACCCCATTTATCTGGATTCGCGCTGTTTGGTGCTTTAAATTCAACTTGTCCTACTTTTTCGTTATTTTTGTAGGCTTTGATCTGAGCATCAGCGATAAATGTTCTAAAATCCCAGCTCCAGCGTGATACGTAAGTAAGTGTTAGCTCAGAGCTAACAGGAGGCGTGCCGTCGCTTACGACTGTGCATTTATGGGCGGTATCCAAACACCAGTCTTGCATCGAATCTAAGAAAACATCTCGCGTGGCGTTGTCTTTTACGATGGTGATTTCCTTGCTCTGATTTTCTTTCGAGATTGTTTCTACCGTATACTTTGGTGCCGCACATGCAGCTAATAGAATAGGCAAGCTTAGAATGATGAGTTTTTTGTGCATCTTATGTCTCTTTTTTTTAAAATTTATATATTCAAACAACTTCAAGATACTGAGTTCAACGAGAATAACTAACAAGCATGGCAACTGTTATTAACAAAACCTTTAGAGTAGAAGGGTTTGTTTCGGGAGTATGCCAATGTCTCGATGCAAAATAATTAGTAAGAGATTGCTATTGCGTTATGTTAACTCTTGAACTTATGTCCGTATCAATGTCCAGAATTCTTCGCATTGAAGTTTTTGAAGTGCAATTCTAACGGAATTTTAAATTGCTGCATAATGCTCAATTAAGAGGAATAGGGGAGCTTATCGTTAAACATAACGTGTAGTGCTGTAAATTGGTCCCTAAGACTAAGCTAAAAGGGCCTAATGTTTTAAAATAGCTTCTTGTCTATTCTGTTGTGTGAGTTTTCAATGTTGTCTCATACTAGCCACTTAAAAGAGCGCTGTAAGAACTCGTCTGCATTATCAAGGACGATTTCACCGTGAGCCATAACCAATATATTAGGTTTCCAAGACAGCAATTTATTTAAGTGTTTTCGAGCCTCTTGTTTGCTAAACATAAAACTTAGGCGCCAATCCAAAGGCATTTTTCCATTCGGAGCAAGAATACCGGCCCCTTTAGCCACAAACCGCTGCCAGTAGTTAAAGTCCTGGCCAGAAAAATTCTCGACGAGGTCAGTAACAATTAAGGTCTTTGAAAGTCGATGATAAAACACACACTCTTCCATTAATGGAGAGCCAGAAAATAGTTCTTGTTCAATCTCAGAGTTCCAAGCATTACCGCCTTGGTTAAGTGAAGCGTGAAAGTGTATATCACGGCACTTCTTAATGACTTCATCTGTGCCATAAATTTCTGCGCTAGGATAGGCAAATACCCATTCAGATAAGAACAAGTGGTGTAAATGATTAGGAGCGATTAAGTATTTCACTTGGCCTAGATTGTTGATTTGCTCTTTAATCGAATTTGATAACTGAATTGGACTATGAACCCAAAGGCCACCATCAGAAAGCCTAACAATAGTCATACGAGTGGTGTATGGGAGTCCTAAGAATTGGACGGGATCTCCGTCAAATATCCATATCTCATGGGCTAACTTTTTCATGTCTCTCCAACCGTTAACACTGTATTAAGGCGGCATTTAAGTTACTCAAAAGCTGCCTTGCTGCACAATAAACGCTTCGCTAAGCGTAAACCAAAAATATTAGGTTTACCAAACCCTTATTGAGTGCAGCTGTATGTCTTTGAGTATTTTTATACTGAACGGCGTAAAGTAGTTTTAAGAGGATCATTTGACTTGATAGAACAAAACCCCGCTATTTTTGAGCAGGGCTTTGCAATTAGATAAAGGGGCTAACCGATAATGAAGAAGAAAATCGCGGTTGCAACAATACCAATCAACGCATAAGGAAACTGTGTGGTTGCGTGTTGCATTGCTGTACAGCCTGAGCCTTGTGCAGATAACACGGTTGAGTCACTAAAGAAACAAGAGTGGCTCCCTGCCGCTGATGCTGAAAGCAGCGCTGCAACGGTTAAGTGTAGAGGCACACCAAGCTGTTCGCCCAAAGGTAGAACAATTGGCATCGCTACTGCAAACGTTCCCCAAGACGATGCCGTTGCAAATACCAACGCGCCCGTAATCATAAAGATAATCGCCGGGAAGTAAGACGCTGACAGGTAAGGGCTGACGGTCTCAATGACATATTGTGTGACGCCCAATGAGTCGTTGACCGATTTCAACATGAAACCACCAATAACGGTCGCAAGCGGCAGTAGCATAACCTTAATGCCATCATAAACAGCTTCGAACATGTCGTTCATCGAGATCAGTTTTTGTGCGCCGTAAAAGCTAATAGTAAAGATTAACGCGACGAAAACACCAGCAAGTAGATCGATACCAAAATACCAACTTGCGGCAACAAGTACGATCATTGGTAACAAGAAGTTGACAAGGCCCATGGTTGGGTTGGTATGTGCAGATACATCGGGACCAAAGTCGACATCTGTTGCACCGTCTGGACGAACTTGACCATTCTTCGCACGCTTTTCTGCCTTTTTCATCGCACCTAGATCTGGGATCTTTTCCATTGCAACCAGCAAAACAATCACCAGCGTTACCCAGCCGTAAGCCATGTATGGAATAGCTTCAATGTATGCTTTGATACCATCTCCCGCTTCTGCTACTCCGTTTGCTTCTAGCAACGAACTGAAGAAAATTGCCCAAGTGGAAATCGGTACGAGGATACAGATAGGCGCGGCGGTTGAATCCACAAGATATGAGAGCTTTTCACGCGAGATTTGGTAGCCGTCCGTAACTTTTTTCATTGAGGAAGAAATTGCAATCGCATTCAAATAATCGTCGATAAAGATCAGAATACCTAAAGCAAAGGTCATCAGCATCGATTGCTTACGGCTTTTTACTTTCGTGACCAGCATGTCGGAGAAGCTTAAGATACTGCCGCCTTTCTCCAAAATAGCAATTAGGCCGCCCATCAAACCACAAACGAGGATGATCCAAGCAATAGTTTCATCCATCATTACACTCATGGAAATATCAACAATCTGTTCCACCGCTTCAGTTGGGTTAAGCAGAAGAACACCGGCAATAGCGCCGCTAAAGAGGGCTTCCACAGTTCGGTGTGTTGTCAGCGCAAAGACCAATACCAACGCCGTTGGTAAAAGACTCATCCATCCGTAGGCTTCGCCTTCCTCATGGTTCAAACCGATTGTGGTAAAAAAGACAAACGTCGCAACCGAGATTAAAGAAACAATAATGTGTTGAGAGTTGATTTTAAGAGGCGCATCCAGCGCCTTGGTCTGCGTAGTCATAAAGTTCATTTCCTTTGTTTATGCCGAGTGCAACATCCAGTCGATTTCCAATGGAGTAATAGCTCGCTCAAATTCTGCGAGTTCACTCTGTTTGCAAGCTAGATACAAATCGATAAAGTCTCTTGAGATGTATTGAGCCAGCTCACTGTGCTCCAGTCGCTCTAGAGCTTCTGACATACGCAGAGGTAACTCAATTGCATCATCACTGAGAGTCGGTGGACATTGATCTTTGGTGTAGCTTTCACTCGCTAATACTGCGGAAAGTACTACTGCAGCGAGAATGTATGGGTTAACGTCAGCGCCTGCTATACGATGCTCTATACGGCGATTTTTGCTATCGCTGATAGGCACACGCAACGCAACACCGCGGTGGTTTTCTCCCCAATCGGCTTTGGTTGGGACGTAAGCGCCAGGAACAAAGCGACGGTAAGAGTTAACGTTAGGACAGATTAGGGCCATGGCATCGGATGTTTGTGACAGCATCGCTGCCATGGTTTGATAGAAGAAGGCGCTCGCTTGACCGTCTGGCTGGCTAAAGTGGTTGTTACCATCTGTATCAACCAAGCTGAGGTGAATGTGCATGCCATTACCCGCTTGCTCACTAAAAGGTTTCGCCATAAATGTGGCGTCAAATCCGTGCTGATGAGCGACTTGGCGAATCAAGCGTTTTGCGATGATGATTTCATCACATGCTCGAAGTACATCTTTAGAATGGTTGAAGTTGATTTCGAACTGCCCTGGTGCCGATTCAGATAGGGCTCCGGAAGTGTTTAAACCTTGTTCTAATGCAATTCGATTAAGGTCGGCCAAGAAATCAGCGTAGTCATCTAGTCCATCAAGGTCGTAAACCTCGGTATCTTTTTCTCGAGTTTTTTTCGTGGGGTTAATTGCCGTTAATGGTTCGCCATTTTCGCCGCGGGTTTTGTCTATTAAATAGAACTCCAGCTCGAGCGCGACACAAGGATATTGGTCTTTAGCATGCAGTGTTTGCAATATAGAAGCGAGAATGTTTCGGATGAACAGTGGGTTAGGGTGCTGCCCGGTTTCATCCATCATACTAAGCAGTAGCTGACCAACTTGTTCTTTTGCCGTCGGCATTAAGGTGCCGCTGATTGGATAGCAGAGATTATCTGGCTCTCCGAGATCTTCTCCCAACCCGGCCGTTTCAACGACGTTACCTTTGGTATCTAGGGTGATGGTCGAAAGGGGGAGGGCAACACCTTTATTTAGTTTTTCTAGAGCATCTATCGGGATGCGTTTTCCTCTTGGGGTGGCATTTATATCGGTAAAGATGAGATCGATAAATTCAATATCGGGCCATTTTTGTTTAAAATTTTGTACTTCCTGTAGATACGATTCCATTTTCTTCTCCAAATAGCCTGACGAGTAGAAATTAGAAATAACCAAATTAACAAATAAATTACAGCACTCTGAACGAGTTGTTTGTTTTTCAGGTTATTTTTAATTTAAACATGCACTTACACTGTGCTTTTGATGTTTAACGGCTGGTTTTTATGTCTTTCTGTTAACTATTTTGTAACAGTTGGTTTTGTTTTGTTCAATATAATGAGCATAAATATTCAGTTTTGAAGCCTAAAAAGTGCGTCAGATCACGTTGTGACGATAATAATGGTCATCTGTGTTGATAATTTTGTACATGGTTTGTAGGGTTTGTGTTAAATAAATTGAACATGGACATATCATGGCAGATACACACAAACCCATCATTGGTGTGGTTAGCTGCGCTAAAGAGTTGGGTGGCTATCAGATACAAGCGGTCAACGACTTTTACCTTCGCGCCATAAAGGATTTTGGAGGGCTACCGATTATGTTGGCTCCCGACATGTCGGGCAATGACGTAACCACCATCCTAGACATATGTGATGGTTTTCTTTTTCCTGGCAGCCACTCTAACGTTGCGCCACATCGATACAATGCAACGCACGAAGAGAGCTACAAAGATGAAGCTCGTGATGAGCTCTCATTCACGTTAATTCGTCATGCGGTTGACCAAAACATTCCGTGCCTTGGTATTTGCCGTGGCTTTCAAGAGATGAATGTCGCACTCGGTGGCTCGTTAAACCCAGCCGTTCATGACTCCGGCTTCAATGACCATCGTGAAGCGCCTGTTGAAGATTTCGAACAAAAATACGCGCCAGCACACGCTGTGCTAGTTCAAAAACAGAGCTTATTTGAACAATGGCTGGTGCAAAATCATTGGGAAAACACCACCTTCTTTGAAGTGAACACACTACACAACCAAGGCGTCGATCAGCTTGCTCCTCTATTACAAGTAGAAGCTAAAGCCCCGGATGGCTTGGTAGAAGCATTTAGTCTTCCTAATCAAAAATTTTTCGTTGGCGTGCAGTGGCACCCAGAATGGGAAGCAAAAACCAATCATTTCTCTCAAATTTTGTTCAATGAATTTATGATGGCTACCTCTCGTTAAACGTTTGGAGCTGTATGAATGGACAATCAAGAGATTGGTAAAAATATTGTTCAGTTACGAAAAAAACATGGATTGTCACAAAGGGAACTAGCCGAGCGCGCTGGTATTACCCACAGTGCAATCTCATCCATTGAAAATGGCAAAGTGAGCCCGTCGGTCAGCTCACTACAAAAAATCGTTAATGTATTTTCTTTATCGTTATCAGAGTTTTTCACTTTTGAACAACCTTCGAACGATGAAGTGAAAGTAGTCATCAAGCCGTCAGATCTTGTGGAAATCGGAAGCGAGACGGTGTCCATGAAACTGGTCACGAATGGCGACAAAGATCAAGTCATCGGATTCTTGATCGAGGAATACGCACCTTATGGAACCACTGGTGCGGCAGAAATCAAACACGAAGGCGAAGAGATTGGCACCGTATTAGAGGGCGAAATCACTCTGGAATATAAAGGGCAATCTCATGTCATAACAGCGGGCGAGTCGTACATTATTGATACGACGAAGCCCCATCGATTTACAAATCACACAGACAAGGCTTGTCGAATGATAAGTGCGCATACGCCAACCACATTTTAGTGGGGGCTTGCCTTGTGTGATCACAAGGAGAGCGTATGAAAACCCAAGAGCAATGGATTGAACTAAAAAACAATCTAAACATCGAAAACAGGGCGTACATTAACGGTGAATACAGTGCCGCTTTAACAGGGCAAACCATCCCGGTAGTTAACCCAGCAACAGATGAGATATTCACCGAAATCGCCCGTTGCCAAAATGAAGATGTTGATCTCGCAGTTTCATACGCTCGCCAAGCATTTCAATCCGGTCAGTGGAGCGAGAGCAGCCCAGCTCATCGCAAAGCAGTGCTTAAACAGTTTGCTGACTTGATTGATCAAAACCAAGAAGAGTTGGCTCTGCTAGAAACGCTTGATACCGGTAAGCCTATCTCTCACAGCTTCTCTACCGATATTCCTGGCGCGGCGAGTGCATTACGCTGGTACGCAGAAGCAATCGACAAAGTATACGGCGAAGTTGCCCCAACCGAAAAAGATGTACATGCCTTTATTTCCCATCAGCCAATTGGCGTGGTCGCTGCGGTTGTGCCGTGGAACTTCCCCCTTTGGCTTGCGTGCTGGAAGCTTGGCCCTGCTTTAGCCGCTGGTAACAGCGTGATTCTAAAACCGTCAGAAAAATCTTCTCTCACCGCGATATTCCTAGGTCAACTTGCTTCTCGAGCGGGCTTGCCAACAGGCGTTTTCCAAGTCGTTACGGGTTTTGGTCATGAAGCTGGCGACGCGCTGGCGAAACACCAAGACGTAGACTGCATCGCCTTCACAGGCTCGACGCGCATTGCAGGTCAACTGATGGTCAGATCGGGTGAGGGCAACCTAAAGCGTGTGTTTGCAGAAGCGGGCGGCAAGAACGCGAACATCGTGTTTGAAGATTGTGATGATTTAGACCGCGCAGCAGCAGACACCGCTGCAGGGTGTTTTTACAACCAAGGTGAGGTGTGCGTCGCGGCAACCCGCCTGCTTGTTCACGAAAGCATCAAAGAGCAGTTTATAGAAAAAGTTATTCAAGCGTCGAAAGCGTTCACGCCAAAAGACCCAATGGACCCAAGTTCATCAATGGGTGCGCTCATCGACCAAGATCATAAATCAAAAGTATTGGAATACATCTCGTTAGGTGAATCAGAAGGTGCAAACGTACGTTGTGGCGGCGATGTCGATGGGCAAGGTGCATTTGTTTCCCCAACCATTTTAGACAACGTCGACAACAAGATGCGTGTCGCTCAAGAGGAAATTTTTGGTCCGGTGCTGTGTGTCATTCCATTCAAAGACGAAGCGCAAGCAATTGAGATCGCTAACGATTCGAAGTACGGCTTAGGCGCGGCACTCTGGAGTAGCAATATCAACCGCGTTCATCGCGTAGCAAAACGACTGCAAGCCGGCTCGGTTTGGGTCAACAACTATAACGAAGGTGACATGACGGTTCCATTTGGTGGATTCAAAATGAGCGGAAACGGTCGAGACAAGTCTCTCCACGCGATTGAAAAATTCACCGAAACCAAAACCACTTGGATTCGCCTCCATCCTTAAGCCTGCTGACGATTACGATAAATAAAGGAATAGTTCTATGAACAAGCATACGGATTCGTTCTACGCGCACTCTGTGCCAAACATGCCGGAATACCCACAATTGCAAGACAACATCGAGTGCGATGTGTGTGTAGTCGGTGCGGGATTCTCTGGTCTTTCTTCTGCGCTGCACCTTGCGGAAAAAGGTTTTAAAGTCGTTGTGTTAGAGAGCGCAAAAGTGGGCTTTGGAGCAACTGGTCGTAACGGTGGCCAAATCGTTAACAGCTACAGCCGAGATGTTGACGTGATTGAAAGCCGTTACGACCAAAACCAAGCCAAAGCTCTGTGCGATATGATTTTTGAAGGCGGCGATATCATCCGTGGCCTGATCGACAAATACGACATCAACTGTGATTACAAGCAAGGCGGCTTGTTCACGGCACTGAACAGTAAACAACTCAAAGGGCTAGAAGAACATAAGAAGAACTGGGAGCGTTACGGCAACGACCAACTGACTCTGCTTGACGCAGGAGAGGTAGAACAAGCGGTAGGCACTAAAGTATACACTGGCGGCTTACTGGATATGCGCGGTGGTCACATTCACCCGCTTAAACTGGCATTGGGTGAAGCTGCTGCGTTTACGTCTCTAGGTGGTCAAATCTTTGAGCAGTCGGCGGTCGTGTCGATTGATAAAGGGATTAACCCAGTAGTGAAAACGGCGAAAGGCAGCGTGAAGAGCAAGTACGTGGTACTGGCAGGTAACGCCTACCTTGGTGGTTTGGCACCAAACATCAGCAACAAAGCGATTCCGTGTGGCACACAAGTGGTGGCGACTCAGCCTTTGAGTGATGAGCAGCTAAAACAAGTGCTGACCAGTGACTACTGCGTTGAGGACTGTAACTACTTGCTGGACTACTTCCGCTTAACCGCCGATAAGCGTTTGTTGTTCGGAGGTGGTGTGGTTTACGGAGCACGTGACCCAGAAAACATTGAAGCACTGATCCGTCCGAAGATGGAAAAAGTCTTCCCACAATTGAAAGGCATCAAGATTGATTACACCTGGACAGGTAACTTCTTGCTGACTTACTCACGCATGCCGCAATTTGGCTCGTTTGCAGACAACATTTACTACCTACAAGGCTACAGCGGTCACGGTGTAACGTGTACTCACCTAGCAGGTAAGTTGCTGGCCGAAGCTCTGACCGGACACGCAGAACGCTTTGACGCGTTTGCTGCACTGAAACATTACTCCTTCCCGGGGGGCCGCCACTTCCAAATTCCGTTTACGGCAATGGGCGCGGCTTACTATAACCTACGTGACAAACTGGCGATTTAAGAGATAAGGAATATCCAATGAGTAAAGTAGTGAAATTTGCAGCCCTTCAACTGACGAAAAGCTGGGATCTGGAGGATAACTTAGCCAAAGCAAAAAAGGCGATTCGTGAAGCAGCACAAAACGGTGCAAACGTGATTCTTCCGCAAGAGCTGTTCGCTGCGCCTTACTTCTGCAAAAAACAAGAAGCAAAGTATTTCGAGCTTGCAGAAGAAACGGAGAATTGTCGTCTTATTAAAGAGATGAGTGCGTTGGCTAAAGAGCTCGGCGTGGTGATTCCTGTCAGCTACTTTGAAAAAGCGGGCAATACGTTTTTTAACTCGCTAGTGATGATTGATGCCGATGGTACGGTACTAGATAACTACCGCAAGTCACACATTCCTGACGGCCCGGGCTACAGCGAGAAGTATTACTTTAGCCCTGGCGATACCGGTTTCAAAGTGTGGCAAACCAAGTTCGGTAAGTTCGGTGCTGGCATTTGCTGGGACCAATGGTTTCCAGAGCTTGCACGCAGCTTGGCTCTGCACGGCGCGGAAGCGATTTTTTACCCAACTGCAATCGGTTCTGAGCCTCAAGATCCGACACTGGATTCACGTGACCACTGGCAACGTACAATGCAAGGTCACTCGGCAGCAAACCTCGTTCCAGTGATTGCGTCAAACCGAGTGGGCACTGAAGTCGATGATGGTATCGAGACCACGTTCTACGGCTCTTCTTTTATCACTGACCACACTGGTGCAAAAATTGCCGAAGCACCGCGTGAAGGTGAAACCATCATTTACGCAGAAATCGACCTCACTACGACAGCGAAAGCGCGTCACGCGTGGGGCTTGTTCCGCGACCGTCGTCCAGACCTTTACACCAGCGTTGGCAAACTAGCCGTTTAAAGAGGCGTTAAAATGAAGTTATCGACAACACCAGCGCAGGATGGCTTCTATTTTCCGGCTGAGTTTCAGCCGGTTAGTGAAGTTTGGCTAGCGTGGCCAGAAAGGAAAGACAATTGGCGTGATGACGCATTACCCGCGCAAGAAACCTTTGCCAGAATCGCGAACTTAATCGCGGAAGTGACCAAGGTGTGCGTGGCGGTATGCTCGCACAACTTTGACCGAGCGCGTCAAATGCTCCACTCAGACGTACGTTTGGTGGAAATCCCATTTAACGATGCGTGGATGCGCGATATTGGACCGACCGTGCTTGTGAATCAGGCGGGCGAGCGCCGTGGGATTAGTTGGCAATTCAACGCGTGGGGCGGCGAATACAACGGGCTTTACGATAACTGGCAGCAGGACGATCTTGTCGCTGGCTCGGTATGCGACATCATTGGTATTGATCATTACCGTGCTCCGTTTGTACTTGAAGGAGGGGCGATTCACACCGATGGTGAAGGCACCCTTTACACCACAGAAGAGTGCTTACTCAGTCCGGGGCGAAATCCGCAATTGAGTAAAGCGCAAATCGAAGAGCAGTTAAAGGCGTACCTCGGTATCGAAAAAGTCATTTGGTTGCCAAATGGTTTATTCAATGACGAAACAGACGGCCATATCGACAACCTGATGCACGTTATCGCACCGGGTAAAGTGGTACTAAGTTGGACCGACGACCCAAGCGATCCGCAATACGCGTTGTCTCGTCAAGCGGAACAAGTACTGAAATCTCAGCACGATGCGAGAGGGCGCGAGATTGAAATTGTCCGTTTGCCATTACCGGGTCCGTTGCATTACAGCGAGCGCGAAGCCAATGGCATTGACGCCAGTTCAGGAATGAGTCGACAAGCTGGCGAACGCCTAAGTGCCTCTTATGCGAACTTTCTTATCGTCAACGAGCATGTGTTCTTGCCGATGCTGGACGAAGAGACCGACGCTATGGCGATCGATATTTTGCAAAACGCGATGCCGGAGTACCAAATCATCGCGATACCGTCGAGAGAGGTTTTACTTGGCGGAGGGAACATTCACTGCATTACGCAGCAGATCCCTGCTTAAACATAAACTCGCCGCTAGCTTAGCGGCGATGATGAGTTGTCAAAAGGAATGACCATGCAACAGATACAAAACCAAACCCTTGTTTCGTTTATGGTAGCGAACCCACAACAGGGCATTGCAGTGACTAATCCGGCGACCGGAGAACTCCTCGGGTACGCACCAGTCTCAACCGAAAACGACATTTTAAATGGCATTGAACGTGCCAGTGTGGCGCAGAAAGAGTGGACGGCACTGCCAGCAAAAATGCGTGCTGGCATGCTCAATCGTTGGTTCCAACTCCTGTTAGAAAACAAAGCCGACCTTGGCCGTTTGATGACGTTAGAGCAAGGTAAGCCGCTAGCGGAAGCTCAAGGTGAAGTGCTTTACGGTGCGAGCTTTATCGAATGGTTTGCTGAAGAAGCGAAACGTACCTACGGTGAGACGGTTCCTGCCCCAAGTGCTGACAAGCGTTTGGTGACCATCAAACAGCCAATTGGTGTCGCCTGTGCGATTACGCCTTGGAACTTCCCAATTGCGATGATCACGCGCAAAGCAGGTCCAGCTTTAGCGGCAGGCTGTAGCTTTGTCGTAAAACCATCTGAATCTACGCCGCTGTCTGCGTTTGCGGTCGCAGAGCTTGCCTATCAAGCGGGTATCCCTCGCGATGTGCTGCAAGTGGTATTGGGGGAAAACTCCCGTCAGGTCGGTGCTATCTTCACTTCGCATCCGTTGATTCGCAAGTTGTCTTTCACTGGCTCTACCCAAGTTGGTAGTGTGTTGATGCAGCAAAGCGCGGCGGACATTAAACGTACCTCAATGGAGCTCGGTGGCAACGCGCCATTTATCGTATTCGATGATGCCGACATTGATGCAGCCGTGGCGGGTGCGATGGCGTCGAAGTTCCGTAACGCAGGCCAAACGTGTGTTTGTGCGAACCGTTTCTATGTACACAGCAAAGTGTATGACGAGTTTGTTGCTAAGTTTGATGCTGCGGTTCAGCAGCTCAAAGTTGGTAACGGATTGGAAGAGGGGGTCAACATTGGTCCAGTGATCAGCGAGTCAGCGAAGCAAGGCATTCAAGCGTTGATCGATGGTGCTATCGAGCAAGGCGCGAAGCCGGTTTCAGAACTTAAAAAGCTCGATGGTCTATTTATGCAGCCAGTGGTTCTCAAAGACGTTACTCACGACATGAAGATTGTTTCCGAGGAAATCTTTGGCCCTGTCGCGCCAGTGATTCGTTTTGACAGTGACGCACAGCTGATCGACATGGCGAACGACACCATTTACGGTCTTGCGTCGTACTTCTACAGCCAAAACATCCACCGTGTTTGGAAAATCGCAGAAGCGCTCGAATACGGCATGGTCGGCATTAACGAAGGTATGATCTCTACTGAAGTGGCTCCTTTCGGTGGTGTTAAGCAGTCCGGTATCGGACGTGAAGGTGCAAAACAAGGTATCGATGAATACATGGACGTGAAATATCTCTGCTTTGGCGGCAACTAATTAAGGACAAAACAATGACAAACCAACAACTACACGAAAGAAGAAGCCAAGTTATCGCTCAAGGTATGGGCGCATTGTACCCACTTTACGTCGAGAAAGCAGAAAACGCTTACGTATGGGATATCGAAGGCAACAAATACATAGACTTTGCAGCGGGTATCGCGGTAACTAACACCGGGCATTCTCACAAACGTATCAGTGAAGCGGTAAAAGCTCAGTTGGATAACTTCTCGCACACGTGTGCGATGGTTACGCCGTATGCGTCATTCGTTGAGCTGGCAGAAAAGCTGACAGAACTTGTACCAGGTGAGACTAAGAAGAAAGCGATCTTTCTAACCACTGGCGCCGAGGCGGTCGAAAACGCAGTGAAAGTAGCGCGCGCTCATACGGGTCGTAGCGGCGTGATAGCATTTAAAGGCGGCTTTCACGGTCGTACTAACATGACGATGGGGTTAACTGGTAAAGTTGCGCCGTACAAAGCGGGCTTTGGTCCTTTCCCGAACGAAATCTACCACGCGCCGTACCCAAATGCGTTCCACGGCATCAGTGTGGAGCAAAGCTTACAAGCGATCGACGATCTATTTGCTTGCGATATCGAACCTTCACGCGTTGCGGCGATCATCTTCGAGCCAGTGCAAGGTGAGGGCGGCTTCTACAAAGCACCTGAAGCGTTTGCACAAGGCTTGCGTCAGCTGTGTGATAAGCACGGTATTATGCTGATTGCCGATGAAATCCAAACGGGTTTTGCTCGTACCGGTAAAATGTTTGCAACAGAGTACCTAGGCATTGAACCAGACCTAATGACAATGGCGAAAGGCATTGCTGGTGGTTTCCCAATCTCAGCGGTAGTTGGTAAAGCGGATGTAATGGACTCCGCACTGCCTGGTGGTTTAGGTGGCACTTATGCGGGCTCGCCACTTGGTTGTGTTGCTGGTCTTGAAGTGCTGAAAATCATCGAAGAAGAAGATTTGTGTGCTAAAGCGATGGGCATCGGTGAAGTGGTCAATGCACGTATGACCAAACTGCAACAATCTGTGCCTGCTATTGGTGAAATCCGTACTACGGGTGCGATGATGGCGATTGAATTTACTGACCCAGAATCAGGTAAGCCGCTACAAGAGATGACCAAATCGGTGATTTCTAAAGCGCAAGAAAACGGCCTTATCCTGCTTTCTTGTGGAGTAAAAGCGAACGTGATTCGTCTGTTACCTCCACTGACCATCGAATCTGACGTGCTAAATGAAGGCCTAGATAAGTTGGAAAAAGTGATTCTTGAAGTGGCGTAATTCACGCGCTTTTAAATAGCAATAACAAATCAAGGAAGCGGTTGGCATCAATCGTTTCCTTTTTGTTTTTTAGCGTATCTGCTGCCTATCTAAAGAGCATTGCTCAAGCTCCAAGTCGTCACTTTTATTACGGATGACTTAATAATTGTGCTCGTTCTTACTTTCCACTTAGTCGCTACTTTGTTCTCCTCGAATGTGGTTTGGTGCTCACATTCTAAATCCCGACATCTGAAAGCCACTTGAGTCTATAATTTTATTGAGCGTCATTCCTCACTTTTTGGACTATAAAAATGAGATAGTATTCATATCCCACTTAGGTTGCTTGACAGATTAGCAGGACGAACTTTGATAACAAAGAATACAAGATATGCCATTTTACTCGGCTTAGTTCCCATCGCCATATTTGTAGTGGCCTTTCATTCGATAACCAACTTTTACGTCAACTCGGTAAAAGCGTCGAAAATAGATGCTTACGTAGATTATTTAAATCAAAGGTCTGCCTATTTGGACGGAGCAATAGTGAAGCAGATTGCTCAGTTAGATTTTACTTGTAGTGATAGTGATGTAAGAACTTTACGCGACCCACGTTTTTATAACCGTTACATTCGTTTTATTGCGATGACCACAGAAGGCGGAAAAACGTGTTCCACGGTTGGTAGTGAAGTGTCTCGCCCATCTAGTAGTGAACGATTTCAGATGGATGAGAACTTTTTCGCATCACTTATTTTGCCGCAACAGAATGACCAAATAGAGTGGATGGTCATTTATGATAATGAACACGTTGAAGTCTTCTGGGTGCTTGATAACAGTTGGGTTAACGAGGTAATAAAAACGCCTTGCAAAGACTGCCTATTTGTAGAGTTTAAGTATGATGAACCAATATTTGGTGATTTAACGATAAGCCGTGGCAAAGCGAATATTGCAGGAGAAGAAAACGCACTCTCAAAAGAGTTTTTCTTTTCAGGAGAGTCTCAAGCCAACATGCTCATCAAGATATACAGCGGTGAAAAACTTAAAAATTATGCTCAGGAAAGAGTACTTTTGTGGGGCGGTCTTGTAAGTGTGCTTGCTGGTCTTGCGACTGCCTTTGCATACATATCTGGTAAAAGCTTGAGAAAATCCATTACTGGTCTAATTGAAAATGGGATTAGTAATGCAGAATTTATTCCTTACTACCAGGCGATTGTCGATAGTCGCGATGGTAAGACAGTAGGATACGAAGCTCTGATTCGATGGTCGCGGCGTGATGGAATGGTGCCACCAAATATGTTTATTGGTGCTGCAGAAGAAAGTGGCCTGATTATCCCGATGACCAATCAGCTTATTCGTAAAATCATACAAGACTTAAGTGACTTGCCCGAGCATACGTGGGTCAGCATCAATATTGTTTCCTCCCATTTAGAGTCAGGCGTATTAACGAAGTTGCTGTCGGAGTTAAATTGGCCAATCTCGAATAGAATTCATTTTGAGTTGACCGAGAGAATACCAGTAAAAGACACTGAGGCCGCGAAAAAAGAGATTTTGTATTTAACGAATAAAGGCTACAAGTTCAAAATTGACGATTTTGGTACCGGATATGGTGGCTTTTCTTACCTACAAGATTTGGGCATCCGATGTTTAAAAGTGGATAAGATGTTTATTGATCCAATAGGATCTGACGACCAAAAATTGAAAGTGCTGGACTCAATTGTGTCTGCAGCGAACAAAGCGGAATGTGAGATGATTGCAGAAGGCGTAGAGAGCCAGGCTCAAGTCGAATACCTGGCTCAGCATGCGATTTACCTTATTCAAGGTTATGTTTACGCTAAACCTGAGCCCCTGACTAACCTTGCAAGCGCTTAACAGCCATAATGTCATAACATCCCGCTTTAAAGGTGCCAGTTTCCTAGGTTAGCGCTGAATTCTGCTGATGGGCTCACACTTGAGGATTCCTAACACTCTCATTACTCCTAGAGTGTTAGGAATTAACGTTACCTAGGAGGAGAGTGCGGCTCTTTTCGTTTTGATTGACGTAATGAGCTGAGGTAGTAATGACATTACGATCATTCCCAGCATTAAGCTGTATTGCAGAGGAGTGAACGTTTCCCCCAATAGCAGTAGGCCCGAAACAATGCCTGCGACTGGGTTTGCAATACCACCAAAGGTAAAATCTACGACCGACATCCGCTGTAATAACCATACATACATGCCATACCCTAATGCGGTGTTCAGAATAATTACCCACAGTAACCCTAGAATATTCGTCATGGATACGTCCTGAACGACCGTAACATATGGCTCTGGATTGTTTATCGCCAGCACACTTGTTGCGATAGACATAATCACACCACCCAAAATGAGCTGCCATGTTAGCACTGTCCACCAGTGCATTTTTGTACCTAGTGACTTTGTTACGCTACTTCCTATCACGATGCACATAATGGCGGAGATCATCGCAAGTAAGCCCACGGGTTCGAGAGAAATAGAGCTAGGAGCAAATAAGAACCAAGCTAAAGCAATCAAAGTTGCGCCGCTTATCGCTTGAATGCCACTAGGCTGACGTTTGTAGACCGCCCAACCAAACAGCATCGCAAAAACGGGGACCGAAACCATACCAACACCAGAGATGGCAGAAGGAAGCGTCAACGCCATGACAAAAATGAGGCCAAAGAAGCAAGCGATGTTGATGGTTCCTAAAACAAGCAGCACCTTCCACTCACTTCTTTTTGGAAACGAGGGCTTTATTGCCAGCAACAAAAGACCCGCAGGCAGTGCCCTTAGAGCGCCAAGTAAAACGGGAGGCCAGTCCGGTAGAGTAAACTGAGTAACAGCGTAAGTCGTCCCCCAAAAAAAGGCAGGAATCATCGCAAGTAAAATGTTCATGTTAAATATCTTTATGTAGAGATAATTAAATGTAACGATATCGGCAAGGTGGCTTTTTGTAAAGTATCTTTATGTTAAAATAAAAAATATATGATGTTTGGAGAGAAATAATGGATGCAATTGATAGAGTGGTAGAGCAGTGGGCTAGGGAGAAGCCAGACCTCGACACTGAACCGATGGCAATAATGGGTCGACTAATGCGAATTGCAAAACACATGGAATCTAGGGTCGCCGAGCTACATAAGAAGTACGATCTGAAAATGGGTGAATTTGATGTGTTAGCGACACTGCGTCGAGCTGGTTCACCATATTGTCTTACTCCCTCAGCGTTAATAGAGTCGATGATGCTCACTTCGGGTGCGATGACTAATCGCTTAGATAAACTAGAGAAGAAAGGGTTTATTACCAGAACCCATAGTAAAGAAGACCGACGTAGCGTCACCGTTGAACTAACAGAGCAAGGCTTAACCTTAATTGACAAGCTAATTTTGGAGCATGTAGACGTTCAGCAATCGTTATTGCATGGTTTAGAAGGCAATGAAAAAGCGCAGGTTAACCAGGCGTTAAAATTGCTATTGCCACAATTTGAATGAGAACGCAGAAGGAGGTAGGGGATATGAAAAGCAAAGAACTAGAACAATACTTAAGTACCTTCATGTGTGCAGAAAGCGATTTCCCATTTGGGCCTGAAGCGCTTGTATACAAAATCAAAGGCAAGATGTTTGCCATCATTGCAGAGAGAAACGGTCGGGAGTATGTCAGCGTAAAAGTAAAACCAGAAGATGGAGAAGTCTTAACGTCGCAGTTTACGGATATTATCCCGGGTTATCACTTAAATAAGCGTCATTGGATAACGGTTTATTTTAACGGTGATGTCGAGGATGGGTTGATTCAAGACTTGTGTGAACGCTCTTATGCTCTTGTCGTTGCCAAGCTGCCGAAAGCACAACGAGCGTTGCTTGGTGAGTAATCGGCAACGCACTGGCCTCTGTTGTTTTGTCGCTCGTTGCTCCTAGCCTTTACGGAAAAATTCGCACCTTTTTCATCCTCGGGCTATATAAGAATAAGAAGGTGGAAAAGGTGAATGATATGCGAGCATTATCTGAATGGCTAAAAGAATACGGGGAGAGTCACCAAAACCCTATCAACCAAAAGATTCACACAATCGCAGTTCCAGGTATTTACCTTTCTGTGGTTGGACTTATTTGGTCGATTCCCCAGATTTCATTATTAGGCTTCGAACTTAATTGGGTTTGGGTAGCGGTGATCCCCACTTGGGTTTTCTATTTTCGTTTGTCTCTGAGCGTATTCATGATGATGATCGGCTACACATTAGCGTGCATTGGACTTATTTGGTCTCTAGAGGTATTGATGTTGCCCGTTCTGCATATTTCTATGCTTTTGTTTGGCGTATTGTGGATATTGCAATTTATCGGTCACAAGATTGAAGGTAAAAAACCGTCGTTTTTTGAGGATTTACAGTTTCTACTCATCGGCCCGATTTGGGTGTTCAGAAAACACTAGCGATAAGCAAAATCAGGCATCATCCGAATGACACAAGACATATAACGTTCAGAGATTATGTAGCTCTTACTACATAATACCTCTCCTTCTTACTGCCACGACAAGCATTCACTTTAGATACGCACTATGATTAAAGAGGTGCCAACGCACTTTACGCTATCGAGATACTTAAACTTACGGCAAGTTTACTTTAGGGGGATGAATGTACGACCGACAATATAAATATGCCTATTGGAGAGAAGAGCGTAAAAAAGGCAAATGGCACTATATATTAAAGTCCTTCTTTATGATTTGTTGTGCATTACTGCTTGGTAAAGTCATCGGTTTGTTCATTTTTGGAGAGCTGCATTCTTTAAGCGACATTTGGGAACAACTCCCTGCGGATGTTTTTATTATGATGCTCGTGGGCTTCCCAATTAGTGTCCTTGGTTGGTACCATGAAGAGTCAAAGTTTTTCCGGGCACTGCGACGCAAAGAAAAGCGGTTAAAAGGCAATCAAAACAAACCGAAATAGAGTAACCTTTGTCTCTGTTTGGATTGCCACTTACCTATCTGATCGATTCTATCCCTTCCAGTCGTTTAGCGTCTAGTTACGTGTTGCAAAAAGCCTTCTTAATACAACAGCCCCCAGTGTTGTGGAAATTGGTACTGTAAGAAACATTAAAAAACGAAGTTGAGCATTAGCGTATAAAGGCTCGCACTGTCATCCTTTGGGGCTGATGAAAACGCGCCAGAGCTATTATTGTAGGCGTTGAACCTTTGCCATTCTGCGTTCAGGGAAACGTTGTAATCTAGGTCGTATCTCAACCCGAGTAAGAAACTGTCTCCACTTTTTTTATCCCGACTATTAAACTGCTGACCGTAAACAATATAAGGAGTCAGCTTGTTTACATTATAACTTGTTGTCGCGTACCAAGATGAGGAAAGATTGCTGGTCTGTCCTTCTGCCATAATCACAATGTTATCGAGCTCGTATCTTAACCCTAGAGAAAACAGATCGATCGTGTTGTTTTTTTCTGTTTCAACTAGACGGTCAATGATTGTGGTTCCGCCACCGGGAGTGGACTGCTCAATGTTAGAGAGCGTCGTTGTTTGATCATAATCGCCGTGGAGGTAGGAAAAATTCCAACGATAGCTCTCTCCGCTTAGCGTTAAGTTCATCCCTGCAGTATTGTTTGACTCAATTTCCAATTCAGTACGTTCATTGATGGTTACGTCACTATTGTCTTTAAACCCGACAAACGGCATGGCGGTAAGTACGACTTGCTCATTGAGGTCATGAATCCAGCGTGCAGATAGGCCGTTATAAGCCGTGATACCTAGAATGCTGTCATATACCTCATTCGGTGGGCGGGCTTGGGTAAAAGCGTGGCCGACATAGTTGTACTCAGACATCAAAAACAGTGGCAGTCTTAAGCGTCCTCCTCGTATTTCTATGTTTTGATAGGTATAAGCCAAATACGCCCACTCGAGCTGAGGCGAGCTCCAATGGTCTTGCGGGCGCTTTACGACTTGTGCGGATGCCCGAAATGCCTTGTGAAAATAATCGAGCTGCATGCCGAAAGTGGTATCGCAATCGAAACAAGATTCATCGCCAATAAAGCGGTTAACTAGTAACGTAGTTGGGTTATCGGATTTTACCCACGAAGTAGAGCCAAAACCACTTAAAGAAAGTTGTTCTGTTAGTTCAATCGTGGCTGAGCTCGGAAAGGTCGCGATACTCAGCGATAACATGGTTAAATATTTTTTCATATCAATTCTCCGAGCTAACCACACATAAAACATGAGCATTACTAGGGACGCTCGATGTTGGGGCATAACCAATTCTATTCGGCTTCTCTTGCATCCATGCTATGAGGTCATCAATGCTGGAGCGTGCAATCACTTTTGGCGGTCTAGCTTTACCTGAAAAAGACAAGCTTGCCCAATGCGCGTTCATTTGCGCTAAATTTTTGTTGAGAAGATAACGATAGAACTCAGCTCTTTCT
Source organism: Vibrio sp. D417a (assembly GCF_030248595.1). Taxonomy (NCBI): domain Bacteria; kingdom Pseudomonadati; phylum Pseudomonadota; class Gammaproteobacteria; order Vibrionales; family Vibrionaceae; genus Vibrio; species Vibrio sp. D417a. The sequence continues at coordinate 247,039 of NZ_JAHGAM010000008.1, read as the reverse complement.
GTTGATGTCGCAGGCCAGTCAGAGAGTTCAATTCGCTGGCCTTGTAAAAGTTGCGTCTTCCCTCTGTACAACTTTCGCGCTTTATTGACAGTGAGCGGAGAGAATTCGTCATTAAATGAGAAAACGGCGTAGCTCTCTGCAGCGAGAGCTTGGCAATTTAATGAAAGAAGGGCAATCAGAATAAACAGATAGCGTTTTATGTAACGCAAAGGAAAAGCAACGCGAGAATGATTTCTACTCATAGAATCCACCTACATTGCTTGTTCAATTTGATACAACAGTTTTTCTTTGCGCACAGGCTTTGGTACGTAGGCATCCATTCCTGAATCAAAGCAGCGTTGAATGTCATCATCTACGACGCTTGCTGTTAATGCGATAATGGGCGTCTTAGCTAATCCTTTACTCGCTTCATAAGCTCTAATTTGCCTAGAAGCTTCAAACCCATCCATTATGGGCATCATGCAATCCATCAAAATAACATCAAACTTTCCATCTTTTTGGAACATTTCGACTGCAATTTGTCCGTTTTCTGCGACTTCGAATTGATAGCCTGCTTTAGATAGCAATAGAGAAGCCACTTTCTGGTTCACTCTATTATCTTCGACAAGCAAGATGCGTTCGGAGCGAATAGGCGTTACCGTTGCTTCTGGTTGCTCAGAACTTGCAGGTAGTTCATGAGTTTTATCGGGGGTGGTGTTCTCTTGGTGTGGTTCAGCAGGCGTCGTGTTGGAAACACGTAACCCAATTGCCTTATCTAACTTCTCTTTAAGCAACCCTGCTTTAAACGGTTTGGGCACATAGTCATCCATTCCAACGTCAAAGCATTTTTGTATATCGTCATCGACCACACTTGCCGTTAGAGCAATAATCGGAATTCTGAAAGCGCGTTTTTCTTTTACTTCTATTTGACGAATTATTTGGGTGGCTTCAAATCCATCCATTACGGGCATCATGCAGTCCATTAAAATTAGGCTGTATTGATTCTGTTGAAATTTCTCAACCGCTTCTTGTCCGTTTACAGCGACATCAAAGTCGAAGCCAGCTTTTGTGACGTGTAGCCCCGCGATTTTTTGATTGACCGTATTGTCATCAACGACCAAAATTTTCGGCAGAGATTTAACATGTTGCGCTGAAGTGCTCTCTTGTTGTGCGTGCGAGAAATTTGCCGCACAACTTTCAAGTGCTTTAATTAAGCGCTGCCCTAGTAGTGGCTGAGTGACCAAGGCGCTGATACTGTTTCTAAAGTCGAATTGTGGGCTATGAAGGTGCTTGATGAGGCAGACACGAATGTTTCGTTTACAAAGGCTTTCTATCTCATCGATATGCATCGCCGCTGCATTTGGTGATGCTTCTACATGAATAACGATAACGCGCTCGTTATCAATCCACGTTGGCAACGCACTTAAGGTATCTACTGACTGCGTTATATTGATGTTGAAAAAACTTAACTCGTTACGCAGTTTTTGTTCTAGTTGAGTACTGCTGCATACAATCCATATATCGTTGTGATTCAGAGCGTGATAAGCGTTAAACTCTTGCGTCACAACAGGTGCAGTTAGTTCAAAGAAGAAGCGACTGCCTTTACCTTTCTCGGATTCAAGTTGAATTTCTCCACCCATTAGCTCAACTAATTGCGTGCTAATGGCAAGCCCAAGTCCAGTTCCCCCAAATTGTCGGGTAGTAGAGTTATCCTCTTGGGCAAATGGAGCAAATATTTTCTTTTGCTGCTGGGCATCAATACCAATCCCAGAATCTTTAACGGAAAACTCGATGACCGCTTCACCATTTTTTATTTCGCGGGTGATGACCGATAGCTCTACACTGCCTTGTTCGGTAAATTTTACCGCGTTAGACATGAAGTTCATGACAACTTGGCGTATACGATGGTCATCCAACATTACGTGGTAAGGCGTGTTACGGCTAATGTTGACTTGCACATCGATGCCTTTTTCCTTTGCTTTCGGTGAAATGATAGAAGCAATGTCATAGATAGACTCTCGAACACAAGTTGAATGTGGGCTAATGAGCAACATCCCAGATTCAATTTTTGAGAAGTCTAGAACGTCATTAATTAAACTCAAAAGCAGTTGGGAGGAGGTTTCAATCGTGTCGACGTAATCGCGTTGTGTGGCAGTCAGGGAAGTATCGGATAAGACTTCAGAGATACCAATAACGCCATTTAGCGGCGTGCGGATCTCGTGGGACATGTTGGCCAAAAAGCTACTTTTGGCTTTACTCGCCTTAATTGCATCATCTTTTGCTTGTTCTGCATCTTCTTTAGCTTGTGTGAGCTTTAGTCTGGACAACATCCGCTCATCACTAAGCTTTTTTACCTCTCGAGCAAACTTACTCAGCTCGTCTTTACCCTTTATTAGTTGAGCAAGAGGTGAATTTTCAGTGTTACTTTGTTCATTGCTTTCGTTACTGAGAAATTTGAGGACTAGATTCAAGTTTCCAGTAACTTTTCGCACCAATCTTAGCGTTAAACTTACGACCAACAGCGTTAAAAGGCTCATCATTGCGATAAAGGTAAAGCGGTGCTGTGTCGTCGTGTTGATTGTCTTTGATATATCATCACTCAGCTGTTGTTCCATTTTGTCGTCAACACTTTGTAATAACGATAAGCGTTTGTTGAGTGCAGATAACCCCGCATCAATCTCATCCGGGGTTAATGATTTGAGTTGAGCTGGTTGCAATAAATAAGCACGAAACTCTTGGCTTTTGATAAAGACTTCACCCGTAAACGTCTCAATGAGCAGATCTACTTGTTGTTGATTGGCATTTAGCGTCACAAAACGCTCTAGAAATAGTTGTTGGTTCTGGATTAAAGATTGGATAGAAGCCTGTGTTGTGAGGTCATACTCGTTATTTTCCTCTGAAGATCGAATCAAATATTCGCTTAATCTATGCTCTTCAGTGGACCAAAACATCAACCATTCAAGTTGCATCAAAGAAGAAAGGTGAGTGTTTGTTTCATAACTCACATTTCTAAAATAGACTTTGTCTAAGCTCATGAGGATTTCTTTGAACGTATCAGCGCGCCACTCTGCCGCATCTAACTTTTCTTCTTGATTTTGCGAAGAGAGCATCGAGAGGGTTGCTTCCTCAAAGCTTGTCAACTGGTTTAGTATCTCAGCGTTTTCACCGAATACTGGTGCAGCGGTGTCGCGTAACAATTGAGATATCTGCTGAGTTTTTAGTTGCTTATCTATTACATCAGGGTTATTCGGTAGGTGATAAAGCGAAGATACGCGGTCGATGTAGACAGAGAATAACTGTGCTTTTTGTAGTTCCTGAGCCTGGATAGAAAGGCTTTGTACATGTTTACCCGCGAGGACAAGCAACAATAAAATTGGCAGCAAAACCAACCCAAATAGCTTTTGTTTTACCGACAGGTTGTTCCAAGAAAAGATTCCTACCACGCGCATTTCCATATCCAAGAAGTTGATATGAAAAGTGTAGTTTATTTATCTCAGATGTTAGATTTTAAGAGAAAATTCATATTAATGAGGTGGGGGAAGTGTGACCGATATTGCATTACGAGTACTAACGCGCTAAGCGGCAATAGTTAACAAAACGGCGTTCTAAGCAAAGTGATTGACGCTTTGAGCGCCACTCCCTCGTTGGTATTCAAATGCAATCAATTCCTCGGCAGGTACAGGTCTACCTAAGAAAAAACCTTGTACGACGTCACAGTGGAGAGATTCCATTCGTTTGAGCTGAGTTTGAGTTTCTACGCCTTCGGCTACTACTTTCATTTTTAGGTTGTGAGCCATGGATACAATCGCGCGAACTAATGAATCGTCTTGATCGCTTTTTCGGATTTGAGCGATAAATGAACGATCAATCTTGAGCCCGTCAAAAGCCATATGTTGTAGGTAGGCAAGGGCTGAATACCCCGTACCAAAGTCATCTAGCCAAACTTCCACTCCGATACTTTGTAGTTTTTTAAGCACATATTGAGCTTTCTCTGTATCATCAATAAAAAGTGACTCTGTCACTTCAACATGAATGGTTTGAGGGGCAACATCATGTCGTCGTAAATACTTAGAAAATAATTGACTTAAATCTTGGCGATAGATTTGCCTTGGGGATAAGTTTAATGCGATGTGAAAATCAGTACCGAAATGTTCTGCCCACATTGCCCGCTGAGCAACTGCCGTCTCAATGATATGTTCTCCAAGCTCCAATATTAAATCACTTTGTTCTGCGATCGGGATAAACGATTCTGGACTGATATAACCTTTCTCGGGATGATTCCACCTAACCAATGCTTCGACCCCAATTAGGCGATAGGTTTTTAGATCAAATTGTGGTTGATACCACAGCTCGAATTGAGACAAATCACGTACTGAACGACGCAGTTCTCGTTCTATGTATAAACGTTGTTTAATCGTTTCATCAAACGTGGAATCGTATATCGTCATAATGTCTTTACCGCGTCTTTTGGATTCCTGCGCCGCAAGAGAAGAAAGCTGTAAAAGAGACTCAGCGTTTGAACCAAATTCTGGATACACAGCAATTCCGAGGCTTGCCGTAATTTGAATATCGTTCTCTTCCAAACTAAAGGGAGAGAGTAGTTGGCGATGAATATCGTGCGCTTTTTCTGTAGCTTCATGATTGTCCGAGCACGGAAAGGCCAGTACAAATTCATCCGCACCTACTCGACTTACGATGGTAGAAAGGCGGTAAAGCGGCTTAAAATAACTCGGCAAACGGCCTTGAAGCTCTGAAGCAAGATGGCCTAGCAATTTATCCCCAATGTTATGTCCGTAGTTATCGTTAATGTGCTTAAAGTCATCCAAGTCAATAAACACAACCGCAAGTGAGGGGGATTTGTGGTCAGTTATTTGCGTTTGAATATCAATGAGTAACTTTTCTCGGTTTGGCAGGGAAGTCAGAATATCGTGGTACGCCATGAACTCAACTCGGCTGGTGTATCGGTTCACTTTGTTTGACATTTTGTTGTACGCCGAAATAAGTTCTCCCACTTCATCTTTGCTTTGTATGTCGGTGACTGGCAGCGCTTGGGTATTTGACTCTGAAAATTGATCTTTTAGTTGCTTGAGTGGCTTAGTTAACGACCGCCCCAAAGCATAAGCGATGATGCTACCGAATAGAACGGATATCCCACTGATCGTTAGCAGCAAGTTAAACATCTTCTGTTTATCGTTTGAGGTAATCGCTTGGACTTGTTCAATGTTCTGTTCTTTCTCTTCCAGTAGGTGTATCAAGTTAAGCTCAAGATACACCGCCCCAAGAGTAATGTTTGATTGCTGAATCGGCGCTGCGATCTCCAACTGATGCTTGGAAAAGGAAACGAGAGTTCTAGATTCTTCTATTGCTTTCAAAATAAAAGGAGAGCGGTAATGAGGTTGGGCAAACATCCTTAGCTGAGTAGTGCCGTCGTGAAAGATTAGCCCTTCATTGTCAACAACATGTATTTTCGAGACATCTGGCTGGCTCAATGTTGCCTTAATTTGCTCATACGCTTGACTGATATTGTCTGTATAGAGTGGATCAAAAAGCTGTTTTGATAATAGCTCTGCATAAACCAACCCTTTTTGCTTAACGTAAGATTCTGTTTTTTCTTGAGAGTTGTTCGTGATTTGTTGAGTTAAGCTATTTGAATATGCATCGTAACCGTGCATGTATAACGCAAGATTTATCACCACAACAAACAAGACAACGAACATTGTCGAGCAAATGTATTTGGTTTCGAGTGAGAGCTTTTGAAACATCAATCCACCTTCGGTAATAAGTGAACTGACTTGCGCACTGTACTTAAGGAGGCTCGCATTTCTGGAGTAAGCGCGCTGAATTTTTTGGTGTTCTGAAACTTTTTAAGTGCGAGAGAGCCTTCGTGAGTTGTATCCATATCAAGCAGTATGGACGTGATTTTACGCTGTTGCTCTAGGCTCATGCTTGGAGAAGCGAGAATCAAATCCCTGGGTATTTCAACAGAACGAGAAAAAATCGCTAGTTTGTCTTTCATGTTCTCTGGCAAATCTTTGGGATTGTTCCAGTTGAAGTTACTGAATGCTCCTGCTGCAACTCTCTGTTTATATACCCATACAGATAGGTTGATTTCATTTGACTGAGCGAGTTGCTCATCAAGGAATAAATAACCAATGCTGTCTTTGGCCGGTTTGTCATCAGGAGAGGGAAGGTATTGCAGTTTTTCTCCGTGATTCAGCAATGTAATCGCAGGTAGGTAATAGCTGCTGGTAGACGTGCGCTTTTCGAAAACAAGCGTTTTTCCGCGCAGGTCAGAAAGTGACTCAATGCCACTCTCTTTATTAGTAAAGAACACCGTATGATATTTTTGCAGGCCTTTTTTCCATCGTATAGCAAGGATTTGGCTATTAGACTCCTTTTCTAAGGTCATCGCATTAAAGGGGGTCGCCGTTGCAATTTGAACGGTGCCATTTTCAAGCGCAACCGCGAGCTGACGATAATTTTTAAATACCTTTACCGCCCCTTTTGCGTAACCATATTCAGTCATATTTTCAGTTACATACTGAGTAAGGGGCGTCGCTTTTTTGATTTTGCTTTGGGCTTTATTGGACACAATGCCAAATGTGAATGTTTTCTCAATATTTTCTTGTGCACTGACGACAAAAGGTGAACTCAGCAAAGTGAGTAATAACAGAGTGCAGGCAGGTTTCATCCGGCTTCAACTTCCTTCTGGTGCATGTCAGTAATATTTAGTATTTATCAATGTGCCGAAATCAATCTTAAAAACAGTATGATGTACAAATTTCGTTGTGTGCGCAATTTTTATAATGTGACTTGGTCACTTATTCCGTTCAAATAGTACCGAATTTGACGTTTATGTACAGGATGAATGTATCACCGTGAGTCTGAATTCACTGGATTCTTGGTCAAGCGCTGTATTGGCTGTGAGCTAATGCGCCTTATGTATCGCTATTTTGTACTAAGAAAATTTTTCCAATTGTTTTTGATACTTTTTCTCGAGAGCTTCATTGCCTGCTGCACGTTCAAGTTGAATCATGAGTTGCAAAGAGGGCTTCTTCACGCCATACATTTGATTGAATCTCATTAATCGAATTCTAGCTTCAGTATAATCACCGCTATCAATTTCTATTTTAGCGAGTTGCAAAATCGATTTTGGTCTATGAGGGTCATGATCGATAGCTCTAGTAAAGTAGTATCTCGCTTTGTCTTTATCTTGTGATTTTAGCGCACAAAAAGCTGCATTCTCATAGCTCGCTGGAATAAGGTAGTAATAAGGCTGCTCAATGGCTCGATTAAACATCTGATCGGCTTTTTCGAAGTCACCTCGCTTGCAAAGAAAAGTACCGTAGTTATTGAGCACATTTCCGTTTTTAGTGTGTTGGCGTAGAGAGCGTTTATACATCTGTTCGGCTTTAATATCTTCACCAACCGTTTCGTAGTAGTGAGCCATAGATAATTGCGCGCGATAGTATTGAGGTGCGTGGTTTAAGGCTTGTTGTAAGTTATCATGCGCGCGAATCATGTTACCGCCGTCTAAATAACCTAAGCCAAGTGCGATACGTGATTCTGCCATTGCCACAGGATCGGCTTTAACGACAGGGCTTCCATCTTCTTTCACCGTCACGCAACCCACGAGTGCAAACTGAGACAATAATATTAGTGCACCGAGCTTTGCTGTTTTCATTCTTTATCCCTACATCCTTGAATCTTTCTGCATGATATGAATTACTTAGCAAAAACCTATTGAGGAAAAAACACTATGCGATCAGGTTTGCAAACTGTTATGAAAAAGCCGCCATATGGCGGCTTGGTTCACATATTACATTTCGGTAATGATGAGTGCTTTGTTTGCTTATTTTGAAGCTAATCGTCTTTAGTGAAAGCATCTTCACTGAAGTGATCGAGATCGTACGGTGTTTGCTGATAAACACAGTAGTTCAGCCAGTTTAAAAAGAGGAGGTGTCCATGGCTTCTCCAGCTTGCAATTGGTGGGTTATCTGGGTTGTTGTTTGGGTAATAGTTGACAGGAATAGCGGGCTCCATACCTTCGCTTAAATCTCGGATATATTCATTATGTAAAGTGTGAGAATCATACTCAGGGTGTCCTGTGACAAAGACATTTCGTTTGTCTTTTGTGGTGGCCAAGTACACACCTGCGACATCCGATGTCGCTAAAATGTCTAAGTCAGTATGCTCTTCTAGAAAGTGAGGCGAAAAATCTGCGTAACGCGAGTGAGGAGCCAAAAACGTGTCATCAAATCCGCGTAAGATAGGGTGAAACTGATGATGGATTTGATGATGATAAACACCTGAAAGTTTTTCTTTACGCGTTTTTTTAGGTAGATCGTAGAGTAGCTTTAACCCTGCTTGCGCAGCCCAGCAAACATAAAGAGTAGATGTCACATGATCTTTTGCCCACTCCATGATGGTTTTGAGATGATCCCAATAAATGACATCTTCAAATTGCACCAAACCTAATGGAGCTCCAGTAATGATCATGCCATCGAAGTTTTTATCTCTCACCATTTCAAATTGGCGATAAAACGTGTCTAAATGTTCAGTTGGCGTATTTTTACTCGGGCGGTTATCAATGCGCAGTAATTCGACGTTAACCTGTAGTGGGCTGTTTGAGAGTAGACGCAGAAACTGAGTTTCAGTCTCTATTTTTTTTGGCATCAGATTAAGGATCAGCACTCTTAAAGGACGTATTTCCTGACTCGCTGCACGCGTTTCACTCATCACGAAGATGTTTTCTGTCCTTAATACATCGGTAGCTGGTAATTGATCTGGAATTCTAATTGGCACGACTTTCTCTCCCTAAGTATAGTCAATCTAGACGTCTATACTTCTAAAGCTAACTTAATTAAGTTTAGATGTCGATACGAAATCCGACTTTTCAATCTACTCTTTACATTATGGTAAACCGTACTCGGGGTTGTCACACAATTGTGACTAAAGCAGAGTTTCTGATGAGATAGGTTTGAAACGCAGTGTGTACTATTTGCTGGTAATTATGCGATCACGTTAATATGTGAAGGTGACTTCGTAGTAAGGAAGTCTCAAATTAATGAGCCATACTAAAAACAATCAGCTCACCATTTTGCATTAATGTGCATATTTGGAAACATCGTCAGTGGAGGACATTATGTTCGGTATTTTCAAGAGAAAGACAAAGATTCAGAGCATAGCTCAAGAAGTTCCTTGCGTGCTACTGCATTCGTTTGGTGATAAAGACATTTATACGCCGGAAGAGATTGATCAAGCTCTTCAAAAGCTGGGTTATGATAAGAGCAAGGATATCAGTCATTATCAGTATGCGTATGGAATGTTTGCCGATGAAGCCTCTTACGAGCTCCTAGAACTAACGGATGAGCTAGGTAATTATGGTCATTTCCAACGTGAAGTAGGTAAGATGCTACTCAATACACCTGAGCCGATTGATATGCATATCTACTTTGAAATTTCTCGTCAGCACCAAAACGTCAGCCTTTCACCTGGTCATCAAAAAGTAAGCGAAAGTGATGGTGTGTAAACATCGTTAGTGGTATTCCATCGTGAGATGAGTTGGGTATAATGCGCGGCCTAATTATCCGGACATGTTGTCGGTTACATTTCTGTTGAGCGTTAATGCCTTATGTTCAAAATGCTTGTCTCTATGCCACCAATGTTGGCGCTGTCGATAGCGATTGTATGTGAAGTGATTGCCACTTCTTATATTCCCAAAACAGAGCAATTTACGAAAGTAATGCCGAGCACAGTCGTTTTGATTGGTTACGGCATCGCTTTCTTCTTGCTTTCCGTCACAGTGCAAACAATGCCTGTCGGGGTTGTTTATGCCATATGGAGTGGTGCTGGGATCGTTTTGGTTGCGACGGTTGGTTACTTTGTTTACGGACAGCGTCTAGACTTACCAGCCCTAGTTGGTATTGGGTTTATCATCGCTGGTGTGTTGATCGTAAATTTATTATCCAAAACAGTAGGGCACGAATAACGCCACTCTACTTGTTAAGTGAATAAGAAGCCGCAGCGAGAAATTGCTGCGGCTTTTTAGTACAAATTCAATCGCTAATGGCGAGTATTGATATGACGTCTTATTGTTGTATTCATCACGGTCGCATTATGTGATTGAAAAACAGGCATTATTTAGCGCATTGAAAATACAAAGTTATGTTTCTTCAAACTTTAGGAGAGGGCAGTAGATAAATCACTCCGATAGATGTTAACGTGGCGACTCATCTTTACTGCTTTTTCATTCCCTACATATTTCTGCAAAGTTCTTATTGTGTAGTGTGTCGAAGAACCATAGAATCCGCGCGCTTTAATTTATGTTATTAGCGTTATCAATGATAAAAGTGCAGTCCATTATCATTGTTTTTATCACTTATAGATGGGCACATCTGACAATACTTACATGAACAAATACAAAAAGCCTGCATTCAAGGCCGAATTTCTTTTGCCTCGTTACTGGGGAACGTTAATTATCATTAGCGTGATGTACTTACTTAGCCTCCTTCCTTTTAAAGTTCAACTAGCTTTGGGACGCAACATTGGTCGTTTAGCTATGCGATTCATGAGAAAACGTCAAGTTACGATCAGACGCAATCTTGAGCTTTGCTTCCCTCATATGGAAGAATGCCAACGCGAAGCAATTCTAAAAGACAACATCGACAATACTGGCATCGCACTTTTTGAGACCGCAATGGCATGGTTTTGGTCAGATAAACGGGTAAACAAACACGTCACGATAAAAGGCATGGAGCATCTAGAGGCTTTAGAGAAGTCAGGCAAAGGTGCATTAATGTTGGCCGTACACTCAATGAATCTAGAGTTAGGTGCTCGAGCTTTTGGCATTAAAAAGTCTGGAACCGGTGTTTATCGCCCAAACAATAATCCGTGCTTTGATTATTTTCAGTATAAGGGACGCTCTCGCTCTAATCGTACACTGATTGATCGTAAAAACGTCAAAGCCATGCTTGAAGCACTTAAAACGGGTGAGCGGGTTTGGTATGCACCGGACCACGATTATGGTAACCGACGCTCGACATTTGCACCGTTATTTGCCGTTAAAAATGCTTGTACTACGACAGGCACAAGTTTGTTGGTTGATTCTACAGATTGCGCCATTGTGCCTTTTACGATGGTAAGAGGAAAAGACGGACACTATACCCTAACCATTAGTGCGCCCGTCGAAGGTTTCCCGAAAGAGGATCATCAACGCGCCGCCGCATTCGTGAATCAAATAGTTGAAACATCAATCATGGCAAGTCCGAGCCAGTATATGTGGCTTCATCGTCGGTTTAAAACTAGACCAGAGGGTGAGGACTGTTTGTACAAGCCTAGGCTCATCCCTAGCTTGGCATAGCACATAGAGAGTCTAAAAAAAGCCCAAGGAACGTACGAACCTTGGGCTTTTACTTTCTATTCTTTTCGCTTTATAAGTAGCGATCTTTTAGGTGAGCTTGAAAGTGTTTAGCATTCAGTGTTTCACCCGTGGCTTGTTTTAGCAACTCATCAGTGGTGAATAAGCTACCTTTACTCCAGATGTTTTCCGAGAGCCAATTGAATATCGGAGCTAAGTCGCCAGAACGAATAACCGCATCTACATCGATGGTTTGTTTCATTGCTGCCATAAATTGTGCAGCGTACATCGCACCGAGCGTGTAGGACGGGAAATAGCCAAAACTTCCGTCTGTCCAATGGATATCTTGCATACAGCCATTTTTGAAGTTTCCTTCGGTTGATAGCCCCAAGTACGCTTTCATCTTTTCGTTCCAGAGTTCTGGTACATCTGTATGTTTGATGACGCCGTTCATGAGATCTCGCTCAATTTCATATCGAAGAATAACGTGAGCAGGATATGTTAGTTCGTCAGCATCTACGCGAATAAAGCCTTTTTCTACGCGAGTGTAAATTTTGGCTAAATTGTCTTTTTCGAATTCACTACCAGAAAAATGGTTAGAAGTCAGTCGAGCGAGGTGATCGATAAACGCGCTGCTTCGTCCTATTTGCATTTCAAAGAAGAGTGATTGTGATTCATGAATACCCATAGAGCGAGCTTCTCCCGCGGGTGTTCCTGATAAATCTTTTGGTAGCCCTTGCTCGTATCGAGCATGGCCAGTTTCGTGGACAATTCCCATCAATGATTGGACAAACTCGTTTTCATTATAACGTGTCGTAATACGCACATCTGTCGGTACACCGCCACAAAATGGGTGGGTACTCTCATCAAGTCGACCGTGTTCAAAATCGAATTGAAGTAGCTTCATGACTTCCAAACCGAGCGCTTTTTGCTTTTCCGCAGGGTAGTGTGCAGTTGGCAATAAGATGTTGTCTGATTGTTGTTTTTCAAGCGCTTCATCGATCAAAGTAGGAAGCCAGGTTTTCACGTCAGCAAAAAGAATGTCTAACGACGCAGACGTTGTGCCAGGTTCATAAACATCGAGCATGGCATCATAAGGAGTCGTGCCATTTGCTTCGGCTCTAATTTGCGCTTCTTCCTGCGATAGCTTTACTACTTCAGCCCAGTTCTTTTCAAAACCAGCCCAGTCATTTTCTCCACGTTGCGTACGCCATGCATGTTCACATTTGGAGCCAGCAAGAGATTGAGCTTGAACTAATGATTCTGGTAGTAAGTTAGCTTGCTGCCACCCACGCTTCATTTCTCTTAGGATAGATTTTTCTTTTGTAGACAGCGTCTCTTCTTCTGCCTGAGCGAAAAGCTCTCCCAAGTGCGGTTGAGTCATTAAAGAATGGATATGTACATCGAGCTCTGCCGTGGCATTCGATCGTGCTTCAGCGCCACCAGGTGGCATGACCGCTGCTTGATCCCAATCTATGATGGCAGATAGATGCTCAAAATTTGCCACTTTTTTGGAATGTTCAACGAGTTTTGTAAATGCGTTCATGTGACTACTCTTATTCTTTTGTTCTTTCCCTAAACACCCGATAACGGGTCCTTCATATGGTGTTGCACTAAGCAACCTACGTTAATTTATTAATAATTAACTCCAACCCATTGTCCATAAACTCACCCAGTTGTATAGCTCTCTTAAAAAAGAAGCTTGCGAATCTTGTGGATTGGCGGTATTGATGAAGGATTGACAATTAATTATCACGATAATATGGATATTTTGAATTTCGAGGCATTTATTATTGCCATTACGATTTTAACGTTAACGCCAGGTTTAGATACTGCACTTGTTATCCGTAACACTAGCCGCTCGGGCCTAAAAGATGGATGTACAACCAGTCTAGGGATTTGCTTTGGCTTATTCGTACATGCTTTTTTTTCTGCGGTTGGTATCTCGGCGATTCTTGCGCAATCAGCAGAGTTGTTCCAAATCGTAAAAATGATTGGCGCGGCTTATCTTATCTGGCTTGGTTTGAGCAGTTTAAAAGCGCTAATGTCGTCGAAAGATGGATTGACCGTGACCGAGCAGATTCACGAAGTGTTTAATGGTAAGCGCTCTTTTAGAGAGGGCTTTCTTTCTAACGTCTTGAACCCGAAAACGGCGGTCTTCTATTTGGCTTTCTTGCCACAGTTTGTGAATCCAGAAGGTTCACCCTTGCTTCAATCAATGATGATGGCATCTGTACACTTTGCTATTGCGATGGTTTGGCAGTGTGGTTTAGCTGGCGCGCTTAACTCGGCTAAAAATCTACTAAAGAATGCGAGCTTTATGAAGTGGATGGAAGGCGCGACGGGCGCAGTATTAGTCGCACTTGGTGTGAAGTTATTAATTGAAAAACCCGTTTAATGCGTAATATTTATCGATTGTTGATACTACTCGCTGTATTTATTGTGGGGATAGGTGCCGCTGTAGCTTGGCATACGTGGCCACAAGTACAGTTTGCGCAACGCGGCATGATCTGGTCTTGGCACTGGGGCTACTTCGAGCCTTTTGCTAATGGAATACAACAAACGCGAACTCAAGACACTAAACAGTTATTGCTCAGGCGTGTGTATTTGCATGACGCTATTGTCGTTTTTGTTTCGACAACTATGGACAATAAATTTGAGGTCGACGTTGTAAAAGAGCAAACCTGTGAACCTAAAACGACGACTTGGGCTTCGGTCTCTGTCAATCATCAACGTGTCAGGCATGTACCTATGGTGTGCGATGCGTTTGGGCAAGGCTACTTTTATCGCTACATCGGGAAACATCTGGAATCGATTGAGGTTGGTGTCGGCGACTCGTTTGTAACAGAAGCATTTTTAGACTGGCCGCTATCAGAGTTGAAAGCGGATCAATTCAAGCAAAAAAATGCGAAGTTTTTTGAAGAACGTGGAGAAAACGTTGAGCATCAATGGTTGAGAGATTAACCATTTAACCGAAGATAAATAAAGCCCGCTAAATAATAGCGGGCTTTGTGTTTTACCATTTCTAATGTGTTTTGCTCTCTGTGACTGACAGTTTGTGACCGCAAACCTGCCGTTTCACTAAGCTTTCACTGCTTCAACTTCACCTGATTGCGATGTTGAGCTAAAGAACAGTTTGGTTTCTGCCAGTACGACGTGACGCAGTGCGATCAAACCAATTAAGTTAGGAATTGCCATCAGACCGTTTACGATATCAGCCAGTAGCCAAATCATATCGAGGTGAAGGAATGCACCAGATGCCACCAAGCCGACGAAAATCAGTTTGTATGGAAGCACAGCTTTAGTTCCGAACAGGAACACAACGCAACGCTCACCGTAGTAGTTCCAACCAAGAATGGTGGTAAAAGCGAAGAACATCAAACCGATTGAGACGAGCATAGGGCCAAATGTATCTGCATTTAAACCCACCGCAAAAGCATGAGTCGTCATCGCGGCACCTGCAAGGTCACTTTGCCATGCACCGGTCAGGATTAGAGCAAGGCCTGTCATGGTACAAATAATGATGGTATCGAAAAAGGTACCCGTCATTGAAATTAGGCCTTGCTTAACACAAGAGTCTGTCTTCGCTGCTGCTGCTGCCATAGGCGCGCTACCCAAACCAGATTCATTTGAGAACACACCGCGAGCGATACCTGATTGGATTGCCAACATGATGCTTGCACCTAGAAAACCACCAGTCGCTGCTGTTGATGTAAAGGCTGAAACCAGCACTAATTCAACGGCATTGAACAATTGGTCTGCATTCATGATGATCACGCTTAAACACGCCAACACATAAAATACAGCCATGGTAGGAACCACTTTTCCTGCAACGTTAGCAATGGATTTGATGCCACCCAAAGTTACGAAAGCAACCAAAAGAGTTAGTACAAAGGCAGATAGCTCACGGTTAACACCAAGAGATATCTCACTTGCATCCAGAATCGCGTTTACTTGTGGAAACGTACCGATACCAAAACAAGCAACACCTAAAGCAAACACTGCAAACATGATCGCGAGAGCTTTTGAGCCAACACCGTATTGCAAGTAATACATTGGGCCACCAATCATTTGGCCTTTATCATCGACTCTTCGGTACTTAACCGCCAACAAACATTCGGCGTATTTAGTCGCCATTCCGAAAAGGGCAGCGAGCCACATCCAGAATAGAGCGCCTGGTCCACCGAGTTTGATTGCTGTGGCAACACCAACAATGTTACCAGTACCAATTGTTGCTGAGAGTGCAGTACAAAGAGCTGCAAAGCTAGAAACGTCACCTTGAGTATTAGATGACTTATCTTTACTGAATACCATCGCTAGCGCTGTTGGGAGGTGTTTAAACTGGATCAAGCCAAGGCTAAAAGTGAAGTAAACCCCTGTACCTACTAGCAAAATAAGCAGCGGTGGACCCCAGACAAAATTATCGATGGTTTGTAATAAAGATTGTAGGTTGTTCATGATTTCCCCTTAATAAAACAACTAATAAGGAGAAGAGGGAAAGGACGAGATCAACGATCTCTAAAAGAACTAAGCTATTGGTTGTAGGCGGGAAGGCCAAGCAAAATAGTTAGGTTGTAACTTTCCACTCCTCTGTCCTTTTGCCTGAGAGTTTCACCTTGCGTGAGTGCAAGACTTGCTCCTTCGGCGACCGATTTAACGGTTCTCTCCAGAGGTTCCTCCAACTACAGTCCCCGCTACCTAGGTAGCACCTGAAATAGTTAATTCTTCGGCGAGTTATGCTAATCAAATGTTAAAATTTGATTAATAACCACTCTCCTGCAGTCTTCATCGGAACAATTACTCAATTAAATGAGTAAAGGTTAGTTAATGATGCTGGTCATCATTAACGTGTGAACTCTATCATGTTTTTGGTCTATTTCAACACCCTATGTCAATTTATTTTTAATGAAATAACCTCATCAATTTTCATGAAGGTATGTTTGCCAATCTTTTTGTGCGAGTCACGGCATAAATAAAATTTATTGGGTTAGGGAATGGAACCCCAAAACACTTCAGAACGATAAATGTGTTTCGATTGTTACGACATAAGTTATTCAATTAAGGACACAAAATTGATTAAAATCGGAGCACTTATTTTAAAATCTACGCTAAGTTGACCTTATGGTACGTATAAATGGGTTACAATGAACCTTTGTGAAACAGTCTACGGACCTAGGCAGTTTTTCATGAGTGGACAAGGAGGCGGTATGACCAGATTATTAGCCATTGCGGTGTTGATTGCAGTAGCATTTGTGCTGTTTCGTTATCGAACCAATGAAAAAGTCCAAAAAGCGACCGTTATAACATTAATTGGCGCATTTCTGATTTATACAGCATCAATTATGTTTGCGGAATTGATCCGCTAGCAAAGTAAAAGAGTCCTTGGAGTAGTATACGGTGAGTTCTCAGAACAAAATGGAAGAGCAAGACGACGTAGTTGTCATTGAAGAGCGTGACAAACGTACGCATATCTATATCGCAATCGCTGCGGTGTTAGGCTTGGCATTTGGTGGCCTTGTTGGATCGGTTGTCACTGCGAACAAGTGGGAATCGACTTACCACGTATTAGAAGAAAAGTATCAAGCACTAACGCAAGATAAAACCCAGTTGGCATCTCAAGTAAAAGTGCGTGAAGAGGCGATCGACCAAGAAATACAAAACCAAGTTAGTGAGTTACTCGCCGCGAAAGATGAAGCTCATCAGAAAGCACTTAAGAAGTTGCAAAAGCAGTTGACTGAGGTCGAGAAGGTCAACTTGTCACTAGAGTCTCAATTGAAGCAGCAGGCAGATAAGATCAACACGACGAAGTCAGAAAATGAGAAGTTGAGTCGTCAAGCGGATATGCAAGCGACTATGTTTGAGCGGTCCCGCGAAGTATTCCAGAAAGAGCTAAAAATTTCGCAAGAATTAGAGTCTCTCGAGAAAGAACGGTCGAAATTATTACCTAAGATTGAGAAACTCAAGAAAGAGTGTGACGTATTTTTAGAAGGCAAATCTTGGGACGTGAAGTCGGACGCGTGTGATAAACATGATGAAGCTAATTCACGACTAAGTCAGGTCGATCAAATGATTGAAGTCTATAAAATGGACCTCAAACAAATCAAAGCAATAACGGAAGATATCGGCCTTTAAGTCTTTTGTATCCGGTTTTGAAAAGCAAAAGGAGCTCTTTAAGAGCTCCTTTTTCGTTGTTAGCTATGACTTTTAGCCTGTCGCGTATATTAGATTCGTGAGGCGTCATAGCCTGAGGCGAGCAGGAGCTCTCGTTCGTGTTTAATCAGCTGAGCTCGATCTTCAATTAGTTCATTGAGTGCTTGAGATGGCTTACCTGCTAATGCTTTGAACGAAGCAAAAGATTCCGCGGTGTCGATTTTATCAATCATCTGACTGATGACATTACGAGCCTCACACGGGTTACTCGTCGTTGTAAAGTATTCTACTTGCTTTGCTGCCGATTTCATCTCAGTTAATAGCTCAAGCGGGCTACTTTCTTTGGCTACTGCCATGTAGTTATCCAGCACGCGCTTTGCATAAAGCAGTTCTTTGAGGGGGATATCTCTTCCGCTCTCGATTAGGGATTCGCTAAGGATCATACTTGAGCTCATGGGCATTCCTTCTTATTACTACGCCGCTTTTGATGTTTCCTTGAGTCTAATTTATTGAAGTCACATTGGGAATGGGTAAAAAGCATTTTTAACGCATTTTTATTCATTTATGAAAACACGAATGCGATGCTTATCTGGATCGATAGCCATAAAATTTAACCCATACACTGATGTCGCTGGTGGTTGAACAAACTCAACACCTAGGTCTTTCCAGCGCTTGTAAATGCGCTCTAGCATATGACTATTGGGCACCGATAAAGACAACTCGGTGCCACCACCTCTAATTCCGCTGTAGGGTGAAAGATTATCTCTTTGCTTGAGTGTCAACGTTAAGCCTTCGGTCAGTGGAATAGCGGCGAAGGTTGGAGACAACTGCGTGACTTTGCGTTCGAACAGTTTCGAATAAAAAACTTGGCTTATGTGGATGTCCTCAACGTAGAGAACGAATGAATTGATAGTCAGCATGGTTTGTTCCTTAATCAATTAGAAATAGTAGGGGCAATCTAACGGAAAGGAACGACAGGAGTTGTCAGTAGAACATTCTCGAAGGTAAGTGACAGAATAAGAAAAAGGAGCCGTTTAGCTCCTTTTTATCAGCGGAATCATTGGTATTAATGAGTGTGTTTGGAAGAATACCAGTTGTTTTGATACGCTTTAGATGCAAATAATGCGTTTGCTTTTGCACGCTCGATAATAGACTCGTCCACCTCTAGCGGCTTCATGGTTTGGTCTTTAAAGTCGTACGCCAGGGTCGATATCTTTTCACCAGGGGAAAGCACAACGAGATTGTCGCGCGTTAAATAACCAAAGTTTTTGTCGTACTGCATCATTGCGCGTTCATCTTCGCGAGCCAGTGGCTTCGTTAAATCACGACCAATCATCGGTGTTTTAGCATCTACCCCAATCAGAGATAACAGTGTAGGCGGCATGTCTATGTTGTTTGCTATGCGGTCATCTTTACGTGGTTGAATGCCTTTACCAAGGATCAATGCTGGAATGTGAAAGTGCTTAACTGGAACAAGGTTAGCGCCAGAAACACGTGCATCATGATCTGCAATTACAATGAAAATGGTATCATCCCAATAAGATGACTTTTTCGCCTTTTCAAAGAAAGTGCCCAAAGCGTAATCGGAATATTTAACGGCGTTGTTACGCGTCATATATTCTGAATCGTATGGCTCAATTTTGCCTTTTGGATACTCATAAGGGCTATGATTACTTGACGTAAAAACTAAGCTAAAAAAAGGTTTGTCGCTTTTTGAAAGGCGTTCAAACTCTTCGTTTGCTTTGTTATATAGATCTTCATCACTAACACCCCAAGAGCCAACAAAGCTTGGGTTGTTATAATCGTCTTCTTCTACTATTTGATCAAAACCGTTACCAAAGAAGAAAGTTTTCATGTTGTCAAAGTTGGCTTCACCGCCGTAAATAAATTGCGTGTGATAGCCTTGAGCTTTCAGTAAGTCCGCGATGGTAAAGAAACCCGTTTGGCTTTTACTCAGCTTCACTACCGCGCGAGACGGAGATGGAGGAAAGCCCGTGGTTACGGCTTCAATTCCACGAACAGAACGAGTACCAGTGGCGTACATTTGTGTGAACTGCCAACCTTCCTTCATGAGTTCATCAAGGTTTGGTGTTAGAGGCAAACCACCCAAAGCACCGACAAATTGGGCGCCTAAGCTTTCTTGTAGCAAAATCACTAAGTTTTTATGTTTACCCTGGTAAGTCGCGGGGTTACTGTTCATGGTTGGGAGTAATGAAGGGGTGAAGTCGGACTTTGTTGATGAAGTGCGAACTAATTCCAACATCTTTTGAGTGTCCATTTTTCCGTAGAACTGCTCAGCATTCTTTTCTGACTTCATGCTATTAACCGCAAACAACAATGAGTAAGATGAGTTCAGTGCTAAGTCGTTAAGCAGTGGATCGTTAGAAAAGGCGACCATAGCAGGATTTAGCGGGCGGTGCCCTAAAGATGAGCGAGCACCTGCAACCCCAAAAAGAACAACGAAAAGTGCCAATAGTGGTCGCCATTTCCAGTTGACCTGCTGCGCCTTATCGGTCAGTTTCTTACTCCACTTCCAACCTAAAGTGATGGTTAAAACTGTACCTAACGCACCAATAAACAGTTCTAATTTGTAGCCAGTCCAGAGCATACTCAAGACTTCTTTTGGGTAGATTAAGTATTCCACAAACAGGCGGTTTGGACGTAGGTCGTATTCCTGAATGAATGGCGCTGTTGCTAGCTCCATGTATACAAGCACCCAAAGCCCTAAAACCATCCATATGCGTAATATTCGCTTCCAACACTCTCCCATCTTACCGGTTAATGGCATGAAGGTTGAAAACAGTGCTGGAAGAATAAATAACCAGCAAAGCGTTGCAATATCTACGCGCAAACCTTGACCTAGGATGTAAATTAAGTCGTTTAGAGAGTCAATACGGTCAATCTGCCAAAAAGCTAGCAAAACTCTTGAGATAGACAGAAATAGAAGCGAAAACAAAGAAAAGGCAGCAATTGGCTGCAAAGGCCCCCACACAGAGCTCTTTGATAAGTTTTTCATATTTATTCGAATAGTTTAATTGTTATGTTGTGTTGTTTTTAGCAAAGCAAGCGTGAAATAAACGTGAATTATAATGTGGGTTTATGGTCGAGTAGTGTAAGTGTTGGTATGTCTATGTAAGGGGGAGGGGCGTTTGTGTAAAAAAAGAGCCAGTTGATAACACCAACTGGCTCTAGAGGTTGATAAAGGCATGATTACATTGCGGCTTTCTTCGCTTCTTCGACCCATGCGTCGAACTTTTTCTGGTTCGCTTTGATCCAACCATTTACATGAGACTCGATGTCCGCTGAGCTGTTCTTACCTTGGCTCATCATCATATTCTGAGCACTAACATCATTGATATTTAGTTTGATGATTTCAAATAGCTTCGCAGCAGCAGGGTTTTTTTCCGTAAACTCTTTATTGGCAACGATGCGCATAGAGTTCATCTCGAAGCCGTAGTTCTTACCGTTCTCTAGTGTCGTATCAATGTCCTTACGCTCACCAGGAAGTGAAGAGAATGGCACTTCTAACCACACAACATCTTTCCCTGGAACTAAAACGCCACTTACCCAGTACGGTGTCCAAGTGTAGTAAAGAATCGGATCGCCTTTTTTGTAACGTGAGATCGTATCAGCGATAATCGCCGCGTAGTTACCTTGGTTGTGTGTTACTGTGTCACGAAGTTTGAAAGCATCCAACTGATGCTCAACAACCATTTCACACCCCCAACCTGGGTTACAACCAGTTAAGTCCGCTTTGCCATCGCCGTTTGCATCGAATAGCTTCGCCAATTTTGGATCTTTTAACTGACCAATGTTAGTGATGTTATATTTTTCCGCGGTTTTCTTATCGATCAAATAACCTTGCGCAGCACCACTTACGTATTGGCCTTTACGGAAGAACTTATCATCACCGCCCGACATCGTGTACTTATCGGCGTGAAGAGGGAACCAACCAACCGCTAAGAAAGTAGCATCACCTTTAGCAATAGAGGTGTAGCCTACGTTGTAGTCCACTTCTTTGGTCGGTTTAACATCGTAACCAAGCTCTTCAAGTGCGCGGTTTACGATCAACGTTTGAAATGTTTCTTCTGCAACGGTTGATTGAACAGGCTGAACAGTGACACCTTCACCCGGTAGTTCACTTGCCACACCATAAGTTGAAAATGCGATAGTACTTAGAGCTCCAACAGAGAGCGCTTTCTTCCATGAATTATTCATTGATGTTTCTCCTAAGTTTTAGATCGTCTTGGTTCGTCTTTGTTTTCAGTTTTAATAGGTATGAAACAGGACCTGTGTGATACCAGCGAAGTTTAGTGTTGCCCGCATTAACCCCTAACACCTGGGTGATACGGTCTAACAAAATCGCAAGAATAACGATGCCTAAGCCACCAACGGCAGCAAGACCCATATCAAGTCGGCCAATACCACGAAGTACCATTTGGCCTAAGCCGCCAACAGCAATCATTGAAGCAATCACTACCATAGAAAGTGACAGCATTAAGGTTTGGTTTACACCTGCCATGATGGTTGGTAACGCCAACGGTAACTGGATGCGATAAAGCATCTGTTTTTTGTTTGCCCCGAAAGAGTGGCCAGCTTCGATAAGCTCTTCAGGTACTTGCTGAATACCCAAAATAGTCAGGCGCACAACGGGAGGCAGGGCGAAAATGATCGTTACTACTACGCCAGGAACGTTACCAATACCAAACAACATAACAATTGGCACAAGGTAAACGAACGCGGGAGTCGTTTGCATTGCATCTAATATTGGCCTAACAAATTTGGCAGCGGTTTGGCTCCTTGCCAACCATATCCCCATTGGTAGCCCTATAAGCAAACAGAAGAAAACGGCGGTTAACACCAGTGCTAGCGTTGTCATCGCTTGTGACCACGCACCAATTAGGCCGATGAAAACAAGGGATACAAGAGTAGAAAAACCAAGTTTTACATTGGAAAACTGCCACGCTAGCAAAAATAAAATGAGTACCATTATAGGCGCAGGTGTAGACACCAAAGCAGTTTCAAACGACGTTAGAATAAAGTCGATTGGAACTCGTATTGCTTGGAAAACAGGTCGACCATGTTCCACCAGCCAGTTCAAACCGGATTCTACCCAGCTATCGAGAGGTAAAACCGCATCTTGGAATGGGTTCATAATATCGAATGGCGCTTGCTCTACAGTTTCTGAGTTGAGCCAATCATTACTTGGCGCGGCCTCTGTACCTTGCGACCAAGGATCATCTTGCGCAGGAGCAGTATTTGACCAGGGATCATTGTTAGTTTGCTCTGAAGACATCGTGTTAATCCTTATCTAGTGTTTGTAGAAGACGTGATTTAGTCACGACACCAAAGTAAGTTCCTTTCTCATCTACGACAGGCACGGCATAAGGAACACCAGCAACCAGACCCAAAATGTCATTAATTGACTGATCAGGCTGAAGAGTAACTTCATCCGGTAATTGAGCACTGGCTAACGAACGGTTTTCTTTATGAGCCAAACGTAGTGAATCAAGAGATACGATGCCGGAATATCGGCTAGATTTATCGACGACAATGCCGTAATCACGGTCGTGATCCATCAGAATCTGCATCGCAGAGCCTGGACCGTCATTTTCCGATTTCTTAAAAACAGCCGCTGGCTTCTTGCGCGCGATATCTTTTGCTGTCAAGACACTTGCGATGTTTACGCCGCGGAAAAACGCTTCGACATAATCATTTGCTGGACTGTGTAATATTTCATCAGGTGTACCAACCTGAACAACCTCACCGTTTTGCATGATGGCGATACGGTCGCCAATGCGCATTGCTTCATCCAAATCATGAGAAATGAAGACAATTGTGCGTTTGTCATCGTTCTGTAGACGAATAAGCTCATCTTGCATCTCAGAACGGATCAATGGGTCTAAAGCGGAAAACGCCTCATCCATTAATAGGATGTCTGGATCACAAGCTAACGCTCTCGCTAAACCAACGCGCTGTTTCATACCTCCGGATAATTCGTCAGGGAAAGATTCTGCATAAGGGTCTAAACCCACTCTTTCTAAGGCGGAAAGGGCACTTTTCTGACGCTCATTAACGTCGATGCCGGCAAGTTCTAAACCAAAGGCGGCATTTTCAATCACCGTCATGTGTGGCATGAGTGCGAAACTTTGAAACACCATTGAGATATTGTTACGACGAACTTCTCGAAGTTCATTTTCGGAGATGTGGGCGATATCTCTTCCTTTGAGATAAACACTACCTTTAGTCGGCTCAATGAGCCGGTTAAGAAGTCGAACAAGGGTGGATTTCCCGGAGCCAGAAAGGCCCATGATTACGAAAATTTCCCCTTCATTTATGGTGAGAGATACATCGTTTACGCCGACTGTTAAACCTGTCTGTTCAAAAATACCGTCTTTATCGACGCCTTTGTCGATAAGCGAGAAGGCTCTCTCTGGGTCTTCTCCAAACACTTTATACAGTCCCTTAACTTCCAGTATGGGATCCATGTTATCTGTCCTTTTTCGTGTGTTTATAACTGTTTAACGATTTGTACTCTAATTAATTTTAGTTCAACTTTCAACGAAAGGGGGTTGGTTAACTAGTTCTGCCGTGCATAGAGAATTCGTTGAGCAAGGTATGTTCAATTCTTGTTTTTTATATTTAAAACAATTGCTTGTGATGTGTTTTTATCCACCATAACGTTGCCCTGACGTAGGGTTGAATTTATTTTGAATTTTTTTGTACATTTCAACTCAACTCGCTTGCATAGATATAAGCTGTGATAGCTTAGAACTCTACATGTAAAAAGGTTAGAGCTCTAATTTTTGGTTAAGGCTTGGTCCTGTGAAATCGGTTAGGTACTGTTATCCTTAGATTTATTTATTGCTTGATTTCACTCAGGGTGATATTTATCGCTGTAGTTTAGGCAACGTATGGAATAAAAAATGGAAGCCGAACAGTTAGAAGTGCTCAATTTCATTAGCCAGTACCCACCTTTTGATGACCTACCTGAAGAGCAGCTTAGAAAAATTGCTCTCAATACCGAGGTTGCATACTTTCGGCAAGGAACAAAAATCCTTAACTTCGGAGATACGATCCGCGACTTGTATATGGTGAGAAGTGGGGCGGTAGAGATTTATCGACGTAAAGGTGAACTCTATAACAGGATTGATGCTGGTGGACTGTTTGGTCAGATGGGGTTGTTGATGAACAACCGCGTACGGATGCCAGCCAAAGCGATAGAAGACACTCTCGTTTACTGTATTCCGGAAAACATCTTCAATGAACTTTGTGATGAGTTTGAAAACTTTGCGGACTACATGGAACTGGAAGATAGCGCGCGTTTGCGAAGCGCAATATCTAGCCGCTCCGAAAGCAATGACTTTACCACCGCTAAGGCACGTAAAATCTTAGCAAGAGAGCCAGTAACTCTGGAGGCAACGGCTTCAATTCAGGAAGCTGCGATACTAATGGCAGAGGAAAATGTCACCTCTCTGCTCATTATTCGCCCGACAGAGGAGCTCACAGAAGAAGATGACGAACAGCTGCTTGGAATTTTGACTGATCGCGATCTTTGCATTCGCGTACTAGCTCAAGGTATTGATACCAATATTCCAGTGAGTGAGGTCATGAGTTATGACGTGGTTTCATTGGATTATAACGCCTATGTGTTTGAGGCCATGTTAACCATGTTGCGTTACAACGTGCATCATTTACCAATTTTAAAAGATAAAAAGCCGATAGGAATTATTGGCATGACGGACATCGTTCGTTACGAATCTCAGAACAGCCTATTGCTAGTGAGCTCTATTTTTCAGCAAACCAGTGTCGAGGATCTCAAGCAGGTTTCTGAACAAGTAAAAGACTGTTTCGTAAGAATGGTCAATGAAGATGCCAACGCGCACATGATTGGTCGAGCCATGTCGGTTATAGGCAGTAGTTTCAAACAACGCCTCGCTGAATTAGCTGAGCAAGAGTTCGGCCCAGCGCCCATTCCTTATTGTTTAGTCGCAATGGGTTCAATGGCGAGGGATGAGCAGCTAATTGTAACGGATCAAGATAACGCGCTTATTC
This sequence comes from Vibrio sp. D417a, assembly GCF_030248595.1. Taxonomy (NCBI): domain Bacteria; kingdom Pseudomonadati; phylum Pseudomonadota; class Gammaproteobacteria; order Vibrionales; family Vibrionaceae; genus Vibrio; species Vibrio sp. D417a. The sequence goes on along the minus strand of NZ_JAHGAM010000008.1, from coordinate 221,496 downwards.
TCGACAACAGTTATGACGTTGAGATTCACGGAGAGTACTTTGAAAAGTTTGCTAAATTTGTTTGTGATGGTTTAGCGGCATGCGGCTATGCTTATTGTACTGGAGACATTATGGCTACCAACCCAGAATGGCGAAAAACTCGTGCAGAATGGGAAGAATGCTTTGGAAACTGGATAGACAATCCAACCCCTGAGAGGTTGTTAAATAGTAATATCTTTTTTGATCTCCTCGGTGTGCATGGGCGAGTGAAATGGGCGGAGCAATTAAGCAGCTTTATTGTGAGACGAGCGAAAAGAAATAACCGCTTTCTTGCTTGTATGGCGTACAACGCAATACGTAGGACGCCTCCACTGGGCTTTTTCAAAGACTTTGTGATGGAGAAAGATGGTCGTCATCGCAACTCGATTAACTTGAAGCGAAGGGGGACGGCTCCGTTGGCCGATTTAATACGGGTGCATTCTTTGGCAATCGGTTCGCGATCGCAAAACTCTTTCGACCGTTTAGATGACATTAATGATGCTGGCATTTTACCGAAAGGTCGAGGTTTGGATTTAAGGGATGCGATGGAGCTAATCTACATGGTTCGAATTCGTCACCAAGCCCTTGATATAGAAAATGGAGAAGAGCCAGACAACAATATTGAGCCGGAGAACATGTCTGAATTTGAACGTCGAAACTTAAAAGCAGCATTTCAAATTCTAAGTAACGCACAGAACTTCATTAAGTTTCGATACCAGAGAAGTAGCAAATGATGTGGTTCTCAAAAAAGGCAGAAAAAGAACATCCGTTGTTGGATACATCCCAGACGCCAGAGTGGTCAATGTTGTTCAAACAACTCGCTAAAGAAGCGAAAGACCAGAGGCTCAAACGCTATTATTCGACACCGATGGTTAATGGGGAAACACCAATTGAACAAGTGCCATTTGTCTCGGTAGACTTTGAGACAACAGGATTGAACTCGGAAGAGGATGTCATTCTCACGATCGGACTTGTGCCGTTTACTATTGATCGTGTTCAATGTAATGGCTCTGCTCATTGGGTCGTTAACCCAAACAGAGAGTTAAACCACGAGTCTGTCATTATTCACGGTATCACTGACTCTGAGGTTAAAAACGCGCCGCAGCTGTCTCAGATCTTGGGTGAAATATTGGATGCGTTGTCAGGCAAAGTGGTACTTGTTCACTACAAGAACATTGAAAGGCAGTTCTTTAATAACGCCTTGCTAAATAGCATCGGAGAGGGGATACAGTTTCCTGTTGTTGATACGTTAGATATTGAGTATGCGATACAACGCCGTGAATGCAGAGGTTTTATCAATAAGTTGAAAGGCAAGAAACCCGGTTCTGTACGATTAGGGCACGCTCGTGAAAGATATGGCCTCCCTGCTTATCAACCTCACCATGCCCTGACGGATGCGTTAGCAACTGCGGAGCTGTTTCAAGCACAACTGCAGTATCACTTTAATCGAAACATGCCAATATCTTCGGTTTGGCAATAGGCGTTATTTATGGTGAAAACAATAAAATGCAATGAGAGATAGGGGGCTTTAAGATTATGATGGCGGATTGAGTAACCGCTTATAAGAACAATGTTTTATGAACATGTGCTTGGTAGTGATGAAGACGTTTCATTACTCGAACTCCGACGAAAGTAATTTAAACTTGGTCACGTATTTTTAAGGAGATTATCCGTGAGCACCGATAATAACGGTGGCATTCAACGCCCCGATGGAAAAGTAAACGCAATAGATACTGACTATCAAATTGGTCAGGATAACGTTGCGCTAAAGGTAGGCCCATTTGGCCTTGATATTCACAACCGTGTTTTTGCAATTTCTGGCTTAGCAATCGTCATGTTTGTTGTGATAACACTATTATTCCGAGAACAGGTAGAGCCGTTTTTTGCAGACCTACGAGCGGGTTTGTTACACAATTTAGACTGGTTTTTTCTCGCTTCAGGTAATATTTTTGTCATTGTCTGTGTCGGATTGATCTTCACACCATTAGGCCGTGTACGAATCGGTGGTACTGAAGCAACACCGGATTACTCCTATGCCGGATGGTTGGCAATGCTATTTGCTGCGGGTATGGGTATTGGTCTTGTGTTCTTCGGTGTATCAGAGCCGATGTCCCATTTTAGTTCTGCGATTGGTGGCGTGAGCGTTGAGAATGGTGTACGTACTGACTGGGCACCGCTAGGTGGTGCAGAGGGCGATGCAACTGCAGCTTCGGCATTAGGGATGGCTGCGACGATTTACCACTGGGCACTTCATCCGTGGTCAATATACGCGCTCTTGGCTCTTGGGCTGGCTATCTTTTCATTTAACAAAGGTTTGCCACTCACCATGCGCTCAATTTTTTACCCTTTGTTTGGTGAGCGTGTATGGGGTTGGACTGGTCATATTATCGATATTCTTGCAGTGGTAGCGACGGTTTTTGGTTTAGCAACATCGCTAGGCTACGGTGCATCTCAAGCCGCAACGGGTTTGAACTTCCTGTTTGATGTCCCAATGACCAATACCACGCAGGTTATATTGATTATTGGTATCACTGCGCTCGCTTTAATCTCTGTTGTGGCTGGACTCGATAAGGGCGTGAAAATCTTATCTGAAATCAATATGGGTCTTGCAGCGCTGCTATTGCTATTTGTTATTGTTGTTGGCCCGACGATTGCGATTTTAACTGGTTTCTTCGAGAACATCGTTTCCTATGTGGCTAATATCCCTGCCTTATCTATGCCATTTGGACGAGAGGATGTGAATTACTCTCAAGGCTGGACGGCGTTTTACTGGGCGTGGTGGATTTCTTGGTCACCATTTGTGGGTATGTTCATCGCACGTGTGTCTCGCGGTCGTTCGGTTCGTGAGTTTATTATTTGCGTTATTCTTATCCCATCTTCAGTTTGTGTGTTATGGATGACGGCTTTTGGCGGTAACGCAATTAGCCAATACGTTAATGATGGCTATGAGGCGGTGTTTAACGCAGAACTGCCTTTAAAACTTTTTGCCATGTTAGATGTTATGCCATTGGCTGAGATAACATCTTTTGTCGGCATTATCTTAGTCGTGGTGTTCTTCATTACCTCTTCTGACTCAGGATCACTGGTTATTGATACTATTGCTGCGGGCGGTAAGGTCGATGCACCAACGCCACAACGCGTGTTCTGGTGTACGTTTGAAGGTTTGGTTGCGATTGCATTGATGTTGGGTGGTGGTCTAGCTGCTGCTCAAGCAATGGCGGTGACGACTGGTTTACCATTTACTATTGTTTTGCTTGTTGCAACGGTATCTTTGATAAAAGGTTTGATGGATGAACCTCGTCCAAAGGCGGTTTCTAAGAAATCAAAATAACTAGTATCAGCAGTTAAATTATTGATAAAAGCGGTATGCGAAAGCATGCCGCTTTTTTTTTGGATTTCTATTTTTTTCTGAGAAATGAACAGCATGGAAAACGGTCTTATTCTGGTTGTTTTTTGTACTGCGCATTTAGGTGACTATTTAATAAATTAGACCTCAAACTATTTTAACTTTTGGTTAATAGGTTTATTTTTGTGATCTAAATCACAAAAATACCGATAAAAAGGCGGATTATTTGATTTTTAGTCGCGAGGGATGCCCATAATAAAAAGGAAATTTAATTAGACCTCAAAGGATATGTATTTTCATATGATCACATCAGCACCTTGGGTCCTTTATCCAGAGATTGGAGAAGACTCAAGTAAAAAATGGATTTTTCGTGAGCCTAAAATCTCTGATGGTGACGACATTTACAGCTTGATTGCAGACTGTCCTCCATTGGACATGAACTCATCTTATTGCAATTTCCTACAGTCTACGCATTTCAGCAAAACCAGTATTTTGGTTGAGCAAAAAGGCGAAATCGCAGGTTTCATTTCCGGTTATCAGAAACCAGACGAGCAAGACGTTTTATTTGTCTGGCAAGTTGCAGTCTCACCTCGCTTTAGAGGTCATGGTTTAGCATTCCGCATGTTGAAAGAACTTCTCACCCGAGAGGAATTAGGCGGTGTTAAATCGGTAGAAACTACCATCACGGAAGATAATAAAGCCTCTTGGGCACTGTTCAAAAAGTTAGATGCGATGAACGGCAATTCTGGCCAAGTAAGCACATTTTTGGATGAAGAAGCCCACTTTAAAGGCAAACACGATACAGAATATTTGTATCGCATTCCTCTCAAATAATCCTCAAACAATAGGAATTAAAAACGGTCTCATCATGGATATTTTCAAAAAGCAGGAATCCAACGTACGCTCATATTCAAACAATTTCCCGGTCGTTTTTCGTAAAGCGAAAGGCTGCTGGCTAGAAACAGAACAAGGTGAACGATACTTAGACTTCCTTGCTGGAGCGGGATCTCTAAATTACGGCCATAACAATCCAGTACTAAAACAAGCGTTGCTTGAGTACATTGAAATGGACGGTATTACTCACGGTTTGGATATGCACTCAGAAGCGAAAGCATCGTTTCTGGAAGCGTTGGATACTTACATCCTTAAACCAAGAAACTTGGATTACAAGGTTCAGTTTACGGGCCCAACAGGTACTAACGCTGTTGAGGCGGCATTGAAGCTGGCTAAAAAAGTAAAAGGCCGCGACAGCGTCGTTGCGTTTACTAACGGCTTCCATGGTTGTACTGCTGGCGCACTGGCTGCAACGGGTAACCAGCATCACAGACAAGGTAACGGTTCTAGTCTAAGTAACGTCACTCGTATTCCATTTGAAGGTTACGCTGGCGTAGATGGTCTCGCGCTGTTCGAAACCATGCTAAATGACAACTCTGCAGGTATGGATAAACCAGCCGCTGTACTTCTTGAAACTGTGCAGGGTGAAGGTGGTTTAAATGCTGCTTCAAACGAGTGGTTACAACGTTTGAGCAAAATCTGTAAAGCCAATGACATTCTTGTGATTGTCGATGACATTCAAGCAGGTTGCGGACGTACCGGTACTTTCTTTAGTTTCGAGCCGTCTGGTATCCAACCGGATATCGTGACGCTATCGAAGTCGATCGGTGGTTACGGTTTGCCGATGGCTGTCGTATTACTTAAGCCTGAGCTTGACCAGTGGAAGCCAGGCGAGCATAACGGTACGTTCCGTGGCAATAATCACGCCTTTATTACTGCTGCAAAAGCACTAGAAATTTACTGGGCAAACGATGATTTTGAAACACACATCAAGCAGTGTTCAGACAAGGTAAGTGCAGTGATTGACCGTTGTGTTCGTCGCTTTCCTCAAATGTTTGTGCAGAAAAAAGGCCGCGGCATGATGGTTGGTATTGAATGTATCAATGGTGACATGGCATCTGAAATTGCGAAAAACTGTTTCGAGAATGGAATGGTGATAGAGACAGCGGGTCCAGAAGATGAAGTTGTGAAGTTCTTCTGTCCACTAACCATCAGCGAATCAGAGCTAGATCAAGGACTAAGCATCTTTGAAAATGCAGTAGAGACTATCGCTGCGAAACATTTCAAACAAGCATCTTAATAAGGATTTTAATTATGATCGTCAGAACTCTAGATGAATGCCGCAACAGCGAACGACGTGTTGTTTCAGATAACTGGGAAAGTGTCCGCATGTTGTTGAAAGACGACAACATGGGTTTCTCTTTCCACATCACAACGATTTATGAAGATACAGAAACTCATATTCACTATCAAAACCACCTTGAATCGGTGTTTTGTATGAGTGGTGAAGGTGAGATTGAAGTTGTAGGTGGAGAAACGTACCCAATCAAACCAGGTACATTATACATCCTTGATAAGCACGATGAGCACTACTTGAGAGCTTATAAGAATAAAGAAATGGTAATGGCGTGTGTGTTTAACCCACCGATTACTGGCGCTGAAGTGCACGATGAAAACGGTGTTTATCCTCTCGTTGACTAAAAGATGATGGTGGGGTGCTTTGCCACCCCACACTTTACTATCTCTTCTTTTTTCTTTTTAAAGTTACCAATCAAAAAAGGCTTATCATGACATTTACCGTAGAAAAAATCGGCGGTACATCAATGACAGCATTTGATGCTGTTCTCGACAATATTATTCTTCGTCCCAAAACGCCATACAATCGTATTTTTGTCGTATCTGCATACGGTGGTATGACCGATGCGCTGCTCGAGTGTAAAAAAACCAGTAAACCAGGCGTTTATCAGCTTATCGCGAAACGCGACGACAAATGGGAAGAAGCGTTAGCGTACGTTGAAAGCCGTATGTTGCTGACCAATGAAAATATTTTTGCGGACCCAATGAATCGTATCCGTGCGGATAAATTCATTCGCTCCCGCATTGCTGAAGCGAAAAACTGTATCGCGAATATTTTAGAAACCTGTCAGTACGGTCAATTTTCGTTGCGCCAGTACTTGCCTCAAATTCGAGAGTTTCTCTCGTCTATCGGTGAGGCACATAGTGCTTACAACACAGCACTAAAACTAAAAAATATGGGTATTAACGCTAAGTTCGTTGACCTGTCTGGTTGGGATAATCAAGCGCCAAGAAGCCTTGATGAGTCGATCAGTGACGCGTTTGCTGATATCGATGTATCAAAAGAACTGCCAATCGTGACAGGTTATGCTTACTGTAAAGAGGGGCTAATGCACACTTATGACCGAGGTTATAGTGAGATGACATTTAGCCGAATTGCAGCAATAACAAAAGCGGATTTAGCAGTAATTCACAAAGAGTACCACTTGAGCTCAGCGGACCCACGCGTTGTTGGCCCTGAAAAAGTATTACCAATTGGTAGTACAAACTATGACGTAGCGGACCAACTTGCCAACCTTGGCATGGAAGCTATTCACCCAAATGCCGCTGCGGGTTTACGTGAAAGTGGTATTGAGCTACAGATTAAAAATACATTCGAACCTGAACACGAAGGTACTTTGATCTCTTCAAGCTACCGCCCAGAAGAAGACAAAGTCGAGATCATCGCAGGTAAAGAAAAAGTATTTGCACTGCATTTGTTTGACCAAGCAATGGTAGGAAAAGCCGATAACGTTAGTTACGAATTGATGGAAATCATCTCCGATGCTCGTGTAAGTTTGGTTGGTAAAGAGATGAACGCTAACTCTATTACTTACTATCTAGGTGGCAGTACTGATAGCTTAAACAAAGTATTGTATAAAGCCGAGAAACGTTATCCGAATGCCTCGATTAAAGGTCGTATGGTCGCGCTTATCTCAGCCATCGGTTCTCAAATTGATACCAATAAGACGTTGGCGAAAGGTGTGCTTGCATTGATGAATAATGGCGTTACGCCAGTTGCACTGCACTCATCATTGAGAAATGTAAATGTTCAATTTGTTGTCGGTGATAAGGAATACCAGCACGCGATTTGCGCATTGCATGATGAGTTTTTCCAAAGTAGCAGTTTAGCTAAATCGGTTAATGTGGCTTAGTTTATCCACGGTTAAAATACAAAGGAGAGCAGGTTAGCTCTCCTTTTTTGTTTTTCAGTCTGTACTCACAATGCCCACTTTGTATAGGCTAAACAGGCGATTTAAGTAAGTTCCTATGTGGCGATACACATAAGCCAGCAGAATGGTCTGCTGGCTTATGTTACTGATTAACTAACGTTAACTTAGTTTACTTAAACTTGCTGATTTCTTGTTCAACTTTGTCTAGTTGTTGCAGCTTCTCTTGCATTTTTAGAGAGTCGTAGTTTAGTGAAGCAGGGTTCATCGCTGTGCCACGCTGCATTGGGTATTCTGGAAGTGTTTTAAAGAACTCTCCCACAACGTCTTGTACAGGTACAAATAGCCACATGTTGTCAGCCATCCAACGCAAGTACATTTGTGATTCGCTTGGGCCTTTTTCGAATGGGTCAGCGCGTAGGTGGATGATTTTAGGCCAGTTCGGAGCAAAACGAACTGCGTTACTTAGGTTCCCTTCAAGCGTTGCAAAGTGAAGTTTCCAGTCATTCCAGCGGACAGCGTTTAATTCACCATTAGACGTAAAGTAAAGCAGCGACTCACGAGGGCCTTTTTCTTCCTTACCTTCAAAGTATGGCATGAAGTTATAACCATCTAAATGTACACGCCACTCTTTGCCATTTGCTTTGTAGCCTTCTGCCAGTTTTTCTTTTACATCAGGTACGCCAGCAGCTGCCAATAATGTAGGCAACCAGTCTTGGTGTGCCATCATTTCATTGATCTTGGTTCCTGGCTTAATTACGCCTGGCCAACGAACCAGTTGAGGAACACGCATACCGCCTTCCCAAGTTGTACCTTTTTCACCATGGAATGGTGTTGCGCCACCATCTGGCCAAGTCATGGTTTCTGCGCCGTTGTCCGTTGAGTAGATAACGATAGTGTTGTCTGCAACACCTAGCTCATCCAGCTTGTCGAGTAAAACACCTACATGGTCATCGTGTTCCAGCATACCATCGGCATAAATGCTTACACCTGATTTGCCTTGGTATTTTTCCTGCAAGCGAGTCCAAACGTGCATACGAGTGGCGTTATGCCAAATAAAGAAGGGTTTATCCGCTTTAACTGCTTTTTCCATAAATGCCAAAGAGCTTTCTAGGAACTCTTCATCTGCGTGCTCCATACGTTTTCGTGTCATCGGGCCAGTGTCTTCAATCTTACCGTCGGCATAAGACTTAATGACACCACGAGGGCCATAGTTTTTACGAAACTCTGGGTCTTTAGGGTAGTAATAAGTTTCAGGCTCTTCTTCTGCGTTTAGGTGGTATAAGTTACCGAAGAATTCGTCAAAGCCGTGTTTTGTCGGTAAGTGCTTATCTTGGTCACCTAAATGGTTTTTACCAAATTGACCCGTCATGTAACCTTGTTCTTTTAACAGGTCTGCAATGGTTGGCGCCCAATCAGGTATGCCGTGGTCAGATCCTGGCATACCAATTGTTAACAAACCCGTACGAAATGGCTCTTCACCCGTAATAAAGGCAGCGCGACCAGCAGTACAAGACTGTTGTCCGTAGTGATCTGTGAACAACGCACCTTCATTCGCGATACGGTCGATGTTTGGCGTTTTGTAACTCATCATACCTTGGTTGTATGCGCTGATATTCCAGTAGCCGATATCGTCACCAAAAATTGCCAGAATATTCGGTTTGTCGGCTGCCATAGCAGCACTGGACGCCGCTAACAGTCCTGCGCCTACAGCGATTTTGCTCAATTGATTTGCCATAAAAACTCCAGATTGTTGAGAGTAAAGATAAGCACAAGTGAGCCTTATGCTTAGTTGCTGCATAAGTTAATGATGTATATAGAAAAATCCTCTTATACTCGATATAACCATAAGTTATTGCTAGGTAGTAACCATTTGTTAATTAAGAAGAAATAGGGTTGTCCTGTTAGTTTGTAGAGATTCGTAAAGTAGATTTAGATCACTGAAGAGCCTTATTTTTATTGCGTAGTAGAAGAGGGGATGGAAATGAAAAACAATAGGATGCTCGCTTGTTTTACGGTCCTAAAGCAATACTAAAGTCGTTATGTATTGCTTGTAATTATTTGTATAACCAGTGATTTAGTGTCTATATTGATTTAGGTTGTACATTATAAATATAAGGATATCTATGAGTCAGTGGGCAGGCCGGTTTCGCATTTTATTGCTGGTCAACGTTGTTGTCAGTTTTATGGCTTTTTCTCAAGAGTTATTAATAGAGAAACCAAATATTCCTTCAGGCTTAAATCCGGAATATGCTGGCACACAAGCTTGTATAGATTGCCACCAAAACGAGGTAGCGGCCTGGAAAGGGTCACATCACGATATGGCCATGAAGCATGCAAGTACAACCTCTGTACGTGGTGATTTTGATAACCATGTTGTAACGCACAAAGGAATGACTAATCGTTTTTTTAAAAAAGGCGACGAATTTTGGGTCAATATTCAAGGTGCTGACGGGCAATGGCATGACTATAAGATCAGCTATACATTTGGCTGGGAGCCATTACAGCAGTACATGGTCGAGTTTGAAGATGGACGCGTGCAGCTTATTCCTTTTGCTTGGGACACAAGAGCTAAAGTTGAAGGGGGACAGCGTTGGTTTCATCTTTATCCAGAAACGACAACAACGGATGAATTCTATTGGACCAATACCGGGCAAAATTGGAACTTCATGTGTGCTGATTGCCATTCAACGAACCTAAAGAAGAATTACGACGCAGACAAAAACACTTACAACAGCTCATGGTCAGAGATTAATGTGGGATGCGAAGCATGCCATGGTCCCGCTAGTCAGCACATAGAACTGGCCAAGAAATACAAAAATGCTGGCACGTCTTTTGAGCATGACAGCCATTATGGCTTTGATCGAAATTTGTCTAAAGCAGTGTCGGATTGGGTGTTTGAGGAAGGCCATAGTACGTTACAGCCGAAATCAATTGAGGCAACCAATCAAGTGCAAACATGCGCTCAATGCCATAGTCGCCGAACCCAGTTAAATGAAACAGGTGATCATGTTAAAGGTTCCTTTTTTGATAAATATCGCTTAAGTCTTATAACACCTGAACTCTACTATCATGATGGACAGATTTACGACGAAGATTATGTTTATGGTTCGTTTCTTCAATCTGAAATGGCGGAGAAGGGGGTCACGTGCACTAATTGCCATGATCCACACACGGCAGAATTGACGATCCCAGAAGAGGCAGTATGTTCGCAATGCCATATTGCATCGGAATATACACCTGAAAAGCATACCTTTCATAAGGCTGGATCTGAAGCATCGCAATGTACGACTTGTCACATGCCAGAAACGACTTACATGCAAGTCGATCCTCGTAGAGACCACAGTTGGCATATTCCACGACCGGATTTGAGCAAACATATTGGAACGCCCAATGTTTGCATGTCATGCCATGAAGATAAAAGCAATCAATGGGCCGATGAACAGATAGCAGAATGGTACCCGAATTCGAAGTATCGTAATCAACAACATTTTGCTGTCGCATTTTATGCGGATTCAATTGGTCATCAAGGAGCAGCAAATGCGTTGGCATACTCTGCTCAGGATTCGTCGTTAAAAGACATTATTCGTGCTTCAGCCCTGGAGAGAATGGGGGGCAATACTGACCAAAATACAACAGTATCTTTGGCTAGGGCCGTTAAGAATGAGAATGAAATGGTTCGATTAGGGGCAATTTCAGGCTCGTCTGGTTATGAATTTCATGATCGGTGGCGGATTCTAGAGCCATTGCTTGGTGACCCGGTGCTTTCAGTGAGAGCGGAAGCTGCCTCGGTGCTGGTAGCGAACTACGCACAAATGACCCCTTTACAAAAAGATATCATTAAATCGCCTTTAGAAGAGTACATGGAAATTCAAGAGTTTAATGCCGATCGTGGTTTCGGAAGAACCAATTTGGCGAATGTGTACCGCAGCTTAGGTGAAATCGACAAAGCGGCCGAGCTGTATAAACAAGCGATCAGCATCGAACCCTATTTCGAAAATAGCTACGTTAACCTAGCAGATTTGTATCGTCACCTAGGTAAAGAAGAAGCTGCGCTCACGGTGCTACAACAAGGGATGAAAGCTCAACCTAAATCCAGCACATTACCATACAGCGCAGGTCTTTCTTTGTTACGTCAAGGCAAAGCCGATGATGCGAAAAAGCTACTTAGACGCGCCGCAGAAGTTGGTGAAACTAATGCGCATTATTGGTACGTGTACGGTCTAGCTTTAGAAAAAAGCGATGTTCTAGAAGCCAGTAAAGCGTTGCATACAGCATTTGAAGTCGGTGGCAATCCACAACACTTGTTTGCTCAATGCGAGGTTCTAGCGAGAAATCATAAAAAAGGTGCTGTCGCTTTTGCTTTCGATAGGTGCATACAAGAGCTTAGTCACTATGCACCTAAGCAAGCTATTGATCAGCTTAAAGCCTCTATTGTTGGGGTCAATAGGAGCTAATTACCTTTTATCGCTCCACTTTTTTCTTACTTAGTTTAATCAGCGTCTTTCGCTAATCTCAGCCCCATGTCGGACATGATGACTGACTGGCTAGCAAAATCGCGACGATAGTTTTCGGATTCGTCAGCATCATAGGCAAAGCTACCACCTCGTACAGACTTGTGTGCCAAGCTTTCTTTTTCATCTTTTGCGTTTACCGGATTATCACTTGGTGCCGATTTGTAATAGCCTTCATCAAACGCATCAATAACAAACTCACCAACATTACCCGTCATATCGTATAAGCCAAGCTCATTCGGTTTTTTCTGACCTACCTTGTGTGCCTTATTGTTTGAGTTACTGGCATACCAGGCAACGTCGTTAATATCATCAGACCCCGCGTAAGTGAATCCTTGACTTAGATTCCCCCCTTTCGCTGCAAACTCCCATTCTGCTTCTGTGGGTAAACGATAGTGCTCTCCCGTTTTTTCATTCAATTTCTTTATAAAATAATTGGCTTGTTGCCAGCTAATGTTATTCACGGGCGTATTTGGGTTTCTAAAATAACTCAGAGAAGAGCCTGTAACCGATTCGAATAACTCTTGGGTTACCTCAAATTTTGCCAAATAGAAATCATCCACGCGAACGGTGCGAGCCGGGCGCTCGGATTTATTTGCTGATGGATTATCCGAGCCCATCATAAATTGTCCACCTTCAATAAGAACCATATCTTGATCGATTTTTTGAGCAAGAGGGCTAGGTTGTGTTGTTGCACATCCAGTGATAATTAGCGAAATCGAAATAGTGGCACCAAGGTAAAGAGTATTACTTTTGGAATGCTTCATAGGGGAGCTCCATCAACATTTATGATCAAAAAATTTTATCAGGCAAGTCTATGAAAAACAGTTATACACACTATAACAAGCGCCACGAATAATTGAACATTATCATCACACTAGGCGATTAACTTAATGATTAGTCTTAACGCCGTTGGGCGCAGGCTAGCAACTAAGAAGGTGATGAATGCACATAACTCAAGGTCCGCAGTTCAATGGAAAAGCATCCAAGCGATTACATGTCATGGCGAAACCTATCGGTGCAGTGTGCAATATCGATTGCACCTATTGTTACTACCTAAGCAAACAAGATTTACTTGAGTACAAGCCAGGCTGCTCACCAGTCATGGATGAGGAAACGCTCGAGACCTATATCCGTCAAACTATAGCGGGACAGAATACACCTGAAATCATTTTCTCTTGGCAGGGTGGTGAGCCGACAATGCTAGGTTTGGATTATTTCAAGACAATTGTTGAGCTACAGAATAAATACCGTCCCGATGGTATTACGATCTCCAATGATCTCCAGACTAATGGCACACTGCTTAACGATGAATGGTGTGAGTTTTTAAAGGCGAACAACTTTCTCGTCGGTTTAAGCATTGATGGCCCAGAAATGATGCACAACGCTTATCGAACAAACCGAGCTGGTAGAGGCACATTCCGGCAAGTTATGAATGCGGTTGAATTATTACATAAGCACGAAGTAAAGTTTGCTACGCTCACTTGTGTTAACAACTTGACCAGCCGTAACCCACTTGAAGTTTACCGATTCTTGCGAGATGAAGTACGCTCCCCTCAAATGCAGTTTATTCCAATAGTTGAGCAGAAAACATTCAGAACAACCGCCCCTCAAACCTGGGAGCCAAACGAGCAACTAAAACAAGGAGATAAACGGTTGATCCCAGGTCATAAAGATGCTGTTGTTGAACCTTTTTGCGTTGCGGATGAAGCATGGGGAAATTTTCTGATCGCGATTTTCAATGAATGGGTTTTACACGATATCGGCAACGTGTTTGTGCAGTACTTTGAAGCCAGTATCGAAACCTGGATGGGCAGAAAAAACCCACTGTGTACGTTAGGTGAAATCTGCGGGAAAGGCTTAGCAATGGAGCCTAATGGTGATGTGTTTGCGTGTGATCATTACGTGTACCCAGAATATAAGGTTGGAAACATTCATCACGAAAAGCTCGATACGCTCGCTTATAGCTCTGAGCAGCAGAAATTTGGGTTTGCTAAAAGTCGTACGCTGCCCCAACAGTGCCTTCAATGTGATTATCAATTTGCATGTTTTGGAGAATGTCCCAAAAACCGTTTTATCCGTACTAGGCAAGGTGAGCCTGGTCTTAATTATCTCTGCGCGGGTTGGAAGAAGTTTTTTACCCATGTTGATCAGTCGATGGCGTACATCTTACGAGCGACAGGTAACCCAGTGGTTCACGGTAAATACAGTGACCAGATTCTACGCCAGCAAGCTACTCAAACACAGACTGTGTTTGAAATGAAGTTTTAAGATAGTCACTACGCCTGCTACAGGCCCGGAAATGAAAGAATATAGGTTATTGAATGCAAAAAATTAAGCTGCTCTCTAAATCATTACTCGTGATCTCGATCGGCATTGCTACGAGTCAAGCCGTGGTGGCACAAGAAACAACATTGCTAGACCCAGATCAAGTATCGCCGACAACGGTTGTCACTCCACAAGAAGCTCAAATGACACCGGCGCAACGAGTCGAAAAGCTGTCTTATGATGCGCAAAATAAAAAGTTGTCTTCAGAAAAACGTATTGATGCTTTACGTGAGTTAGCCAACTATCCAAGCCAAAATGCATTGGTTGCAGTTGCGCGTGGGTTGCAGGATGAAGATGCAGGTATTCGCGAAGCTGCGATCGTGGGAGCACAACCATATATGATTGAGCACCGTTGGCGTTTGATTTCACCATTATTGAGTGATGACGCCGCCATGGTGCGAATTACAGCAGCGATTAACCTCGTTCGAGATTACGCCAATTTGAGTTCAGAGCAACAGCAGTCACTTGAAGGGCCTGTTTCAGAGCTGACAGCACACTTGTCCAGTAAGAACGATAATGTTTCCAAGTTATTACTTGCAGACGTTTACCGTTGGCATCGTGATTGGGATAAAGCGGCGCTGATATACCCAGAGTTAACTAAGCTTGAGCCAAACAACCCTCAAGTTTGGTTAAGCTATGCAGACAACTTCCGAGCGCAACAGCTAGACCAAAAAGCTATCAACGTGCTTGACGAGGGCATCAAGCTAAATTCAGAAGATGCCTCGCTGCATTATTCTAAATCTCTCGCTTTGGTTAGATTAGACAAAAAGAAAGAAGCGGCGTTTGAAATAGACAAAGCTGCGACGATGGCAAAGACGAACAGTTACTTTTGGTACTTAAATGGTGTTCTGCAAGAAGAGTTAGACTTGAAGAAGTCTGTCAACGCTTTTGAGCAAGCGTATTTGATATCCGGTGCTCCAGAACAATTGTATGCCGTGTGTGACATCTATGTTAGATACGGCAACCCTAAAACGGATGACTGTTTAACAGAGCTAACGAAGGTCGCTCCCGACTATGTTATTGAAGAGCTCAATCAGAAAAAGGGACGTAAAAGTGCCCCTACATCAGTTGAAGCCAATGAATTTAAACTCTAATCGGTAAATTCCATGTTTCTATTTTAATAAAATAGTGGACTAGATTGGTGACATTGTCACTTTTTGGTGGCCATTGCATATTTCAGTTCAATATGCGCCTGTTTCAATTGAACTATACTTTTGATTGGATTCGCACCTAGCACCTCAATATAAGGAATTAAGATGGCTATAAAGTTAAAGGCGATTGTCTTAGCAACAGGTTTTGCTCTGTCTAGTTACGCTGTTGCTGCTGATATGCAAGATCCACTTCCGTCATGGAACAACACTGACGCTAAGCAAGCTATTGTGGCGTTTGTTACGAAAACAACGACCCAAGGTTCGGACTCCTATGTGCCTGAAAGCCAACGAATCGCGACGTTTGATAATGATGGAACACTTTGGGCAGAAAAGCCTGTTTATCTACAGTTGTTTTTTGCGATCGATAGAGTAAAAGAAATGGCCTCTGAGCATCCTGATTGGAAGACAACCGAACCCTTTGCTTCCGCATTAAAAGGTGGCATGGAGGGGATTGGTAAACAAGGACTCGAAGGTGTAATGAAGCTTGTTATGGCAACCCATTCTGGAATGTCTACTGAACAGTTTCATCAAGAAGTTAAGGAATGGTTGAAAACGGCTGTCCATCCAACAACGGGTAGACCATACACTGAAATGGTATATCAACCTATGCTCGAACTGCTCGACTATTTAAGAGCGAACGACTATCAGACCTACATCGTTTCTGGAGGCGGAATTGAATTTATGCGCGTTTGGGCGCCGGAAGTATACGGCATTCCAACGCAAAACATCGTGGGAACGACGTTAAAGGCGGAATATCAAAGTGTTGATGGAAAACCTACCATCCAACGCATGCCGGAAATAGACTTTGTCAATGACAAAGCAGTAAAGCCTGTGACGATTCAAAACTTCATTGGCAAACGTCCGGTAATGGCGTTTGGTAATTCTGATGGTGATTTACAGATGTTAGAGTGGACGAAAGCAGGTTCAGGTCCAAGATTTTCTGCGATTATCCATCACACGGATGACAAGCGTGAATGGGCGTATGATAGAGATTCTCATGTTGGTAAGTTAGATAAATCGTTTAAAGTAGGTGAAGAGCAAGGTTGGCTATTTGTCGATATGAAACAAGATTGGAATCAAGTGTTTAAAGAGAGCACTAAATGATAATCTTTGTTTGACCATAACTTGCTGCAACCAAACAATTGCAACGAAATAAAAGGCCTCACAATTGAGGCCTTAGTTAATTCCACAATAGCTTCGATACCTAGGGTCTAGTTTCTAGGTTGCTGTGTCATTGTTTCTACCACTTTTTCAATACTTAACGAGCTACCTTTCGTTGCAGGGAACTCCTTAAATGTCTCTAGGAACTTACGCACGATAGCTTGAGCAGGAACGAACATCCACATTTGATCAGCGTAAAAATGTCTGACGTAAAGTGCTGCATCTGGACCGACCTCAAATGGATCCATACGAAGGTTTACAATCAAAGGCCAACTAGGTGTTTTGCGGTATGCCTCATTAATGGCACCCTCCATAATACTGAAGTGGATCTTCCAGTCTTTATAACGAACGGCGTTTAAATTACCACCAGCATCGAAGTAAAAGATTTCTTTGCGTGCGCCGTCATCAGCTTTACCAGTCAGCAGATCAAGTTGGTTGTAGCCATCTAAATGTGCTTTAAAGGTTTTGCCCGCTGCTTTATGACCCTTCAATAGTTTTTCTTTCACATCAGGTTCGCCCACAGCTGCGAGTAGAGTTGGCATCCAGTCTTCTTGTGAAAAGATATCGTTGATAACCGTTCCTGGTTTAATGTTTCCAGGCCAGCGTACCATCATCGGAACGCGGAATCCGCCTTCCCAAGTCGTACCTTTTTCGCCCTTGAACGGTGTAGTACCACCATCTGGCCAGGTAAATTTCTCAGCGCCATTATCAGTACTAAAAACAACAATGGTGTTATCTGCTACGCCTAGCTCTTCAAGTTTATCAAGCATGACACCTACTTGATCATCTAGGTCCATCATGCCATCGGCGTATAAGCCGTAACCTGACTTCCCTTGATATTCTTCACTCAAATGTGTCCAGACGTGCATACGGGTTGAGTTATGCCAAATAAAGAATGGTTTGTCTTCTTTTACTGCTTTTTCCATAAATGCCAAGCTAGCATCCATGAACTCTCGGTCTACGTTTTCCATACGCTTACGAGTAAGGGGACCTGTGTCCTCGATTTTGCCATCCGCAGTCGCCTTCAACACGCCTCGAGGTCCGAATTTTTTACGAAACTCTGGATCTTTTGGATAAAACTCAGACTCAGGCTCTTCTTCCGCGTTTAAATGGTATAGGTTACCAAAGAACTCATCAAACCCATGGTTAGTTGGTAGGTGCTCATCTTGATCACCAAGGTGGTTTTTACCAAACTGACCAGACACATAGCCGTGATTTTTAAGTAACTCTGCGATAGTAGGATCTTTCGATTGAATACCCTCTTTTGCGCCGGGCATACCAATAGTCAATAGACCGGTACGAAACGGATGTTGACCCAGAATAAATGAGGCTCGTCCGGCAGTACAACTCTGTTGTGCGTAAGCGTCTGTGAAAATGGCACCTTCATTGGCGATTTTATCAATGTTAGGAGTCTTCCCTCCCATCATACCATTGTGATATGCACTAATGTTGTATACACCTACATCGTCACCCCAGAACACAAGGATGTTGGGCTTATCGGCAGCAAAGGCTGTGGACGCAGCTAATGTACCGACCAATGCCATTACCTTTTTAATCGAGTTTCGCATGAAAATCCTCCGCGATAAATGAATCCATTATCGTTATATAACGTTACTAATTGTGTTCATCATGGCGAAGTCGAGTGAGATGACACCAAATGAGACAATGTAGTCAGTTGAATATAGTAGAGGTTTTTTGTTGCTTCCAAGTAATCCCTGTTTTTCAAAAATGTTAACTAACATGGACTAGACTTTAGTGTGTTTTAAGTGTGATAAGACGCACTTACAGGATTGAATTTCAATGAAAGGCGACACTATGAAAAATAAACTAGCAACTATCCTGTTTCTATGTATCCCGTTAGAAGTGGTTGCGGAAGAGACACCAAATGTCGTGGTAATGTTGGTTGATAACCTTGGGTGGGGGGAACTAAGTTCCTATGGGAGTACCAGAGGTGTTGAAACTAAAAACTTAGATCAACTTGCTAGAGAAGGTGTACGCCTTACTAATTTTAATGTGGAACCGCAATGCACGCCAACTCGCTCCTCATTCATGACGGGGAGGCGAGCGCTTAGATCTGGGACAGATAAGGTTGTTTGGGGAGTGCCTTACGGTATGGTGAACTGGGAGATAACCATTGCAGAGAAGTTTAAGGAACAAGGATATAACACGAGCCTTTACGGGAAATGGCATTTGGGAGACCAAAAAGGGCGCTTTCCAACGGATCAAGGCTTTGATGAATGGTATGGCATTGCAAATACGACGGATGAGTCAGAATATAGCTCTCAACCCGGTTATAAAGCTATATTACCTAAACCTCAAATCCTTTCAGCTAGAGCAGGGCAGGATCCTAAAGGGGTCAAAGAATATAATTTGGACTCACGTAGAACGATTGATAGTGAGCTAGTTGAACATGCCACAAATTTTATAAATCGAAATGTGAAAGAGAATAAGCCATTTTTCTCTGTAATTACTTTTACTCAACCACATTTACCGACGCTACCTCATCCTGATTTTATTGGTAAAACAGGTAAAGGAAATTACTCAGATGTGTTAGCTGAGATAGATTTTCGAGCTGGGCAAGTTATTGGTGCAATAGAAAAAGCAGGAATTAAAGACAATACACTAGTGATTTGGTTTTCTGACAACGGTCCAGAGTGGCATATGCCATACCAAGGCTCTAGCGGGCCATGGCGTGGTGCATACTTTACGGCTCTTGAAGGCTCTCTCCGAACACCATTTATTGCCTCTTGGCCTAACCACATCAAACCGGGCAGAGTGAGTGATGAAATTATCCATGTTGTGGATCTATTTGCCTCACTTTCTCATGTCGGTGGATACAAATTACCAAGCGATAGAACAATAGATAGTATTGATCAGTGGGCCTTTTTAAAGGGAGATAGTGAAAAGTCTAATCGAGATGGTTTTATCGTTAACAATGGATCTGAAACCTACGCTTATAAGTGGGAAAATTACAAGATGCACTTTATTGATCAAGATATCATGCCGGAGAAAGGGCGCCCATTACAGATCCCTGAAATATACAATTTGATTGATGACCCTAAAGAGGAGTTTGATTTAAGAAATAATGCCACATGGTTATTTCCTATCATGATAGGAAAGAGAGTAAAGTTTGAATCTTCCGTTGCAACAAGCTGCGATACGATTCCTTTCCCTGCTCCATTTGGATATGAGCCCGATTGTAGCAAGGGGAATTTCAATCAATTTCCAGTGGATGGGTTACGCCAGAAGTAGTTTACCCCAATGGCTCTTTCTCGCATACATGAGGTATGTTTTTGGTTCAATATCTCATTAGAGCCATTTAGGGCCATGTTTTTTCTAGTTTCATTTGAACAGTCATATTCGTCGACCATACTTAAAGTTCGTTGTTTCATATGGGGCGAATTATGCAGCCAATACTCTACATTCAAATCGGTAATGTTCTTTGGGCGGTTTTAAGTGACGGTTCTTGGATCCAAATGTTGCCCAACGAACAATTAGTTCCAGAAGTAGAGGTGGTTGTTCTTAATACTGACATTCTCGATATTGCATTTAATGAAGATACAACAAGTGAGGATGAATCGAGTTCGAATGATCTTTTAATTGCATCTCAAAACGGTATTGAATCCACTTTTAATCAGAGCGTTCGAGATTTTAGTGAGTCTTCTGGTGGGTTAAGTTTTGTTGCCTATATTCGCGCTGTTTTACCTGAGCAACTCGTTTCTAATGGCTATGTTACTAGGCCAGCAGTGCAAGAAAGAGAGAACCCAACTTCTGAGACTCAGGCTCCTGAGCGGTTGAATCCCGATGCTATATTAACGGTGGATATTCTTGATGGCGGCGATGGATACGAAAACCAGTTTGAAGTTCCTAGTGTCACGATTCAAGGTGACGCACTCAAGATAAGCGATGAGTGGCTTGTTACTATCACCATTACCGACAGCCTCAATAATTCCATTACTGTTACAACGACCGTAGAGAATGAGGCTTATACCCTATCAGACGTTGATCTGTCTTCTCTTGCTGAAGGGCCGCTTACGGTGACTTCTGTGGTTTCTGACATTTATGGCAATAACCTGAACGCCGTCGATGAGACCATTAAAGATACGCTTGCAACGGTGAACGTCAATTTTGATGGTGGAGGGGATGAGTATTTAAATCAGTACGAAATCGCGACTACTCGCCTCGAAGGGACGATTGAAAACATTGAAGATGGCCAGCGTATCCAAGTTACGGTAACCGACTCGTTAGGAGCGGTCATAAATTTAGAAACGGTGGTGACTGGTGGAAGTTGGTCTCTGGACGACGTTGACCTTTCTGGATTGTCTGAAGGTACGCTGACCGTTGTTGCTGAGAGTATAGATATAGCGGGCAACCCTGCAACCAGTGAAAACACCATCATCAAAGATACGCTCGCAAGTGTGACGGTGGACGTTGACGATGGCGGAGACGGCTATTTAAACATTGAAGAGCGCCAATCTGTCACTTTGTCAGGGCAAGTCAGTGATGTTGAAAATGGTCAGACGGTTTCTGTCACGGTTCAAGACAGCTTGGGGGCGATGTTCTCGTTCAATGCCGTTGTCGTTGATGGTATGTGGCAAGTCGAAGGGGCGAACTTATCCACGTTAGCCGATGGGGCGTTAACCGTATCTGCCTCCGTGAATGATGTGGCGGGCAACCAAGCGAAAGCGATGGATGAGGCTACGACCATAGATGCCACTGCTCCCACCATTGATATCGATACGGATTTTTATATTAGCGGTGGTCTTGTCATTGATGATTTCCGTGAGGGTATAGTCACGGAAATGAGAGGGACAACCAGTGGTGTAGAGCAAGGTTTGGCAGTGACGATTCGGGTAAGTGACGGAGACAGCACGCTGAATTTTACTGGCCTCGTTGATGCATCAGGTTCGTGGACAGTAACCGGAATTGACGTAAACACTCTCAATCTAAACAACACGTGGACCATTGAAGCAGAAGTGTTGGATGCCGCCGGCAACCACGTGGTCGATACCATGCCGACAATAGTGCTACCCGGTTCAACGGTATTTTCTGAAAACATCGTTGGATTTTTTGGTGAGCAAAGCAGCTCGGCAGCCATCAACATAGAAAATGGTGTGCCAGCACTGCATGCAGAGCAACCAAGTTTGAGCGCGCTTACATCGGTCGGTCAATCTATAAATGTTGTTGTTGCAGAAGATGGGTTGAGCTTACAAGGAACATCGACTGACGACCGATTAGTTTTCTCTGCAGAAGTCAATGATGATGGTACGGTTCAAATTACTTTTTATGAAGCGATTGATCATGGTGTAGGTCAAGATGAGCTGGTGACTAACGTATTGGTTGAAAGCATTCAAAGTGATGCTGATGGTACACAAGAAACGGTTGTGGCCCCCCTAGAAATCGCCATCCTTGATGCCGACCCAGTGATCGCAAATGAGTCATATAGTGTAACCGAAGGCCAAGTCATTTCTGGCAATGTACTGGAGAATGACATTGATACTGATGGTGACTTGTACATTCGATATGTCAGAGCCGGAGGAGAGATCCAGTCTGTCCCTGATGGTGGCTCAGTAAGTTTTAGTCTAGAGAAGGGTGAATTAACCGTATTTTCAGATGGCTCTTGGCAGTTGAATGCCAGTCGCAACTTGGATCACACGGTTGAGCAAAGTCTCGTTTTTGATTATCTCGCAGCCGATGATTCAAAAGATTACGGTGTAGCAACCGCAACTATCGACATTATAGATGGCCAAGCGGGTTATGTAGGCAGCGCTACTATAAACGCAGCAGAAGTACCTCTGGGAGAGGCATTATTAACCACCGAAGGCAGTGTCAATGTGATTGCTGGCTCTGATAACCCTGATCCGGCTAGTTTGTATTTTGGTGGGGCATCCATTACTAAGTTAGAGGCATTAGGGCTTACAAGCTCAGTCTCTGATACTGAGCTTAGCTACACGTTAAGTTCCAGTGGGAAGCAAATCACAGCATTTGCCAATGGTGTCACTGTATTTACGTTAACATTGAGTGGCATTGAGTCGGGTAACGATGTACTAGCTTCAATTTCGCTTACTCTTGATCATCCTATCGATCAATTCAATAGTAGTGATACGGTAACCTTCCCGTTGACCATTGGAGGGACAGATCTAGACTCCACACCGCTTGTAGAGAATGAAATTGATTTCGTGTTGAAAGATGGTGTTGATCCTACGTTGAGCAACTTGACTTTTGTTGCAATGGAGGAGATTAATCTAGAAAGTGGGGCAATCTTTAAGACTGGGAGCCTTCAACTCGATATCGGGAGTGATTATGTTGACTCTCTTCGATTTAGCGAATTAAACCAGCCCACATTAGTGAGTAGTGAAAGTGAGTTGCTTTACCGTCTGTCTGATGACGGTACGACAATTACTGGCTATATCTTAGAAGGTGGGGTGGAAGTAAATATTTTTCAATCGAAACTATTATCCACATTACCTTTAGAGTCGAGTAGTGAAATAGAGTATTCCTTTGAATTATATCGCTCTTTCGATCTGTCAAAAGATCAAATCCTGGATATACCATTGTTAGTTAATGCAACAGATTCAGACGGTGACACCACCTCCGTAACATTGGATATTACCTTAGAGGCAATTGAAGGTTTGAACGATGATGCCTCTTTAACGGTGGATATTCTTGATGGCGGTGATGGATACGAAAACCAGTTTGAAGTTCCTAGTGTCACGATTCAAGGTGACGCACTCAAGATAAGCGATGAGTGGCTTGTTACTATCACCATTACCGACAGTCTCAATAATTCCATTACTGTTACAACGACCGTAGAGAACGAGGCTTATACCCTATCAGGCGTTGATCTGTCTTCTCTTGCTGAAGGGCCGCTCACGGTGACTTCTATGGTTTCTGACATTTATGGCAATAACCTGAACGCCGTCGATACGACCATTAAAGATACGCTTGCAACGGTGAACGTCAATTTTGATGGTGGAGGGGATGAGTATTTAAATCAGTACGAAATCGCGACTACTCGCCTCGAAGGGACGATTGAAAACATTGAAGATGGCCAGCGTATCCAAGTTACGGTAACCGACTCGTTAGGAGCGGTCATAAACTTAGAAACGGTGGTGACTGGTGGAAGTTGGTCTCTGGACGACGTTGACCTTTCTGGATTGTCTGAAGGTACGCTGACCGTTGTTGCTGAGAGTATAGATATAGCGGGCAACCCTGAAACCAGTGAAAACACCATCATCAAAGATACGCTCGCAAGTGTGACGGTGGACGTTGACGATGGCGGAGACGGCTATTTAAACATTGAAGAGCGCCAATCTGTCACTTTGTCAGGGCAAGTCAGTGATGTTGAAAATGGTCAGACGGTTTCTGTCACGGTTCAAGACAGCTTGGGGGCGATGCTCTCGTTCAATGCCGTTGTCGTTGATGGTATGTGGCAAGTCGAAGGGGCGAACTTATCCACGTTAGCCGATGGGGCGTTAACCGTATCTGCCTCCGTGAATGATGTGGCGGGCAACCAAGCGAAAGCAATGGATGAGGCTACGACCATAGATGCCACTGCTCCCACCATTGATATCGATACGGATTTTTATATTAGCGGTGGTCTTGCCATTGATGATTTCCGTGAGGGTATAGTCACGGAAATGAGAGGGACAACCAGTGGTGTAGAGCAAGGTTTGGCAGTGACGATTCGGGTAAGTGACGGAGACAGCACGCTGAATTTTACTGGCCTTGTTGATGCATCAGGTTCGTGGACAGTAACCGGAATTGACGTAAACACTCTCAATCTCAACAACACGTGGACCATTGAAGCAGAAGTGTTGGATACCGCCGGCAACCACGCGGTCGATACCATGCCGACAATAGTGCTACCCGGTTCAACGGTATTTTCTGAAAACATCGTTGGATTTTTTGGTGAGCAAAGCAGCTCGGCAGCCATCAACATAGAAAATGGTGTGCCAGCACTGCATACAGAACAACCAAGCTTGAGCGCGCTTACATCGGTCGGTCAATCTATTAATGTTGTTGTTGCAGAAGATGGGTTGAGCTTACAAGGAACATCGACTGACGACCGATTAGTTTTCTCAGCAGAGGTCAATGATGATGGTACGGTTCAAATTACTTTTTATGAAGCGATTGATCATGGTGTAGGTCAAGATGAGCTGGTGACTAACGTATTGGTTGAAAGCATTCAAAGTGATGCTGACGGTACACAAGAGACGGTTGTGGCACCGTTAACGATTACTATTTATGACTCTGATCCGGTGATTAGAGATGACACATACTCAGTCGTAGAAGATCAAACAATTACGGGCAATCTACTTGAAAATGATATTGATCTTGATGGCTCACTTTATGTTAAATTTGTAGAGGCTGGCGGGGAGCAGAAGTCAATTCTAGAGGGGGGCTCAGTAAGTTTTAGTCTAGAGAAGGGTGAATTAACCGTATTTTCAGATGGCTCTTGGCAGTTTGATGCAGGTCGAAACCTAGATCATTCGGTCGAGCAAAGTGTTTCTTTCAGCTATTTAGCTGCAGATGACTCCCAAGACTATGGCTTGGCTAACGCGACGATTGATATTAGTGATGGACAAGCAGGTTACGTAGGCAATGCGACTATAGACGTAACAGAAGTCCCTTTGGATGGCCCGATATTGAACTTTGAAGGAACTGTTAATATTGTCGCGGGATCTGACAATCCGGATCCGAGTAGTTTGTATTTCGGTGGGTCATCTATTACTAAGTTAGAAGCATTAGGGCTTACAAGCTCAGTCTCTGATAATGAGCTTAGCTACACGTTAAGCTCCAGTGGAAAGCAAATTACAGCATTTGCCAATGGTGTCACTGTATTTACGTTAACATTGAGTGGCGTTGAATCGGGTAACGATGTATTAGCTTCAATTTCGCTTACTCTTGAGCACCCTATCGATCAATTCAATAGCAGTGATACGGTCACTTTCCCGTTGACCATTGGTGGCGTAGATTTAGATGCCACACCGCTTGTAGAGAATGAAATTGACTATGTTCTAAAGGATGGCGCAGACCCAACTTTAAATAATTTGAATGGGGTAGAAGTAAAAGAATCTGATCTCGCAAATGGAGGTGTGTTGAGCTCAGGGAATTTTCAAGTTGAGGTTGGCAGTGATTACCTCGAATCTTTGTCGTTCATCGTCTCTGAACAACCCTTGTTGACGAGTGGTGAACAAGTTGTGCTTTATCAAGTCTCTGCGGATGGCAAAACACTTGATGGTTATATTCTTGACGAAGATGGGCAAACTCAGATTCCCATCTTTCAAGCTACCCTCAATGCTTCATTACCTATTGATGCAAATAGCGACATTACCTACTCCTTTGAGCTTTTTCAGGCTCTCGACCAACAAGAAAATACTGATCCAAACGTGCCTCTCGTTGTTACTGCAATGGACTCAGACCAAGATAACACGTCGGTCGTTTTAGACATTAATGTGATAGATAACGACAATGGACAAGCGCTAATCAATAGTGGCAATGTCGAGTTGACCGAAACACCTGTCGATACAAACATTGCTCCTGATGGGGTTTCAGCCATAGCGAATACGGATGTGATAGTTACGTCATCATTCGATCCGATTGTGTATCTGGGTGTTGACATAAATGATGGAGATACTGTCAAAACTACGCTTGGTGATGCTGTTACTTATAACGGAGAGGCTGTCACTTGGTACGATAACAATGATGGAAGCTTTGACGCAATTTCAGACACTGGAGACGTTGTATTTAGGGTCACGTTACCTAGTGACTTCTCTTTGCCATCAAATGATACATCTACCGTTAATGTAACTGTAGAGCTTTATCACTCGCTTGACCATGTTTTAGGTGATGGGACGCAATTGTCGATCTCTATGCCCATCGTGGCGAGAGATTCTGATGGAAGCGAGATCTCTACGGAGTCCAACATACTGGTCTATGATGGCTTGTTTCCGGAACTAGTAATTACAGAGGGAATCACAGTCAATGAAAGCGGGTTGAATGATGATTCGCTTGATTCTGGCATCGAGGGCTCGTCACTATCCATTACGCTATTACAAGGTTCAGACTCTATCGCCAGTGTGAGCGTGAATATCGATATGTTCAATGCGCTCGGCTATAAAACAAGTAGTGGCAGCCTGGTTGCGCTTGATTCACCGGACTCGAATGGTTGGTTATATGCAAGAGATGAAAGCGAGCAAGACGTCTTTAGAATTAGATTTAATACCGATGGGACTGTCGAGTTTGATCTATACCGTGCACTTGAACACGATGAACCTGACGGTGTTCCAGCGGACGAGAACACATTAGAACTCAGTTTTTCAATTTATGCCGTTGATAAGGATGGCGACCAGTCTGAAGCTGAGACATATACCGTTAGTGTAGTAGATGATATCCCTGAAGACACAAGCTCACCAATAGAAATTGAACTTACCGAGGGGGATGAGTTTTCGGGAAACTGGTTTAGCAATAATGCCGACTTAATCAGTTCAGATGGCACGTTGATTTCAAGTTTGACCTATGCAGGTGAAACATACGATACGGCGAGTTCGGTATTTAGCGATGATGCTTGGACCATCGATTTAATCAATAGTAGTGATGGTAACTTAAAATATGGAACGCTGACTATTGCTCAAGATGGGACATTTACGCTAACTACCGAGCTTATTGTTAATACGCCTGTAGGTGGTTTGCTTGATGATCTAACGATAACTGTGACGGATGCAGACGGTGACCAAGCAAGCAGTGAAGCTCAATTAATTCTTGATGATGCTAGGGGCTTTATTCGAACCGTTAATGTAGATACGTTAGAAGATAATGGCGCGAATAATAGTGGAGACCCTACGCCAGTCGCGTTACCGATTAGAGTTTCTCCTGGGGATACGGAGAATAATGAGCGTGTTGAAGCGATAAGGATCTCTGTTGAATCTCTACAAGGAGGGGCTCTGTTTTTAGACGGAGCGCGCCTTGAAGATGATGATAATGACGGATTTATTAGTCTTTCTGGTACAGAGCTAATGGGGGTGGGTATATTCACTGTTCCAAATGGTGATCTCACTTATCAACCAGCACTAAACCTGTCGGGCAACACTATCAAAGTTTCGTTAGCAGTGTCTGCATTAATCGTATCTGATGTCGAACCAGATGGTTTTGTATTACAAGGCAATAACACGTTAAATGTTAACGTTTTACCGGTTGCAGATTTGCCAGAGTGGTCTAATGATTCGGACTTTTCTTATCAAAGTGTTGAAGATTCCGCTGAATCACTTTCACTCAATATTGTTGCTGAAAAGTTTGACCAAGACGGTTCTGAAACGCTCCACTACCAAATTTCGAATATTCCAGATGGACTTATATTAACACTTAACGGAAGTGCTATTGAGGAAGGGAAAGCGTATAGCCAATCCGAGTTAGATCAAATTGAAATCACATCTAACGAAAACTTAGCCGGAAGATTTACTTTTGATGTAACGGCAGTAACGACTGAATCGGGTAGTGTGTTTGCCGATGAGCAAGATAAAACAGCGGAGATCACTGAGCAAGTTGTTATCGATATATCTCCAGATGCCGATGTGCCTACGCTGACCGTTAAAAACATTCAGTGGCTTGAAGACCAAGCGATTGACTTAAAAGATTACATCCTAGGGCGGCTCACTGACACAGATGGCTCGGAGTCTCTTTCTTATCGCATAGAAGTTCAAGATGGTTGGACATTGCCTGTCGGAGCTGGGATTACGCTTATCGGTATTAATACCTACCTAGTGACCTCCAATGCTCTAGCCAATTCAGAGGCGTTACTTCAACCAAAATCGGATATCAGCTCATTTACTGAATCTCTATCCCTTCAAGTAACCGCCATTTCAACAGAGTCGACTATTGATGGCTTAGCACCTCTTAATGAAACCGCCGAGAGCCAATCTGCAACCATTGACATTAAGCTAAAAGGCGTGGTCGATGAACCAATTGTCCTAGATGGTGGACAGGGGAATTGGCAATATGATCAAGCGACTAAAGTAATTAGTAATCTCTCTACGTTAGACGAAGATAACCTGATACAACTGGATTTTATCATCCAGACATCAGACGACGATCTATCAGAAGAAATTAATATCTTGCTTCAGAACATCCCTGTGGGAACACAACTGACAGATGTAAATGGTGACCCTATTGCTCTTCCAATTGCATACGTGGACCCAATAACGGGGCCAGTTTATCAGGTCTCGAACGCTGTTCTTGAAAACACTTACCTCAAAACAGAGCAAGATTTTAGTGGAACACTGAGCATGGATGTTATCGTCGTTTCAACAGAGCCGGATGGTGATTCTGCTGAAACCCCTCTTAAAGTGGAAATGGAAATCTCACCTATTGTTGATCAAACTGACGGCCAAGAATTACAAAGCAATGGTATTGAGGACAATTTCATCACACTAAATCTTGAGCCTGTCGTTAATCAAGATATAGATTCTAGTGAGTCCTTGACAGGATACACCATTGTATCCATTCCAGATGGCTTAACGCTTTACTTTGATGGTAATGCAGTAGAGGAAAGTAACTTACCGTTAGAACTCAATGAACTACTTGATGGTAGCTCGGCAACATTATCTGAGTTGTTAAACAGTGGACGAATCACTGTAAAAGCTAATGAAGACCTAAGTGGGACATTTAGCCTGGAAGTTCAGTACGAAGTGACAGACACGTCTTCGACGATGGAGACTGATGTAAAGGCAATCAATGGCTCTTTGAGCGTCGTGGTTTCTGGCAAAGTGGATATTGGTAATGAAGATATTGACAAAACACGTTTAGAAGGTGCGACTGAAGTATTCACAAGTACCGATGGGTCTGCTGTCGACGTGAGTGGAGGCATTACATTTACAGAAGCGGATATTGATGGTTCAGAGTATCTCGATTACATCGTTTTACAGATACCGCAGGGTCAAGACCTCATTGTTACTCATCCGAACGGTGCTTCTCAAGATGCCGATGGGAACTGGCTGATTCCAATGGAAGGAATCACAAGTGATAGCGTGTTGGAAACCGCTCAAGATTTGCTTGCTAGCGCATCGATTTATAGCCCATCTAACACAGAGATACTTGATGTGAATGTGTTAGCGTATGTTCGAGATGGAACGGATGCTCAATACATCACTGGTCAGTTCCAAATTCAAATTACTGGCCATGAAGGAGATGGAGACCAGTGTGCTGATCCTGGTGAACCAGGAAGCGTTCAAAGTGGGGATATTGTAGGTAAAGAAGGTGAAGATGTCTCAATTGGGGCGTTTTTAAACCCTGATGTAGCGAGTAGTGACGGTAACTTAGTTTCCTTCTTTGTCGCCGCAGATTCTTTACCTGAAGGAGTCGAGCTTACTGGCGAAGGTGTGATACCTGCTTATGATAATGCGGGCAATCTGTTGGGTTATTCAATTTCTAGCGCTGGATTGTCTTCCTTGACGCTTACTGGCGTGGATGAGGACTTTGCTGGTTGCATTACTTTCAATTTAGAAGTGACAGAAACGGCCCCATGCGATGGTGACTCGAAAACAACCGCTCAGACCATTACGGTACAAATCTCTCCTGTTGTCGATGATATCGCGATAGCACCAAGCCAAGTTACGGTTCAAGAAGATACTATAACCAACCTGAATCTTGCTCTTGTATTGGGCGATAGTGAAGGACCAATGCAGTCCATTACTGGAGAAGGTGACGCAGCGACTGGCCTTGAAAGTGTCAATTGGGTTTCTTTATCGGTGTCTGACGAGAATGCGCGGTTTACTGCCGTGGACCCGAGCCTACTCATTGACAACGGTGATGGAACATGGGTAGTGACAGATGTTACGCGTCTAAACGAAATTCAGTTAATCCCACCTGAAAACTACAGTGGAGAGCTTGTTATTTCCGTTGACGCAAACATTACTGATGAAGTCACGGGAAGTTGTTTAAGTACTGACAGTGCGAAAGATACTCAAACTAAATCAACAGAAGTTACCGTTACCATTGCCCCAGTGGTTGATAAAGCGGTTCTGGAAACAGAAGACGTAGTTGGTAATGAAGATAATTATATTTATTTAGGAAACTTATCTGCATCATTAATCGATCAAGATGGTTCTGAGTCGATGTCTTTGGTCATGACAGGAGTGCCAGACGGAGCCGTGTTGGTTTGGGACAATAATGGGACGTTCGAATTACTCCCTGATAACGGTTCAACGGATGGTGAGAGCAAGGAGTGGCAGCTAACTCAAGCGCAACTTGATAAGGTTTACTTTCTACCGCCACTAGATTTTAGTGGGGATATTTCATTAACACTGCAAGCTATTACCCAAGAGTCTGGATCAAACGACTATAACTATACCACTTCTCAGTTCAACGTCGGCGTAAAACCGATTGGCGATGATGTATCGTTGAATACAACCTCTAACACGTTCACTGGAGATGAAGGTGATTCCATTTCGATTGACTTTTTAGCGAGCGGTTTTGAAACAAATAGCAACGAATATATAGAAGTGTCGATGTTGATCAAAGCAAGCTCTGAACCCTCTGCATTGGAAGGCTTAGGTAGGATTCGTATTGGAACTCAATTCTCATCCTTTACCTTCGATGACGCGGGCAATGCCGTGGCGACGGTATTAGTGCGAGCAAATGAAGTGTCAGGTTTGGAGTTCATTCCGAAGGATGCATTTGGAACGATGGATGTTGCTCTCAATGTTAGAACGTTTGATCAAGCGATAGTGTCAGAGACACTCGAAACCGATTTTGGAGATGTGCAAACTACCGATCTAACCATTGTTGTTACCCCTGAAGCTGATGAGCCAACACTAACGGCCGATTATCAGTCTATTGTGTCTGAAGCGTCTGGGAGTATTCCTTTGGGGTTGAGCATGAATTTAGTCAATCCTGCACCCGAAGAGTTTGGAAGTGTGGAGATTCGCGGATTACCAACAGATCTAGAGTTGAGTCATGGTGAAAGATTGAACGGCATTTACACTGTTGATCAAGAGGATGTCGCTGATCTTTCCATCGTTGGTGGGTTTAGCGGTGCAAGTGATTTTACGTTGTCGATAAAACCGATTGCAACACTGGGTGCTACTGTCGCAGAAGGTGCTGCTCAGGTAGTCAATGTTGCCTTAGTGGAAGAGGGTGACCAAACATTACTTGCGACAGATGCTAATGATTTGCTTATTGGAGGAAGTGGCAGCGATGTATTCCAGTTTGATAGTTCAGGGCTCGGTAACGAGTTAAAGCCCTCGTACGATGTGATCAACGATTTCCAAATATCCGCTATTGGTGATGATAATGACACAATTGACATTGCCTCTATAATCACCGCTACCTCGATAACAGAAGTCGATAATAAGCTCGATTTAACAGAGAATGATGATGGCGTAACGCTTCACATAAAACCAGAAGAGACGGGGACAAAACAACAGATTCTTATGCAGGGCGTCACTCTCGATCAGCTTTACAAAGGTGACTCGACTGGCGTAGCCGAAGAAAATGTCTTACAGAAGATGATTGATGACAACAACTTGCTAGTAGGTGGTATGTCATGAAGCATCACTCATCCTCATCAAGTGAGCAGACTAACGATCCTTGGGTGCAATCGTTAACTTGGTTGATGCGTTATTTTGAGGTTAGACACCATACAAAAAAGGTGCTTTCTGGATTACCTCTTGTTGAGGGTAGATTGGATAGTGACTTATTCATCAGAGCCGCTGAGCGAGCCGATCTTGAACTCACATTAATCGATTTAAAATCCACCGCAATGTTGAGCTTTCCATTGGTGGTAATCAATAGGAAGACGTTACAACCCGCTATTATATCTGAGCGACATAACAGCGATTATCAAGTCACGTTATTTAGTGAAGATCAAGGTGAAACGCAATATGTCACGAGCGAGGAACTGCATAATCAATTCCAGCCTCAAGCATGGCAAGTTTCTATGCGTCCAGAGCTGGACAAACGGATAAGTTCTATTCAAGCGGATTATAATGAACATTGGCTTTTCGCAGTAGTGAAAGAAATGTCTTCGTGGTATCGAGATCTTTTGATTGCCTCTTTCCTTATCAATACGCTAGCGCTAGTTATTCCGCTTTTCACTATGAACGTTTACGATCGTGTAGTGCCTAATCAAGCTTTCAGTACATTATGGGTTTTGGTCGCTGGTGTCTCCGTCATCATTATTTTTGATTGGCTATTGCGTAAAGCAAGGGGAGTTGTCACTGATACCGCGGGTAAGTACATCGATAACAAGCTTTCTTCGATACTTTTTTCTAAAGTTATGGGGATGAAACTTGAACACCGTCCTGCATCAGTCGGTGCATTCGCTCGACAACTACAAGATTTTGATAGTGTTCGCGATTTTTTTACTTCTGCATCTCTTGTGACCTTAGTTGATCTCCCATTTACGTTGTTATTTTTAGTCTTAATAGGTTGGCTAGGTGGGGCAATGATGTTCATACCTATTGCCGTCATGTTTACCCTGCTGATCCTTGGCTTTGCGGTAAAAGCAAAAATAGAACAATCACATACGGAAAGTGCTGCACTATCCATGAAGCGACAAGCTCACTTGTTTGATTCATTGTCCTCTTTAAAAGAGATTAAGCAAAATAACGCTACGGGAGAAGCACAAAAGCGTTGGGAGCAAACGGTATCCATGCTTTCTGATTGGCAAAATCAATCGCGAAACTATTCGAATATCGTTGCTTACTCCATTCAATCTAGCCAGCAGATAATTACCGTAATGTTACTTGTAACAGGCGTGTACAGAATTTCTGAGGGATTGCTAAGCATGGGGGGGCTCATTGCTATTGTCATGCTTAGCGGTCGTGCTGCAGGGGCGATTAACCAGTTAGCTATGCTGTTACTTCGCTATCAACAGACAAAAACAGCGGTTGAAGGCTTAAATTCTATCATGTCTTTACCTCAGGAGGCGCAACGCAGTCAGGTCATTACGTCTGCCGAATTTACAGGGAATATACGTTTAGAAAACGTGAGCTTCCAATACCCAGATGTTGATATGCCATGTTTGAGAGATATTAATCTTACTATCAAGCAAGGCGAACGCGTTGGCGTTATTGGTAGTGCAGGAGCCGGAAAGTCTACACTCCTTTCTATTATTACCAATCAACTCAGTACCTTACAGGGTAGCGTTTATTTTGATGACATTGACAGCCAGCTTTGGCCCGCCGAATTGATAAGAGAGAAAACGGGTTGGGTTGGCCAAGATTCGCATCTTATATACGGCAGCATTATGGAAAACATAGTATTAGGACATCATGTTATTGATCAAGAACGTTTACGCCGTGCGATAGAATTATCGGGTTTGAACCAGTACATGAGTCGCCTTCCTCATGGTCTAGAAACGCAAGTCGGAGAAGGAGGGCGTTATTTGTCGGGGGGGCAAAGGCAAGCTGTAGCGATTTCAAGAGCTTTTTATCGAAACCCAGCAGCATTAATTTTAGACGAGCCAACCAGTTCCTTAGACCAGCCTGCTGAGAATGCATTGTTTAATGCTCTCAAATCGTTGCCGCACTCGACGACGATGATTATTAGCTCTCATAAACATTCCTTATTATCGCTTTGTGATCGAATTGTTGTGCTTGATAAAGGCACAATTTTGAGGGAAGGATCGCCCCAAGAAATTTTTGCTAAACAACAGTCTAACGCGAAAACGAACAGAGTACGCGCAGTATCAATTGTACGCGAAGGAGGTCAATGATGAGCACAGTTCGTTGGAGTAATGCTCATTTAGCAAACCGTTCGAGAACGTTGATTTGGTTGTCTGCCGCGTTAGTGCTAAGTGTGATTATTTGGGCCTCGTGGGCGAGGTTAGACGAAGTGGTTGTCGGCGAAGGAAAGGTTGTTCCTACTTTGTCTGTTCAGACGATTCAGAGCTTAGAGGGAGGCATTCTAAAGGAGTTACTTGTCATGCCTGGTGAAAGCGTCACTAAGGGGCAAACCATCGCCATTCTGGATGATACAAGGTTTAAGTCGACCTATTCGGAGACCTCTGAACAAGTTGAATCTTTGCTCGCCAGAAAGCAGAGGCTTCAAATTGAATTAGAAACGGTAAAAGTGAATAGCCTCCAACTGGATTGGAAACAACAAGTGAGTATCGAGCCTCAGCCATTTGATATTTCGATGACCGGCCACTCTGCCTATCTGAATGCCAAAGCAAACTATCTTGAGCGGTTGAGCCAACTGGAGTCTGAGCTGGAGGAGGCTAAATTGCGAATTGAGCAACAATCGCAAGCTTATCTAGATACCTTGAATACCATTCAAACACTAAAAAGCAGTCTGGTTATTGTCTCGAAAGAGCGAGATATGTTGAGAGAGGTGGTTTCTAGTGGCGCGGTGGCTGAAGTGGAATTATTAAAACTGAATAGAGACGTTATAAAGCTCAAAGGAGACATCGCGAGTTCACAAGCTGCTGCCCAAAAGCAAAGGGCTGTGTATTCTGAATCCATCGCAGATTATCGTGGTACTGCGCTTGCTTTTAGGGCAGAGGCACAAGGGCAGCTCAATGAAGTTGTGACGCAACTAGCGCTGCTCAATGAAAGTCGTCAGGCGATTGCGGATCAGTTGAATCGAACGCAGTTACTTTCCCCGGTCGATGGAACCATCAAAGATGTTTTTGTCAGAACCATCGGAGGTGTGGTTAAGCCGGGTGAGCCTATTTTAGAAATAGTCCCTCGTAATAGCACGTTAATCGTTGAAGCGAGAATTTCTCCTCAGAATATCGCCTTCATAAGGCCTGGCCTGCCGGCAACGGTAAAGTTGTCTGCCTATGACTTTGTCATTTACGGAGGTCTAGAAGGAGAAGTGACCTACGTAAGCGCCGATGCACTTCAAAATGAAGAGGGCAATGCCTACTACCGTGCCAACGTTACTTTCAAGGTTGATGATAAGTTTACGATCATCCCGGGAATGCAGGTTGTGGTAGACATTCTTACAGGAGAAAAAACAGTACTGAATTATTGGTTAAAACCTATATTACGTGCGAAAGAGAATTCGCTCAGAGAAAGATAGACATAAGGATATAAGATGCGGCTTAAATCAACGTTATTGGTCTTGTTTGCAGTATCATCGTCGCCAAACGCTTTGACTTTAGAAGAGTCAGTTACGTTATCTCTCGATAGCTCCCCCAGTTTGCTTGCTCGCTATTCTCGCTATGAGTCGATGGTACGAGACCGAAATGCCATAAATGGTTCATTTCTTCCTCAGGTTAATTTGTATGCAGCAGCAGGGTACGAAGGTACTCGATATAACAACGGAAACTACATCGACAGTGAAGATAGAACATTAGAAAGAACGGAGATGGGCGTAAGAATCTCCCAACTGTTATTTGATGGATTTAAAACAAGTGCTGATGTTGATCGCCTATCTTACGAGGCTGAAGCTGAACGCTTGGACTTATTGGCATCTGCGGAAAATGTTGCATTAGATACTGTCAGAGCGTATGTGGATGTTTTACATGCCCGAGAGTTGATGAAACTGACAGAAAGAAACCTAAATGAACACCAAGAGATCTACCGTTTCATTCTAGATAAAAAAGAAAAAGGTTTAACCAGCAACTCCGACTTAGCGCAGGTTTCTTCGCGTGTCGCGACAACACAGTCCTCATTGATTGCCGCCCAAAACAATCTTTCCGATGCTAGAACAAGATTTGTACGTTTGGTTGGTCGAGCGCCGCAAAACTTAGTTGAGCCTGTTTACCCGCAGGAATTGCTTCCGAATAAGCTTGACGAAGCACTCAAACAAGCGGTTAGGTTGCACCCATCCATACAGTCGGCGATGAAAGATTTAGAGGCGGCTCGACATGAAGTAAAAAGAGAAAAGGGGGATTACTACCCAGAGCTCAAGCTTGAGCTGTCAGCCAACAAAACAGACAACGTGGATAATATTGAAGGCATTAACGAAGATGCAAAGGTTATGCTGACGGTCAACTACGATCTTTTTAACGGCTTTTCTACAGACTCCCGAGTGGAGTCATCTGCCTGGCGAGTAGAGGAGGCGAGGGCTATTCGAGCAAATGCAGAACTAGATGCGAATGAAGGTGTAAGGCTGGCATGGGACGCACATACATTGCTTCAACAGCAAATGGAGTTTTTAAAAGTCAACGTTGATGCGGCGAAAGTAACTGAATTAGGGTACATCCAGCAGTTCAATGTAGGGCGACGTAGTTTGTTAGATCTATTAGATGCCAAAGTTGAAACGTTTGTTGCGAGACGGAACTACACCCGAACAAAGTACGATCATTTGGTTGCCACTTACCGTTTATTCAACTCGATGGGGATTCTGACTTATGCGTTGCGAGTTGAGTATCCAGAGAACTGGAAGGAGAACAATAATGGATAAATTCGCAGTGACGAGTCTTCTAGTTTTCATGTTAGCAGGCTGTGCTGAATCACCGAATACGACGTTGACCACTTACCAGTACAACGACCTTAAAGACAACGATAGTGATGGCGTGATAAACCAACGAGATAACTGCGCAGATACGCCCAAAGGTGTGGTTGTTGACAGTGAGGGCTGTGCGAATTGGGTCAACGACTCGCAGACACACCTGATCAGTTTTTTCTTTGCGATGGATGAGCATCAGGTAACGTCATCTCATGATATGCCGCTAAGCGAGTTGAAAGCATTGCTTCAGAGTAACCCAAATGCGCAAGTCATACTGATAGGAGACACAAGCCCTGAAGCGTCACTCGAATACAACAAAGCGTTGGCAAAGAAAAGGACGGCAGCTATACGAGAATTGCTAGTGAGAAACGGCATTCAAGATAATCGAATTGAAGAGCAAGAGTTTTATCAGAATACGGCATTGACGGTACAACTAAAAAAACGGGAAAGGCGCACAATTGCTGTTGTAAACACGAAAGCTGAAAGTACTGAACAAGCGTGGACTATATTTAGTTCGGACAGCGAGTTGACACCTAATTCGAAGTTGGAGTTGAATTATGAAAATTAAAGTATTGCCTTTCTTTACTCTAGCTTCATGTTTGATTTCACCGCTGGCATTTGCTGACTCTGAGGCTCGAACATCGATTTTTGTCGAACCAGAAATATTAGAAACGATAGAAACATTGATAGATGAGCCACGTGTAAATGTAGCGCTTGCATCTCAGTCTGGTGGTTTTAACGACATGCTAAATGACGGAGCCTCTATTGCGATCACATCTAAGAAATGGTCAGATGAAAACATCTCCCGATTTCAACGAGAAAGAGGCCACAGGCCTACACGTTTGTTTTTAATGGCAAACGCTATTGTCGTAATCAATAGTCAAAAGAGTACGGTAGATAGTGTTTCCGTTAGTGAATTGAAACGCTGTGATGCAAATACGTATGCTTTCGGGGAGATGCGTTTAAGTAACCCAGATGTGAGCTCTAATGGTTGTCAATCATCGATTCAAATGCTTGATGAAGACCGATTGAAACGGGCTTTAAGCGACGACTTGTCAGCCAAAGCTTATATGCGATACTCCGATTTTAAATACTCAGAACAGTGGTCGAGCTACAAGGCTCTCTCTGTTCATCATAATGATGACTCATGCTCTTTGAGCACAGATTGCATCTATTCTCTTCGCTATCCATTTTCCGTGGTCTATTACGTTTATATAAATAAACAATTCGACACTAATCAGAAGATCAAAAAATCAAAGCTATTTGAACTCCTTACAACCGACAACAATACACAACAGATACGAAATGCTGGGTTTATTCCACTACCAAAAGCGCTTATTAAAAGAAATAGAGTGAAGTTAGGGCTAGATGAGCCAGTTGTTTTAAACGGGTATAAATAAACTTCATACGCCTAACTATGTGGGCTTGAGTGAACGTACCGTCCTAGGAAGTTTTGCCTTGCTGCTCATTTATCTTTGGTTAACCTTTGGTCAATTGAGTTGGTTGTAAGTGGTTTTGTTGGTAATTTTTCTATTATTGTGGCAAGTTTGCTTAAAACCACTTAAGTGAATTTAAGTCATGACATAAGAAGAAAGACTCGTAGCGCTCAGAGCGAAGCTGGATCAGCAAAATAAAGTAACGTTGTCTGAAGTTTGTGAGTACTTTGGTATCTCGCGAGATTCAGCTCGTCGAGACTTAGTTAAGTTGAGTCAGCAACCTGGGTTACAAAGAATACGAGGTGGTGTCATGCTTGCGCCGATCTCTTCCCATACCGAGGCATACGCGAGTCGACCCGTGAGTGACGTTAAACATCGACTGGCTCAATCTGCCGCAGCGTTGTTGGATGAGCGCGACCATCTTGTTATTGATACCAGCACCATTTTATCTCTGCTCCCACTCTATGCAGGAAAAGCGCGTTGTGGAGAAAACAAGCTCAACGTCGTTACTAACAGCATTGATGTGCTGACCGCTGCTGAGACAAACGACACAATGGACGTTTATTTCTTAGGCGGACACTTTGACCCTTATGCCAGAGCAGTTTTAGGGGCGCAAGCAGAGCAGCAAATGCAGCATTATCACGTGAACAAAGCGTTCATTGGCGTGTGTGCATTGTCATCCCGAGGGCTGACAACAAATAGTTTGTTAGAAGCAACAATGAAACAAGCGATGATTGCTCAAGCTCAGCAGGTCATCGTCGTTTGTGAATCCCGAAAAATTGGTAGCGACAATTTCCACCACGTATGTGATTTGTCAAAGATCGACATCATTATTACCGATCATCCCCCTCAATCAGATTTTCAACAACTCCTCGATCACAATGATATTGAATGTATTGTTGTATCACCGAAATAAGGAATCTTACAATGGCTTACGATCCCGTAAAAACCGCTGTGATTGGTTACGGATATTCAGCAAAAACGTTTCATTTACCCTTCATTAAAGCGCTACCAAATTTAACGCTGAGCGCGATAAGCTCTCGTCAACAGGAGGCGGTTCAAAGTGATTGGCCAGATGCTAAGTGGTTTTCTGATGCGAATACTTTACTCGATGATAGTGATGCAGAGCTCGTAATCATTACTGCGCCAAATGACGTACATTACGAACTTGCAAAGCGTGCGTTGAACAATGGGAAACACGTCATCGTCGAGAAACCGTTTGTTACTCGTATAGAAGACGGTAATGAACTTATCGCCTTGGCGGAAGAGAAAGGTCTGGTGCTGAGCGTTTTTCACAATAGACGTTGGGATGGAGATTTTCTCACGGTTAAATCTCTTATCGAACAAGGTAAGTTAGGTGATATAAAGCTATTCGAGTCACACTTTGACCGTTACCGCCCTGAAGTTCGTCAACGATGGCGAGAGCTAGCTCAAGATGGTGGTGGTATTCTATTCGACCTTGCTCCTCATCTTCTCGATCAAGCATTGGTGTTGTTTGGCTTGCCAGATGCGATAGACGCACAATGTCGAATGATGCGTCCGGGCGCGACGACGATTGATTATTACAACTTGATACTTCATTACCCTGAGCATATTGTGCACTTGCATTCAAACTTGTATAGCCCAGAGCCGAATCTCCGATACAAAGTATTGGGTACGGAAGCTAAATATGAAAAGTTCGGATTAGATCCTCAAGAGGGCTACTTAAAAGAAGGCCGTTTGCCGGAAAACGATGCTTGGTCGGAAGAAGATGAGGCGTTATACGGAGTCCGTTACGACGAAGACGGTGCGCAAACTATCAAAACGGAGAGAGGCGCGTACCAAGCTTACTTTGTTGGTGTGGCAGACGCCATTCGTTTGGGCACTGATAACCCGGTCCCTGCCGCTCAAGCAGTACAGAATATCGCTCTGATTGAGATGGCATTGGAAAGCAGTAAAACGGGTAAAACGATTCAGGTGAAACCATGAGTTTGACGCTTGAACTCGTGGCCCGGCAAGAGCATGAACTTCAGTTGGCGGAATTTAATCATCATATTGCGTGGTCTATCGGCCTCGCTCTAAAAGAAGAGGCTGAAGCTCGCGGCGCGGCTGTTGCTATTGAGGTTTACGGCTTTGGACAAACGCTATTTCAATACGCGATGGCAGGAACCTGTGCTGATCATTTAGATTGGGTCCGTAGGAAGCGAAACTCAGTATTAAGGTATGGCCACAGCTCTTACTATCTTTCTCTGTACAACAAGCAAAAGCAACGTGATTTCGAAAATCAGCCTCATCTCGATGCTCGTGAGTACTGTGCTCATGGTGGCGCGTTCCCAATTCGGCTTTCTGGGTCTGGTTTGGTTGGGGTTGTGACGGTATCGGGTTTACCGCAGTTAGATGATCATCAGCTAGTTGTGGATATATTAAAAACGATGACAGAGACAAAACCCTCTTAAACGCCAAATATGAAAGTAGCACGGTTCTTTATCGTGCTACTGAATTCTCTTTTTAGCTCATAAAGTGTTCTTTAATGTGAGCAAATATTAACATTGATCCCAACTTACTACCTGAAAATCAAATCAATTTCATATAACCTATACGCTCATTCATATAGAAAGCCTTCAAAGTTGGCCATTGGCAATGTCTTTTAGAAGAAAAGAAAAACTCAATCTTAGAAATCTTATTGTCACCCTATGTGTGTTCAGTGTGCTTGTCACTTTGATCAACGCATTCTACTCGATTTATCGTGTTCAAAGGGATCTCATCATCAATAACACGTTAGAATCAAACCGTGTTTACGCCCAAAAAATGTCTGAAATGACAGACTCTTTCATAGAAAGCTCAATGTCGCAGCTAAAATACAGTGCGAACGTGCTAAAAGACAAGATGCATGACGCTCAGCTTCTTGATAAAGAGGCTGAGAGATTAAGAACGCAAACCAAATCATTTAACTCTGTGGTTGTCGTTAATGCAAAAGGGGTTATTATTTCTGTATCCCCTGAAACACTTCAGGTGAAAGGTGTAAGGTTAGTGGGTGAAAGAAAACGCCAGTCTTTAAACGCTCAAGCACCGGTTGTTACTGAACCATTTATATCGCCAGCTGGAAATTACTTGTTAACCATCTCATACCCTATATTTTCTCAATCTAATGAATATTTAGGTTATATCGGCGGCACTATTTATCTAGAAAAAGAAAATATTCTTGCAGAGTTACTCAGCCAGCACGCATACAAAGATGGTTCTTTCCTTTACGTTGTCGATGAGAGTAACACTCTGATTTATCACCCAGATCAATCGAGAGTTGGTGAAGTAATCGACGATAATGAGGCAATCAAAGCGGTGACGATGGGGCAGAGCGGTAACAAAGAAATTGTTAACTCTCGCGGCGTCGAAATGCTTGCTGGTTATGCACCAGTAAAGTCATCAGGATGGGGAATTGTTGCTCAGCGCCCGAAATCGATGACGTTATCTGTGCTAGATGAACAGATGTGGAATGTTTTCCTTAAGTCGATTCCAATTGGTTTATTAACTTTGTTGCTAATTTGGTTCTTGTCCCTTCTTATTTCTAGACCACTTTGGCAGTTAGCGGGTGCTGTGCGAGGTGTCGAAGAACATTCATCCTCTATCGATGATCTCAAACTGGTTAAGTCTTGGTATTTTGAGGTCTCACATTTGAAGCTTAGCTTTCTTAAAGCATTTGGTATCGTGTCAAAAACCATTGATAAGCTGCAACTGGATACATTAACAGATTCGATGACTGGATTATTGAATCGACGTGGATTAGATAAAGTTCTTGGTTTGTTTAAGCAGGAAAATACCGCGTTCTCTGTTTTGGCGCTAGATATTGACCACTTTAAGAGCGTAAACGATAACTATGGCCATGACGTGGGTGACAATTTACTTAGAGAGTTTGCGCAGTTAATGAAAGACCAAGCTCGCTCTAATGATCACCTGTGTCGTTCTGGCGGTGAAGAATTTATGATGTTTTTGGAAAAAACAGACGTAAACCACGCTATGGATGTTGCAGAGCGTATTAGACACAACGTGGAACAACATGACTTTCAGGTGGTTGGTAAGGTCACGGTTTCGTTGGGTGTTTCTCATTGGAAAGGCAATGACACACCAATTGAAGCGGTAATGAAAGACGCCGATAATGCACTGTATAAAGCGAAACATAATGGAAGAAATAGAACGGAGTTGGGTGACGACGCACAATAGATATTGTGCTTTATGCTGAACATAAAACGAGCCAGTGACTAATCTTTGCTGTTAATCGCTGGCGTAACCGCTACCAATTGCGCGAAACGGCAAGTTCAGCTCTAATTCTGGTATTTGTTTACCCACCCAAGCCGGAAATGTATTGCTATTTGGCCCTGGAAACAGCGTATATTCTTCAGCCCAAGGGTATTGGTTAATAACACTTTGTATTTTAGGGATAAGCTGGTGGGCCTTTTCACCTTGTATGGAGAGGATCTTTTCTGGTTTTGCACCATACCAATATCGATCTGGCGTCCCAGTTTGGTACTGATATAGAGCGGGTTGTCCGCGATTCACTCTCCAGCCGACTACTTCATACACTGTATATTCGTTCGCATTTTCAGGCTTTATTGCAAACCATGTATGAACGGCAAACCAGCCTCGCCAACCAAACGCGTCTGCGGCGTAAAACTCAATCACAGCATGCTTGACATTGGAAGGATCGGGTGCGATACCCGCAGGTTCTCTGCTTGCGGTACGCCAATCTCCTTGAGTGCATCCACCCAGCATAACCGCGATTGACATGAGCCAAATTTTTACAAGGTGAGTAAAGTTGAGAGGGTCTTTCATTTATTGCTCCTAGACCAACCGATGCTGGTAACGCTCTATTGATTTTAGCTATAAAAACGTGGCAAGTCTGATAGTTGAAATCCTCTCCTTATTAAAAGAGAG
This sequence comes from Vibrio sp. D417a, assembly GCF_030248595.1. Classification (NCBI taxonomy): domain Bacteria; kingdom Pseudomonadati; phylum Pseudomonadota; class Gammaproteobacteria; order Vibrionales; family Vibrionaceae; genus Vibrio; species Vibrio sp. D417a. Next base: position 178,179 of record NZ_JAHGAM010000008.1, on the reverse strand, counting down.
AGGGAAGTTAGTGCCATAATTCCAGTTCATACGTAATAATAAGGTAAGCCGATTTGTAACATGTGGCATAGACGATGCCGTATTTCTCGAACGATTCGTCTAGTTGCGTATGAAAAAGTAAGAGGTTGTATGTATTCCTTACACGGCCACATGAATTAAAAACATTGAAAAAACAGAGGTTTACAGTGGATTTTGACTGATTGAGTGAGTTTGGGACCCTCACATTGTCTCGCATTTGCTTGTTTTGGGCGGAATTTTCATCGCTCATCTTTTTGCGCGTTTAGAGTCAGCGCTCAGCTATGGCACAATAGGCGCTCACAGAACAAGTGCTGTTTGGTCATGCAAATAGCAGAAAAATAACTAGAAATAGAATAATTAATGTTTAAATCAAAAAGTATACTCGCATTAAGCATGTTCGCATTTGGCTGTTTTGCCAATCAAGATAGCGAACCAACGTCCGTTGTGCTGAACTATGGTGACTCCTCCATCAGTACTGATATTCAAGCCAATCGAAAATTTCATGTTGTCCGAGACAATGAAAGTGAGCACGTAGAATTTTCCGGCGGAATCACAAAGGAGTATTCCGATTATATTGTGAATATTCATATCATAAGAAAAAGCAATATACGCAGATCAAGCCGAGAGCTGAATACAACCGTATTGATGAACAGTGATCAGATTGGGAAGCCTTTAGTGATTGGCATTGAAAATGATGAGTTCACTAGTATCACTTTGCGTTAATGCTTAGTATTTATTGAATAGGAATGAGGAAATTGATGCTCTCAATACGCTGCTATCGCACCGAGGATGCCCCAACACTGTGGGCACTCTTTTACCATACTGTGCGAATCATTAATCGTCGCGATTATACGGAATCACAAGTTTCCGCTTGGGCACCATCAGATTTTGACCTCGATGTGTGGCAACGAAAAATGGACGATATTCAACCGTACGTCGCGGAGATAGAAGGGCAGGTCGTTGGCTATTGTGATTTGCAAGGTGACGGCTTGATTGATCATTTCTTTTGCCATCATGAATACCAAGGACAAGGTGTTGGTCGTGATTTGATGTCTTTTCTTTTTTCACAGGCGAAAGTACAGGGGATAAAACGACTGTATTCTGAAGTGAGTATTACCGCCCGACCTTTTTACGAGAAAATGGGTTTCACAGTTAAGTCTCGACAACGTGTTGAGGTTAGGGGAGAAACCTTAACTAACTTTATGATGGAAAAGTATATTTAACTTAAATAGTGAGCATTTAGTGAGCTTGAACACAGATATAAAATGTTTTCCAATGTGAAAGCGAGTTCATTGATCTCGCACCAACGTTTTGTTTGAAAACAGTGTACATAATCTTCTCTGGAACGCCATTACCGCATTTCGTCTCTGAAGGCTTAAAAAACAGTCTGAAAGTTTTGGTTTTGCGGCGGGTAATAGCGTTCCAAACGCCAAATGTGTCTGGCTAACCATCTCAGGAAGAGAAGTAGTACTATGCGCCCTTATCTCAAATACGTTGTTCCAACATTGATACCATTGCTTGTTTGGTTAATGCCTCTCTCTGCGTTCCCATTTGATGGCATTACTATCGTCCAGCAAAGAGTGATTGCAATCTTCTTGCTTGCCGCACTTTGCTGGGTATTCGAGCCAATTCCAATCTACGCCACTTCGGTTGTGATCATTGTCCTAGAGCTATTGCTTGTATCAAATAAAGGTATTGTGCTCTTTCGTTTGCAAGAGGGGCAGCCACATTTTGGTGAACTATTACAATACAACGAGATAATGGCGACCTTCGCTAGTCCGATTATTATGCTCTTCCTCGGCGGTTTCTTTTTGGCTATGGCGGCGACAAAGTACAGGTTAGATGTCAACTTAGCCCGAGTGTTACTCAAACCATTTGGACAAAAACCAAAGTTCGTTATGCTGGGGTTGATGCTGATCACAGCTGTTTTTTCCATGTTTATGTCAAACACCGCAACAACAGCGATGATGTTGTCCATTTTAACCCCTGTGATAGCAGTTTTCGGGCCTAAAGACCCAGGTCGAATTGCATTCGCTTTGTGTATTCCTGTTGCGGCCAACATTGGTGGCATTGGTACTCCAATCGGCACGCCACCGAATGCCATCGCCCTAAAATATTTGGTTGGTGACAACTTAATTACGTTTGGTGAATGGATGGTATTTGGTGTGCCATTCGTTATTGTGATGATGGCGTTAGCCTGGTTTCTGATTGGCTTTTTGTATAAAGCCGAACAAACCACCATCGATCTGAACATTAAAAGCAAGTTTTTGAAAACACCCAAAGCAATAATGGTTTACGTCACCTTTGCCGGCACGATTATTCTTTGGTTGATGGGTTCTGCACATGGAATGAATTCTTACACAGTAGCATTAATTCCGGTCGCAGTGTTCTCATTGACGGGCATCATCAACAAAGAAGACTTGAAGAAAATCTCTTGGGATGTGCTTTGGTTGGTGTCAGGCGGTATTGCTCTGGGCCTTGCTCTAGATAAAACCGGGCTTGCGAAGCTGGTGGTACACAGCATACCGTTTGATCAGTTCTCGCCATATGTTGTCTTGTTTGGTGCGGCTTTCTTGTGCTTGTTAATGGCAAACTTTATGTCGCATACAGCCACCGCAAACTTGCTGATGCCGATTATGGCTGCGCTGGGTACTTCTATGGCTTCGCTAACGCCTCTCGGCGGTGAAGTTACTCTAATCTTGGTCGTGACATTTGCCGCTTCACTCGGTATGTCGTTACCAATCAGTACGCCACCAAACGCGTTAGCTCATGCAACAGGGCATGTCGAGAGCGGCCAAATGGCTCGTATCGGTGCCGTGCTAGGCGTGATTGGCGTATTACTCAGTTTTGTGATGGTGTGGATTTTACATACTGTTGGGCATATTGGATAACCCATGTACGAAACGAAGTTAGACGCGTTAGTACAACGCTACTTTAATCACCTTGAACGCCGATTAACGGTTTTATCCGGGTCGGTGCTTATTGAGCAAGCAGGCTACAACGATCGCTTGTACTATGTGCTTTCGGGAGAGCTGGCGGGCTATTACGCGGAAGATGACAAGAAACCGATCCAGGTATTTTCTGCGTCTCAAGGTGCGTTTATTGGCGTACACAGTTTCTTTTCTGGTACGTGGACTGCCTCTTCGACAGTGATTGCTCAAACCGATGTTGAATTGGCTTGGATACAGCGCGATACGCCCGCCGTGGAAGAGGCGACATACGGACCATTGACGACACAATTTATGCCTGTGATGGTTAACGAATTATCTCGTCGTCAACGGCGCGCAATGCAAGAGGCATTGGCTAAAGAAAAAGCACTACAAAAGCTTCATACCGCAGAGAAAATGACAACGTTGGGGCAGCTTGCAGCGGGTATTGCTCATGAGTTGAACAATGCGATAGGCGTTGTAAGCAGTAAATCAGAACGGCTAGAGACAGTTATCATGGAACTGCTTGAAGAAGTTCATCCGGAAGCGAGTCAATTTTTTGATTTTGGTTTAATGCAAGGGCAGAAAGTCTCTTCTAGCGAAGCGAGAAAGCGGGGGCGCCACTTCGAAAAATACTACGGTTTAACCAAGGAGGTTGCTCGTGATCTTGCACGTGCCGTTCCAAATAATTTCCTTTCGGAACATTGGCTAAAAAGACCAGAAGAAGCGATACGTTTCTGGCAAATGGGACGAGATCTCCATGACTTACGCATTGCCTCTAAACATACCGTTGGCATTGTACGATCCGTAAAACAATTGGGGCGCACGGATATCGACTTGGATGAAGCGATTAACATCAATGATTCAATCAATCGCGCCTTGGCTCTATTGCAAAGTGACTTAAGACGAGTGAGTGTTCGTTTTAGCCCTGCGGATTTACCTGCTTTTATTGGTTCTCAAACCGAACTCGTCCAAGTTTGGGTAAATATATTAAAGAATGCGTGCGATGCACTTGGTGAAACGGAGAAACCCGGTATCGAAATACATACTCGGGAGAGTAAGGGTAAAATTTTGGTCACGATTGCTAACAACGGACCAGAAATTGATGAAGCGACACGTAGAAAAATTTTCCGGCCAAACTTCACCACTAAAAAGGGGGGATTGTCGTTTGGTTTAGGGTTAGGTCTGTCGATTGTGAAGCGCATTATCGCCGGATATAACGGTTCTATTGTAGTAAAGAGCGACAGTGAAAAAACGATTTTTAGAATCAAGTTACCAGTAGAGGGTGAACATGGAGAAGCTTAATATAATTTGCGTTGATGACCAACGAGAGGTACTAAGCGCGGTTCTACAAGATTTAGAGCCGTTAAATCAGTGGTTGAATGTCGAAGACTGCGAATCAGCAGGTGAGGCTCTAGAACTGATGGATGAATTTGATGCAGAAGGCGAGATGATCGCATTGATTATTTCCGATCATGTGATGCCAGGTAAAACGGGAGTAGAGCTGCTGACCGATGTATCAAAGGACGGTCGTTTTGGCTTTACGAGGAAAGTGCTTCTTACCGGGCAAGCGACGCACACCGATACGATTAATGCGATCAACTCCGCAGGCATTGACCGCTACTTTGAAAAACCATGGCAAGCAAGCCAATTAATAGAGTGCGTTAGAAACCTGGTGACCCAATATATCTTTGATGTGGGCTTAGATTACACTCAGTATCACGAACATTTAGATCAGAGTGTGGTGTTTGAACGTCTACGTTAATCGGGGGACATTAAGCTTGTTTTCGTCACGGCCAGTTAGTGTCTGAAATCTATAGTGAATAGTTCAGCATGTTTAACGTGGCCGTGCGGAATATTGCTCTAGTATGCTTAACTCAACGAATAGCGGCTTGCACTGGCAACAGAAAGTGGCTTAGAGAACCAATAACCTTGCAGATAATCGACGCCCATTTCGGTAAAAAATTCACACATTTTGGCGTCTTCAATTCCCTCAATCACTACTTCAATATTATTTTCCTGGCACATAGTGATAAGAAACTTCAGATATTCTTGTGAAGAGCGGTTGGTTAGTGTTTTCCACGCCATCGACCTATCAATTTTGATTTGTGTCATCGGGAGGTCGAAGAAGCTATTTAATGAACTGTAACCAGATCCAAAGTCATCCAGAGAGAGTGCAAATCCTAGTTCCCTGAGGGTATTCAGAGGGGCAATGGCTGTCTGATTATTATCCAAAATAAACGTTTCTGTTAGTTCCAACACAATAGACTCAGGATCGACACCAACCTCATCCGCCATGGCTTTAATTCGCGCAGGGAATTCACTGTTCATTAACTGAAGTACAGAAACATTCACGTTGACGCGAACTTGGTTTTGGTAACGATCACGGTAGTTTTTGATAAATTCACACGCTTTGGCAAAGACTTGATATCCGAGCTCGACAATCAAACCTTTGTTCTCTGCGACGGGGATGAATTCGTCTGGGTAAATTTCGCCAAACTCTTTGCTACGCCAGCGAACCAGAGATTCGAAGCTCACCACTTTTGAGCTTTTGGCGTCAATAATTGGCTGAAACTTAACGCTTAATGTCTGTTTTTCTAGTGCACTTTTTAGACCTTGTTCAATAAAGAAATAACGGTCTACGGCATGCTGAGTTTTCTCACTGTAAACCGCAACACGGTCTTTATTCTGCTCGCTTGCGTACTGACAAGTTCGTGCTGCTTTACGTAATATTTCCTCTGCTGAGTGACTTGGATCTATGCAAGGATACAAACCAATACTAATGTTACTTCCTAAGTATTGGCCCTCTTCAATCACTGCCTCGTGGTAGGTTTCCTTTAAACTTTCGGCATAACTTTGCAGCGTTTCTACCGAGCATTCATCGTGAATCAAAATCGCAAAGTCATCATCATGTACGCGATATACAGAACTATTTGGAGAAGGTAGGTGACTGAGAGTTTGTAGCAATTTTTCCACTAACCCATCGACCAACTCGCTGCCATATTGATTTAAGTAAGATTTAATCTCTTCTATCTGAATGTAACAGATAGATGCACAAGAATCGGTGGCTCGCACACTATCTTCAATATCCAGCAAGAGATGGGCGCGATTAGCCATACCTGACGCATTGTCATGAAATGCGACTTGATGAATGTAGCTTTCCATCAGCTTGCGTTCAGAAATATCACGGTGGCTACCAACCATATAATGACCATGTTCTGTTTCTTTGGTCATGGCTACGCCTTCAATCCAGACGTACTGTCCATTCGGTTTACGCACGCGGTAGGTCGTTGTGACCCTCGTGTTGTTGGTAATGATGTGAGCATCGACCCGAGTGGAGAGTCTTTCTCGATCGAGAGGGTGAACAAGGTCTAACCATTGCTCTAAGCTGATTCGACCAGCGTTGATACCAAGCTGCTCATAAAAGCCCTTGTTATAAAATACCATGGTGCCAAACTCATCCATGTAAAAGAGGCCTTCGTTAAATACATCGAAGATATGAATGAATCGTTCTTCGACGATTTTTAGGAACTCTCGGTCACTATCTGAGACTTGTTGGTCAAATATGGTGGTCAAGATATTTCCTCCTCGAGCCTTTTAGCATCAGAGATGAGTGTTGGGGTTGATAACATAGAGTTGATCTGCTGGCGTACATTACAATCACAAAAGTGTCAGTTCAAATTGTTTGGCTATCATTTTATGCGCTACTAGGTTAATAACATACTAAGATTAGGCGGCTAATCATCGACATTTATAAAAAATAGTCAACAGTAAAAATCATTTATAAAATACAGTTATTGATGCCGTCCGCAATCTATAAATATTTATGAATAATTATCCTAAAGTTATTTTCAGTTGTGTCGGTATCAATGTGCTGTTTTCTAACGTCATTTGTATATATGTTATCTTGGATAAAACCATAATAACAAAAAGGACTTAATGAGCGCGACCGATTATTAATTGACAGGATGCTCATTAATTGTAATCAATTCAAATTTATTATCACGCCAAGTAATCAAATCTCTTATAATGCGGACGTTAATATCGAGTAAGCCTTCTTTATATGCAGTACGATCCGAAAAATTCAATCAAAATTGCGCTCGCTGATATCGGCGTTGGTATGTTTGTTACCGCGATAGAGCACAACAAGCGCGTCAATTTAGCCAATGCAGGGCGGATATCTAGCCCTGAAGGCATTAAGAAGCTTGCTACAAGTGGCGTAAAGTATGTTTGGGTAGATCAAACATTATCTTCGCAGCAGTGTGTCTTCAAGCCTGTAGATGAATCAACTGATGCCACTAAAGAGACGCGAGAGCAGAAACACTCCGATTTTAAGAGGGGTCAACGAACTTATCGTTCGAGAGACATCCAACACAAGCGAGCCAAAAAGCTGATCGCCGAAGCAAAAGATTTGGCGCAGAAACTATTGAATCAAACTTTTGAAGGAAAAATCATTGAAGTTGATGAAGTAGAAGCTTGGGCTGACGATGTCATTGAAAGTGTTTTGATTGACTCAGATGCGTTGCAGTGTGTCTCTGCACTCCGAAAAAAAGACTCTTACTTATTGGAACACTCCGTCAATGTCGCTTGTCTTTTAGTGTCATTCGGTAAGTACTTGGGCTTGGATAAGCCAACGCTAAAACAGCTTGCTGTTGGTGGCATTATTCATGATGTAGGTAAAATTAAAGTCGATGATAAGATCTTGCACAAGCCAGCGAAGCTAACGCCTGAAGAATTTGAACATATGAAGCTACATCAAGTGTTCGCAGGTGAGATAATCCTTCACGTAAAAGGACTTAGTGACGTAAGCCGTGATGTTTGTTTGATGCACCACGAGAAGTTAGATGGCAATGGTTATCCTAGAGGCTTGAAGGGGGAGGAGATTCCAATTCACGGCCGTATGAGCTGTATTGTAGATATCTACGATGCGCTAACGGCTGATCGCTGTTACAAAAAAGGCATGAGTTCTGCGGAAGCGTTTAAAATCTTGTTGAGTCTAACGCCATTTCATTTAGACGCCGACTTAGTTTACAAATTCATTAATTGCATTGGGATGTACCCCGTCGGCTCCATTGTCGAGTTGAACGATGGGCGTGTTGGTATTGTTTGGTCTTCAAATGAATCTCAAGCATTAAAGCCAGAAGTGAAATGTTTCTACTCCCGCAAGTATAAACGATACATTGATGTCACGATGGTGGATTTAAAAACGAGTGCGTACAAAATTGAAAGAGCGATCGCGCCTTCATCGTTAGAGATCGATCCTAAGCCTTTTTATGATTAAGAGAAATAGATAAGCTTATACAACAGGCTTTACATCCTTGCATGTAGATCGTATTTTATTTGCATAACTATCTATTAATTTTTTCTAAGTTATTTAGATGCAAGATGGTTATTAAGACCTCGGCTTCATGGATAGAAACCGGGCGATAAAATAGTTCTATACACAATGGGCTATAAACCTCATTTTGCTGGAAGGGATGCCAATGCAAATAGATACATGGATTTTTTACACTCTTGCTATTCTCGTGCTCACAGCTTCACCAGGACCAAGCTCACTGTTGTGTTTAAGTAAAGGAGTGAGTAGTGGGTTTCGTATTGCTTTCATGACTGCGCTTGGCAGTTTGTCTGCGATTACGATCATCCTTACGCTCTCATTTACCGGGCTGGGAGTTGTCATTGCTTCATCTGAGTTAGTTTTTAATATTATCAAATGGTGTGGCGCCGCTTATTTAATCTGGTTAGGTATTCAAGCGTTGCGCTCATCTCAGACAGATTTTAATAAAACGGCAACGACTCAAAGTTCCGCGACAGCGTTCAGCGCGTTCACTAGTGGTTTCATTGTTGGCGCTAGTAACCCCAAAGCGATAGTCTTTTTCACCGCTTTGTTTCCTCAATTCATTGAACCTTCCGCACCGCTACTGGCTCAATACGCGATTTTCGCGTCTACATTTGTGGTTTTTGAGCTTAGCTGGCTAACATTTTATGCATTGTTAGGGGTAAAAGCCTCCGATTGGTTGTTTGTCGCTGGAAGGGCGAAGTTGTTCAATCGTTTGACTGGTGGAGTATTTATTGGTGCAGGCGTGATGTTGTCGACGGCAAACCGATAAATAAGACAGATTTCGGTACGCAGTTAGGTTTTCCCATATAGTAAGTTGGAATGCGCTAATTTAGCTTTGTCTTATTTCCAGAATGGAAATAGACGTTTTGTTTATTTTCATTAGTGGCAACAGCCAAGCAGGAGTAAAATCACGTTACTCTTTAGGGGTAGAGCTCGTATTTTGTCTTGTGGGCTTGTGGTTACTTTGTAGGAATATCTTAGATGACAAGCCTTTCTAAACTACAACAACGTTTTCTAGATATCGCGACCGACGTCCGTCTTTCTCCAAAACAGAAGTCGAGTTTTTTAGCTTTAGAGGCGGAAGCGTGCATTCCTTACATGACCGTATCTCCATCACTGAGACAAGCAATGGATGAAGGCATCATCTGCGATATGTTTGAAGGTCATGCACCGTTTAAACCTCGCTATGTGTTGCCTGATTACGCTAAATTTCTATCGCAAGGCTCAGACTATTTAGAGTTGTCTCCGGCTGATGATTTCGATGATGCGTTGAACATGCTGACCATCATTTACCATCATGTTCCTTCGGTAACGAACATTCCGGTTTACTTAGGCCAGTTAGATGATGTCTTGTTGCCTTACATAGGCGACCTAACAGAGAGCCAGATTTACAAAAAGTTAAAACATTTTTGGATCATGCTGGATCGCACATTGCCAGATGCGTTTATGCATGTGAATGTCGGACCGACAGACAACATTATTTGTCGCACTGTTTTAAAAGTAGATGCGGAGCTCAAGCAGATCGCACCGAATCTCACCTTTATGTACGATGAGACAGTTACACCTGATGATTTACTTCGTCAAGCGACACAGAACATTTGTGAATGCAGTAAACCGCATATCGCCAATTACCCAATGCACGCGAAAGCCTACAACGGCTCACGCTTTGGTGTTGTAAGTTGCTACAACTCGCTTCCATTAGCAGGTGGCTCGAACACATTGGTGCGAATGAATTTAAAAGAAGTTGCAAAACGAGCATCAGACTGTAACGACTTCTTAAACAGTGCGTTGCCTTCTTACCATCGATTAATGGTCGAGCTCATAAACGCAAGAAGCACGCACTTGCATGAAAAATCGAACTTCTTTCAAGGCTTTTTGACGCAAGAAGGGTTGATAAAAGAGTCCTATTTCGCGCCAATGTATGGCGTTTACGGCATGGCCGAAGCGGTAAACCTTCTATTTGAAAAAGAAGGGCAAATAGGGCGATACGGAAAAAATGATCGAGCAAATACTTTTGCTCATGATGTTTCAGCAACACTGGCTAAACTGGTGGACTCAACCCCGGTGAAATATGGTTTAGATGGCAAAGCGCTCTTACATGCACAAGGCGGCATTAGCTTAGATCATGATGTTACGCCAGGTGTACGTCTGCCTTATGGTGCAGAGCCAGACCCTGTCACTTATGTACAAGCAACGGCGAAGCATCATCAGTATTATCGTGCGGGTATCAGCGATATTTTGACGATTGATGAAACGGTGAAATCTAACCCAGAAGCGATGTTCAATTTATGTAAAGGGGCACTAAATGCTGGTTATCGTGAGTTTACCGCGAATGTCACTTCAAATGACTTAATTCGCGTGACAGGCTACATGATCAAACTTTCAGATGTCGCGAAATATGATAAAGAAGGTTCGAGAACCAACACGACGTGTCTAGGTGCAGAAGCAGCAAAAAATACCAAAATTTTAGAACGCTCGCCACGTGTGGTGAGTCATGAAGTAACACCGACTTACACGCAGGCATAAGTTCGGTTTAGGAAAGAACAAGATGTCTAGACGAAGTGGAAGCCTTTTGGCAAAAGTCACTCGTATCCTTCCTTTCTCTTGTGTTGATGGGCCAGGAAATCGTCTAGTCATCTTTCTACAGGGTTGTAACTATCAGTGTTTGAACTGCCACAATCCTCACACGATAAACCATTGTAATCATTGTGGTGAGTGTGTGAGTGAATGTTCAGCAGGCGCATTGAAGTTCGACGAAAACAACAACGTTGTTTGGCTTAAAGAGGAGTGCACCCACTGCGATCATTGTATAGAGATATGTCAGAACCAATCTAATCCAAAAATTACTGACTACTCTGTAGTAACAATGCTCGATTTGATACGCAAGCATCGCTTTTTCATCAGTGGTGTTACAGTATCCGGTGGGGAATCTACCTTACAACTTCCTTTCATTATTGAGCTGTTTAAAGGGATAAAACAAGATCCTGAATTACGGCACCTCTCTTGTTTCATCGACAGTAACGGTTCTTTAGCGGTTGCTGGTTGGCAGCGTATTCTACCTTTTCTGGATGGCGCAATGATCGATTTGAAAGCGTGGCAGACGGAGACGCATCAGTGGCTAACTGGGCGTGATAATCATCGTGTATTTAAAACCCTTCAGTACCTTGTTGAGCACGAAAAATTGTACGAGGTCCGCTTACTGCATATTCCCCAAAAAGTGATTTAGATATAGAAATCGTAGCAATTGGACGTTACTTGAGTACTCTTCCTGAATCGGTGCTTATCCGTTTAAATGCCTTTCAGCATCACGGAGTAGTGGGGGAGGCGTTAACTTGGGATATGTGCTCTCATCATGATATCGAACGCTTAAAATCAGAGCTTCGATGCTACGTGAGTAACCCTATCACAGTGCCGACAGTACTTACGTAGTACCGTTGTTTATCTATGCTTACGCATCACAGGCATCTAACATGGCGCAGGCGTCGAGTAATTGTTGCTGTAACCATTTTAAAGCGGGATCGTTTAAGCTCGCTTTGTTCCAAACGAGGCTGTAGGCTACCTGTCCGTAATCGAATGGAAGAGCTTGTTCAACCAAACCTTTTGCTTGCATTGCCGCTCTTGCCCAAAGCTTGGAGCATGTGAACAAGTAATCCGAGTGCTGACACATCACCGCAGCTGAACCAAAGTCGGCTACACGCATGGCCAAGTTTCGTTTTGAATGCCTTTGGGTGAGATTTTGCTCAAAATAAGGTTGTGACAGATCTTTATCATGAATACCGATGTGTCTTGCACAAAGGTAACTTTCAACAGATAAGGGTTGCTCAGCGAGTGGGTTCGATGCTCTCATTAAGCAAACCATTTCGTCTTTCAAAATGGTTTTCCAGACCAAGTCTTTATTTTGTGTGGGTGGTTGGCTGAGATCGTGAGGAAGCAACAAAAAATCTACTTGACCTCTTGCTAATGCATCGAAGCTCATTTCCTCTTTCGCATGGACATTCAAGTGCGCGTGGTTACTCAGTTGTTGGGACAGATGCTGTAGAACTGGCGCAAAGAGCTCAAACGAACTTTCACGCATTGCTAATGAAAAACTACCTTGATAGTAAGCCGGATTAAAAGAGCCTTGATGTAATAACCCATTCATACTGGAGAGTATGCCATGGATTGACGGGCCTATATGCAGCGCAAATGCTGTCGGCACTAAGCGAGTGCCATCACGGTAAAAAAGGTCATCCTTTAGCGTTTCGCGTAACTGTCCGAGCGTTTTACTGACGCTCGATGGTGTTACACACAAGCGTTCTGCCGCAAGTGTGACGCTGTGAGTGGTTAACAACATATGTAAAACAGTTAGATGTTTAAGGCTTATACGCGAAAGAGCAATGTAGTCCATAAATAGCATGGTTTCTTATGATTTTTGGCAGTATATCAGCATGAAACAAATTTTTACTATTGTTTATCTCGGAAATACACCTGTTTCTCTTTGAGCTCAATGAATTTAATGGGTTGCATAAGGATTGATGGTGCTTATAAGTCTAGAAATTTATCTTAGTTTTGTTGGACTTTAATGCTTTCATTTATTCAATTCTAAAGCTTCTATGTAATTTTAATCAATTTGGAGGAGTTGATTGATTTGTACACGAATTAAACTTGTTCCTTGTTAATTAAAATAGATATTGTTTTGTTGATTGTTTGGTGATTTACTCATGATCCCTCAGTAACAAAGGTATAAATAATTAATGGACGACCCCTTTAGTCGACAAAACCCTTCACCATATGTCTTCTTATTATTGGAGACATGCTCATGCTAGAACTTTTTATGCAACCAGAAGCTTGGGCTATTTTCGCCACTTTGTTTGCGCTTGAAGTTGTCTTAGGCGTTGATAACGTCGTTTTTATCTCTGTCTTATGTGAAAGACTGCCGCTGCACCAACGTAAGCTGGCAAGAAACCTTGGTATTGGTCTTGCTGTTATTGCTCGTATTGGTTTAGTGTTTTCAATTTCTTGGATCATGCAATTGACTCAACCGCTATTTTCTTTGGCGAACCAAGCGTTTACCGGAAGAGACGTCATCATGATTGCGGGTGGTGCATTCCTCTTGGCTAAAAGCCTGAAAGAGTTGTGGAGTTGGTTAAATCACAACGAGTCTGCTCACTCAACTCACGCCCGTACTGGTTTAGCGGTAGTTCTGTTGCAGATTGTTGCCGTGGATGCTGTATTCTCGATGGACTCGGTGATAACCGCCGTTGGTTTGACAAGTGATGTCCCACTTATGGTCGCAGCGATTGTTTCTTCTGCTATCGTGATGGTCATGACAGCAGAAAAAATCAATAACCTGGTGTCGTGTTACCCTGGTTTTAAGACACTTGCTTTGTTATTCCTCGTTTTGTTAGGTGGTTTATTGATAGCAGAAGGCTTCGAAATTCATATCAACAAAGGTTATGTGTATTTTGCGATGGCATTCGGCTTAATTCTGGAACTTTGTCATATCCAGTTAAAAAACAAACAACGCCCGACTATTAAACGTCTTAGTCCGTTGCGAGTTCATCCAACCAGATTAGAAGCTCGTCAATAATAAAAGATATTGCCGCTCATATGAGCGGCATTTTTATATTCGTCATCACCTATTTTTACTCTCTTTTTATTTTGTTGTCGTTTCGACAAAAAATCGCATTTGTTGTGGGGTTGAAGATTTTTTATATAGACCGCCCAACTAATATGAGTGAACGACAATAATGGATAAAATGATCGATGCGTTAGCAACCCATGGCTACTACATCTGGGATGATTTTCTTTCTGAACAAGAAGTGGCTCAATTACGAGACTGCATTCCAAGTAACTGGAAAAAAGCGCGTATTGGTCGTAATGATGATGTGACACGTATCGAGTCAATTCGAAGTGACAAAATTCAATGGTTATCGCCCAATATGGGGCACGCGGTTACTTCTTACTTAGATAAGATGGAAGAAATACGCCAAGAAGTGAACCGTCACTTGTTTCTGGGGCTTTTTGAGTATGAAGCTCACTTTGCCAAGTACGAGGAAGGGGATTTCTACCAAAAGCATCTAGATTGTTTTAAGGGCAATGAAAACCGTCGATTGACAACCGTTTTTTACATGAACGAATCTTGGACGGAAAAGGATGCAGGTGAATTGGTGGTTTACGATCTAAATGATAATAAGATAGCAACCATCCCTCCTCAATCGGGACGCTTACTTTTATTCTTATCTGAGCAATTCCCGCATGAGGTTTTACCGACCAATGCTGAGCGTTTCAGTATTGCAGGTTGGTTCAGAATCAATGGTGTGCGAGACAATGTACTTGATATTGCAAAATGATTGGTTTGCAACCTGCAAAAAATCAGCAAAGGGCGTAGATACGCCCTTTATCGATTAAACATTAGTTGATAGCTCGTAACACTCGGTCATGTTTCGCTCTAGCACTGCATAGACGTCAGAACAAAGTTCTTGTTTAGCGACTTGCTCGCCCATAATCGCGGCGATTTGTGCTTGAGCCATTCGTCCTCGGTAGGGACGGTCCTGAGACAGAGCTTGAAAAACATCGGCAACCGCGACAATACGCGATGGTACATCGAGTTCGTCTCCTGTTTTATGATAAGGATAGCCAGAACCGTCCAAACGCTCGTGATGATTAGAGGCCCACTCCGCTATTTTAGCGTTGGGAAACACTTTGTGTAATGCGAGCTGAGTATCAATTGTATGGCGTTTAATACGCGTATACTCTTGTTTATTAAGAGAACCTTCTTTATGAAGAATCTCATCTGGTGTTTTTAACTTTCCGATATCATGCACCAACCCAGCAATAAATAACATCTCTTGGTCGTGCTCACAGAGCCCAAGCTTGATGGCTAGATACCGAGATAACTCCGCCACTTTTTGCGAATGTTGATAAGTAAATGGGCTTTTTGCGTCAACAATTCGAGCGATAAATATTCCCAAACTATTCATATCTTGGATGGTGAGCTGTTTTTGAAGCCAATCAATGCTTTTAAAGTTTAATCCGATGGTTTCTATATTTTCAGACTCCATCGCGAACCAAAATGCGTCGGTCATAACGAGCTTAACCATTGCCTTAGCCATGTCTGGATTAAACAAAGTTCCAGCGTTTGCCATGATGCATTCTGCAATTAGTTCTTCATGAAGTGTGACAATGTCACAGTGGCAGTTCATGACGTATTTGGAACGCATAAAATCGAGACGGTCGGCTAAATAGAGTAGGGCAGCGACCTCTTTTTCAAAAGGCGGTAAATCAAGATATTTTAGTTCACTCCAATGTGTATGGTGGTAAAGAACAGGTGTAGCAAACTGACGTAACAAACGACACTGCTTGAGGCTTCGGTATCCTCTTAAGCAATGTGTTTTTACATCTTGTGGCACCAACTCCTCAAGTAACATTTTATGTTCTTGTGTTTCGGAGACCCCACAATCGTGGATCATCCCTGCGAAGTAGCAAAACTCCGCTTTTTCTGGTTCCCAGTTCATGACCCGAGCACATTGGTAAGCGATGTAAGCGACACGGTGGCTATGGTGCGTATCATCAACACCTACATAGTCGAGTGCTCGAGCAACCCAGATAAGTGCTTGTTTCAGATCGACTTCAAAGCCCATGTCCGTATGGGAATGGCAAGAATGATTCATGGTTTATACCGACATTGCTAATTAGCCCACGCTAAACCCAAATCAGAAGGTGATAGGAAAAATTGGGTACGACAGCGAATAGACCCCAAAAAGGTGGGCGTTTAGACATAGTTTTGATTATGGGCGGGATAATAATCCTAGTTGCATAATAATATCACCTGAAGCTCATGGTTAAGAGTCAGATATTTGAACTAAGTATAAGTTTTGAAAGATTATTGTTGCTCTTGTTGACTTATTTGAAAACGACAATAAATCATGATGTAACACATTCTTATTTTTATTTTTGTAAATCGTGTTCGGGCTTAACCAGAGACACACGGTATTGATGTGTGATTAACAGAATTCATATTGTTGCTTTTGAAGGCAAAAAATAAGAGGACTTCTTCGAGGCTTGCTCTGTAACTAACAGAGTAATAGGGAAAGCAGCTTGTTAACTACATGACAATAGAGCGTCGTTGAAAACATTTTCTCTGTAGCTCATGTCGTTGAAAACATTTTCTCTGTAGCTCATGTCGTTGAGGAAAGATAATAAAATGGTACGGTTTCCCAGCGATGCTAGCCCTTTTAGTGAGATAAGTTTATTGAAAATGTGTGATTGCAAAGTAAGCATAGGTAGTAAAAGTAGCTAGAATGATAGCTCTAAATGAAAAGGATTTCGTATGTTGAAGCATCGTTTATATCGGACTTACACCGCAGGGTTAAAAATAGCAGCCCTTATCCTTCCTATGCCGAGACCAACCTTGTTTTCCGGCCCTGGTTCGATGAATGAGCTATTAGAATCGATGACCGAGCTGGGATTTAAACGCGTCTTGTTAGTTACCGACGAAGGGTTAGTCCAAGTCGGTATTGTAGATAAGGTGCTTGAGGCAGCAGCACAACTCGATTTACAGTTAGATGTTTTCTCGCAAGTTAAGCCCGATCCTACCTATGATCAGGTTGAGAGCGGTCTAGAGGCTTATCATCGTTTTCATTGTGAGGGCATATTAGCTTTGGGTGGCGGCTCTGCAATGGATTGTGCAAAAGTCATCGCTGCGAAAGTTACCAATAAACGGCCAATAAAAAAATTAGCTGGACTATTGAAGGTATGGCGAATGCCAGCGCCGCTTTTTGCTATTCCAACAACGGCTGGAACCGGAAGTGAAGTTACTATCGCTGCGGTCGTGTCAGATCCCTCCTCACACATTAAAACACCTTTAATGGATCCAAAGTTGGTGCCACTAATGGCAGCTGTAGATGCGAATTTAATGATTGGTTTACCTCCTAAGATCACGGCTGATACTGGCGTTGATGCATTAACCCACGCTATTGAGGCCTATGTATCGAAAAACGCTACTCAAGAAACGATGGCTTATTCGGTTGCCGCTATTAAACTCATTTTTAAATATCTTCCTAGGGCTGTGATGCAAGGGGATGATGTCGAAGCTCGGCATAAAATGGCTATGGCATCCTATTACGCGGGTTTAGCATTTACCAAAGCGAGTTTGGGTTATGTTCATGCCTTTGCTCACACATTCGGTGCGAGATATGGAATACCTCATGGTATGGCAAACGGATTAGCCTTGTTGCCTGTGCTGCGCTTTTCATTATCAGAGATTGAGCCTCAACTAAGAAAGCTCGATGAGTTGACGGCCGAGGGGCAGTTAGGTAACGCAAGTGCTCAGCATTTTTTGGCGAATCTGGAGTCCTTGTTTTCAACTATTGATATTGAGCAAACCAGTGCGCTCATTCAACGTGAAGATGCTGATGCGCTTGTTGATTTAATTCTGAAAGAGGCGCACTGGAATTACCCTGTTCCCAAGTTCATGAACAGGGAAGAATGCACACAGTTATTGTTAAATATCAGTAAGGTGTAAATTATAGTTTACATGTGTGGTTTTTTATCCTTACACTTTGCTTGATCTTCTGCTAAAGATCCTACAATATCGACGGCAATACAAATATGGTGTTGGTTTCGGTCCGCCGTTGCCCGATCTAATACTGATAATTTCTAATAAAGTGTAAAGATTAATATACAATGAGTCGTTCTAAAGTATTCGGTAGTACGCTAATTATTGCGGGCACTACAATAGGCGCTGGTATGCTAGCGCTTCCACTTGCCTCTGCCGGCATTGGTTTTTCAACTTCTATTATCATCATGCTAGGCTTATGGGCTCTGATGGCTTTCACTGCCTTGCTTATGCTTGAGCTTCATCAACATGCGGAGAGTAGTGCTACACTTCATACTTTGGCGAAACAGATCCTAGGTCAAAAAGGCAAGTGGGTGGCAAGTTTTGCGATGTTGTTTCTTTTCTACTCATTATGTGCAGCGTATATCGCTGGCGGTGGTGCTCAGTTCGGAGACCGCCTTGCACAATGGTTTGACCTCGATATTTCAGGGCCTACATCAACGATAATCTTTACCTTGATTGTGACTTTAGTTGTGACAGTGGGTACCGGTACGGTCGATAAAGTAAACCGAGTCCTGTTCGCGATGAAGCTCATTGCGATGGTTGCGGTGCTTTCTTTTCTTGCTCCAAACGTTACGGAATCTTACTTGTTAAGTATGCCAATCGAACAAGGCCTTGTTGTAGCGGCGATTCCGGTGATCTTTACTTCGTTTGGTTTCCACGGAAGTATACCTGCAATTGTGAATTACTTAGACGGTGACACTTCTTCTTTACGCAAAGCCGTTATTATTGGTTCGACGATTCCACTCGTTATTTATATCTTTTGGCAAATCGTGACGTTGGGTGTGGTTAGCCAAAGTACGCTTGTTGAGAACGGAGGGTTGAGCGCACTGATTGGTCAACTATCTCAGACAGTACACCAATCAAATTTGGGTAGCATTGTTGGTGTGTTTGCTGACTTGGCATTGTTGACATCGTTCCTTGGCGTGAGTTTGGGTCTATTCGAATTTTTGGGTGATACCATCAAAGGAACTAACGATAAGCCTAATCGTTTGATTGCGGCACTAGTGACGTTTACTCCACCGCTAGGCTTCGCACTTTTCTATCCTCAAGGCTTTATTATGGCTTTGGGCTATGCAGCGATTGCCTTAGCGATTTTAGCCATCTTTTTGCCTTTGGTTATGGTGATCAAGGTTCGTAAATCGGATGATTTTACTGGGGAGTACCGCGTCGCTGGTGGTCAAGGTGCGCTAGTGATAACGGGCATCGCTGGCACTGGCATCGTATTCGCTCAGGTGTTAATTACGCTGGGTGTGCTTCCTGCTCTAGGCTAGTTGTTTAGAACGTTCTTTGAATAACCTCTAGTTACTGAATCCATCGTAATCAATCTGTATTGTTAGGCCAACGAGTTTCGCTCGTTGGCTTTTTTAATCTGGATCAAATTACCGTAAGATATCCGGTGAAAAAATTGGTAGAAATGTGCTTTTATTTCGTACACTTAAGTTGTGGTATATCGATAATTTAAGTGGAGAAAACCGCTCAAAATACCATTGAATTTGCAACACAATGAGCTTTTCTTGTTTCTCTGCTTTGGTGTGGAGGTGAAGCATGGCGCACCGGAGTTTTTACCCGTTTGCAAAACCGCTTAACGAGCAACTGCAAACGCTAAAAGGCAGGATGCAGGCGCACTTGCCATGTATTGATAGGGTGTCATTTGCAAAATATCACCCAGACCAAGATGTGCTCAAATCATTTGCAGAAAGTGAGTTTGACACTTGGTGTTTAGCCCATCACGAATCAGCATTCCGTAAACTCCACCACCTCAATATTGCCTCTAAAAACGCGGTTCCTCGTATCGTCGAAGACCTTCATGATATTAATCACTGTCCTCGGGTTCAAATTTTACTCAAACACGGATATCAGTCGTCGGCTGCTATTCCTTGTTATGACAACAAAGCTTTTACTGGTTTTGTATTTTTGAACTCCACTCAACGTGATGCGTTTAGTTTAGAAGCGCTGAATGGTCTTAAACCTTATTTCGAAATGATTCGATTTGCGGTTGAATCAGAGACTCAAGTAGTCAATGCGATAGAAACGCTAGCGAACCGAATGCAATGTATGATGCCAGGCTATTCACCTGAGTATTACGCGCATACCAAACGCATGAAGTACTACAGTCAAATTATCGCAACGCAGTTAGCGGATCGTTATCACCTGAATGACGAAATGGTCGAAGATATTGGTATTTTTGCTCAGTTCCATGCGCTCGGTGATAGTCAGCTGCCAGTTGAAAT
The DNA here is from genome assembly GCF_030248595.1 of Vibrio sp. D417a. NCBI lineage: Bacteria > Pseudomonadati > Pseudomonadota > Gammaproteobacteria > Vibrionales > Vibrionaceae > Vibrio > Vibrio sp. D417a. Next base: position 158,064 of record NZ_JAHGAM010000008.1, on the reverse strand, counting down.
TGCTAGCCGCCGAACAAATTACTCTCAAGAACAAGAGGCGATATTGATTCAACATATTGAGCGTTGTATCGATTCAGCGGATGACATAGTTGCCCGTATCGGAAATCCGGTTCACCCGAGTGTGACTTTGTTTTTGCAGATGGTTACTTATCAGTACGAAAACTTAAATGGCACTGGTTATCCTTATGGTTTAACCAATGATGATATACCAATCGCCGCGCAAATTACGGCTGTCGCGAATGCCTTTGATTTTATGACAACGCACCATCCGTACAGACAAGCGTGGTCCATCCCATACGCATTGTTAGAACTTGAAAAATGGGTATATCAGGGATGGTTATCTCGAGAATGTGTTGATGCTCTGCGAGAGCATCAAGGTTATATAAAGCAAATCATCCACAAATATCCCGAGCACTATACAGGCTTGGGGTTAATGTGAAGAGCAGTAACAAAGTTGAAATATTGACGAGGAGGAATATTTAAACAATACTGTTTTTATATACAGTAACAAGTTTGGAGGTGAAGTATGTTGTGGGAAACCCTTGAAAGAGTAAACCGCTTACGCCAACAAGCACTTGCAAATCCTGAGTTTGTTGAGTCAGCAAAAGAGCACGAACAAGCACTTCAGGAGCAAGAATACCATTATCAAACTAAGAAAAAGCGTTCAGCCAAAGACAAACAAGGTAAAAAGTCGCTGGCCGATATCTATAAAGAAGTAGAGTTTGGCGCTGACGCTCGTCATTAATGTATTCACTGCGGCATTTTTCATTTCTTCATACGCTGCAGTATTCGTTCAAATTTATTCGAGAGCAGTGTGAGACCGCTGCTCTCGTTGACCTGCCTATAATTTACTAATGAAGTTCAGCTGAGCAAATTATCACTAACACTTAGCAATTCTCTCAATGATCTTGTTGATGTAATGATAATGACAACGGTTTGCATTTGTATCTTTGTTGTTATATAAAACCTCCCTTATTAATCGTTCTGTTGAATAAGAACGGCAAACGTGATCAACGAATGAGAGCTTTGAATAACTGTTATTCGTAAATGGCTATTAGGTGAAGTAGGGATGTTGGAAGCTAAAGCACTCCAGTTTGAGATTGAAGGCAAGTCATTGCTAAAAGCGTTTGATGTGACATTTGAACCCGGAAAAACATACGCCCTTGTTGGACACAATGGTTCAGGAAAATCCACATTGTTAAAGTTGCTGGCACAGCAACAGCAATACACAGCTGGTGACGTGGTTCTGCATGGAACGAGCATTAACGATCTCTCAGCGAAAAAATTCGCCCAACACATTGCCTACTTGCCTCAGCATCTTCCGGTGACCGACAGTATTTTAGGTCGAGATTTAGTCGGTTTTGGTCGTTATCCATGGCATGGTTTACTTGGACGTTTGAGTAAGAAAGATCACGACATTGTTGAAGAAGCAATGGCGATGACAGGCACACTAAAATACGCAGATCGCTTAGTGGACACGTTATCTGGAGGAGAGCGTCAACGTGTGTGGCTAGCTATGCTGTTAGCCCAAAAAACCGAGTATTTGCTTCTTGATGAGCCTTTGTCTGCGCTAGATATCAGCCATCAAGTCGATATGTTGAAGCTTATCTCTAAACTCAGTCAAGAACTGGGCTTGGGCGTTATCATCGTATTACACGACATCAACTTGGCTGCACGATTTTGCGACTACATCGTTGCATTACATCAAGGTGATTTGATTGCACAAGGCAATGTTGAACAGGTGTTTACTGAACCTAAGTTGAGGGACATATATGGGATAGAGATGATGATCTCTGACCACCCTGCGGGTTATCCGGTGGCGATGCCAAGCTAAAGGTTGGAATAATGAGCAGTACAAACACTCGACTTAAACATTTCTCTTTCGCTCTCTCACTTAGTGCGCTTTTGGTCAGTTCTTTTCAAGCACTAGCTGACGCATCACCTCGGGTGATGTCGGTTGATTGGACACAAACTGAAACGATGTTGGCTTTAGGGGTCGTACCTGTAGGCGTTGCTCAAGGGCAAGATTACGATGCTTGGGTAAAATCGCCACCGTTACCACCTCAAACGAAGGATGTAGGGTTAAGAACTCAACCCAATATAGAGCGCATTTACGAGCTCAGACCTGATCGTATTTTTATTGCCCCGTACTTTTCCTCAATGAAGCATCGCTTAGTTGATATCGCCCCGGTTACCACCATTGACTTATATGAAAGCGGAATTACGGATTGGTCGGTACTTACCAGTTTCACTCGGAGGTTTGGTGAAGAGCTGGGAAGAGAGGCGGAAGCAGAGGCGCTTATCCAACAATATGAAAAACGTTTGTCTTTATTAAAACAGCGTATAAATAAAGGCCAGCCGCCACTTCTAATGATTCAGTTTATGGATACAAAGCACGTACGTGTTTTTGGTCAAAATAGTCTTTACTCCCAGGCTATCGAAAAGATTGGGCTGAGTAATGCATGGAATGAAAAGACGAATAGCTGGGGCTTCAGCCTAGTTGGCATCGACAAGTTAGCTGGCATAAAAGCTCAAATCGTTATCGTAGAGCCATTACCTTATGGTGGAGCGGAGCAGCTCTCTCAAGACCCATTTTGGCAATATGTTGTTCAACAATCTGGTGAAAAGGTCATGCAAGTCGCGCCCGTTTGGAGTTTTGGTTCTATGCCTTCAGCCCTCCGTTTCGCAGAGTTAGTTACGGCGAGTAAGGTCGAGGAGTTAACACAATGAAAACGATGCCTTTAAGCTTTGTGGTGTTACTTTCGGCATTTACCTTTTCTATTGGTGCTTTCCAATTGTACCAAGTAAGCTCATTTTCGTTAGCTCTAAGCAGTTTATGGGAGCCTAACTTTCAATCTATCGATTCTGTTTTACTTCACTTTAGCTGGTGGCCTCGAGTCTTCACCACGATTATATCTGGTGCTGGATTAGCGGTTGCTGGGGTATTGATGCAGCAAGTGCTGCGTAACCCTCTCGCTTCACCCACGACACTTGGTGTGGCGAGCGGTTCAAGTTTTGCTTTGATGTTAGCTACGCTATTCGCACCTTGGATGTTGGATATCGCGCCTAATTTGGTTGCTCTCATCGGCGGTGTGATATCGATGGGGTTGGTGATGCTGTTGTCATGGCGACGAGCGTTATCTCCAACGGTTGTCGTCGTTTCTGGGTTAGTGATAAACCTGTACTTTGCATCATTAAGTACGGTTATTCTGATGATGAATACCGAAAAGCTGAATGGGTTAATGATATGGGGAGCCGGTTCGCTTGTTCAGAGTGGATGGGGAGATTTCTCGTATCTTGCCCCTCGAATCGCACTTGCTACGGTCGTTGCATTTGTGATTGCAAAGCCGTTAAGTCTGTTGGAACTCTCCGAGCAAGGTGCCAAGAGTTTAGGTGTCTCGCTAGCTAAGTTGCGTTTTGTCTGTCTTGGGCTTGCGGTGTTAATCACTTCTTGGGTGGTTTCTGCCGTAGGAATCATCGGTTTCATCGGGTTAGCGGCGCCAGCGATTACTCGATTGATAGGTATCAATAAAATCCAGCATAAGCTTTGGGTATCAATGCTGATTGGTGCCATGTTATTGACTTTAACCGATTTGGTTATTCAGCAACTGCCGGGGCTAATGGCGAGTTTTATACCAACGGGAGCAGCAACCGCTGCACTGGGCGCTCCGCTACTGTTATGGCTGTTACCTCGCTTATCACAAAAGACGCAGGGCCATACTCAAACAGTGTTAACTCGACATCGTGAACATGTTTACAAGCTAAACCCTAAAGCGATCTCATTGGCGTTGATCGGCACGTTAATTTCTGTTGTTCTTTTTGCCACGGTTGCTGTGCAAAATGAAGGGTGGGCAAACTTATTTGCTAGCCAAAATTGGATTTTTTTGGAGTGGCGCGCACCTAGATTATTTGCAGCAGCAATTGCGGGGGCAATGTTAGCGATTGCTGGAACCATGATTCAACGCCTAAGTGGAAACCCAATGGCAAGTCCTGAAGTGATCGGTATCAGTTCAGGGACAGCGATGGGATTGATCATCGCGATGTTTACTGGGTTTGGTTCGTCAATTTTCACTCTTTCTCTAGGCGGGCTCGTAGGTGCATTAGCGACGGTATTAGTCATTGTGCTGCTAAACCGTAAGTCAGGCTTTCAGCCGGAGCGTATTTTATTGACTGGTATTGCGATAACCGCACTGATGAATGCAATACAGAGCTTTATTCTAGCCACTGGTGACCCAAGAAGTTATCAAGCATTGGCTTGGTTGTCTGGGTCTACCTACTATGTCTCGGTTGAAACGTTACTCCCATTGTCTTTATCTGCGCTTGTCTTTATAGGGTTGAGTTTTCTCTGCGTAAGATGGCTAGATATTCTTCCTGTCGGTGCCGCTTCCTCTAAAGCACTTGGAATTCGAGTTGATCGTTCACGCGCAATACTGCTTCTTTTAGTTGCTTGTCTCACGGTCAGTGCGACATTGGTTGTTGGCCCGATTAGCTTTGTTGGGTTGTTGGCTCCGCATTTAGCTCGCTTATTTGGTTTTAACAAAGCGTCACAACACATGTTATGCGCCGCGATACTGGGGGCAGGGGTGATGTTGTTGGCTGATTGGTTGGGACGACAGGTCCTTTACCCGCAAGAAATACCAACAGGGCTTATGGCCTCTCTCATTGGCGGTTTGTATTTAATGTGGGGTTTACGCCGCTTATAGAGATGAGCTAAGCCTCAACCAAGAAAGTACTTATACAAATAAGCACTCGTAGTGGCATTCGGAACCTATGCGAGTGCTTTATGCAAAACCTCTGGTTTGTCTTTTACGGAAACAACTGGCGATGCCGTAACTCGCTTTTCTTTCAGCGGTCGCTGAATTCACGAAGGGTTGGTTTGGCTGCCGACAAAAAGGAGAAGAATATGACTCGGCAGTTTATGCTGACACCAACGTCAATGGCGATTGTATTAGCTTTATCAACGCCAAATGTCTTGGCTCAGGAAGATGAAAATATAGTTGTGATTGGACAGCAGCAAGACAGTGCAGTTGGTCCTGATTTTAGTTATCTTGGAGCGAAGAGTCGGGCAGCGACAAAAACTGATATTGCCATCAATGAGACTCCAAGAGCGGTGTCTGTTGTTACGCGAGAGCAAATGGATGATCGTGCCTCTATTAGCGTTTCTGACGCGCTACAGTACACACCAAGCATTCAAACTAACTATTTTGGCGAAGATAACAAGCAAGATTGGTTTATTATTCGTGGTTTTAAACAAGCGAACAGCGGGTTGTATCAAGATGGTACCCGTTTATATTCTTCTGGCTTCTATAGTTGGCAAATAGATCCGTTTGCGTTAGAGAGGGTTGAAGTTTTACGTGGTGCAGCGTCTGTTCTTTATGGGCAAAACCCTCCAGGTGGGGTTATCAATGTTGTCAGTAAGCGACCTCAATTTGATGGGGGGTCAGGACTTGTATCTTTGGAGTACGGTTCTGAAGACCGTAAACAACTTTCTCTTGACGTAAACTCTGAGGTGAGTGAGCAGCTAGCTTTCCGCTTTCAAGGGTTAGCGAGAAAAAATGGGACAAGAATTAGTGGGGTAGAAGCAGAGCGCATTCTTCTCTCTCCATCGATGACGTACAAATTTAATGAGATGTCTGAAATTACCTTTCTAACGAGCTATCAAAAAGACGACTCAGATCCTTATCTGCAATTTTTGCCAGTTGAAGGAACGTTAACGCCAAACAAAAATGGAAAGATCAGTGATAGTTTAGCGATAGGCAATCCTAACTGGGAGACGTTTGAGCGTGAGCAGGTGTCTTTAGGCTATGAGTTTTCTCATGCATTTAATGATACCACTTCATTTGTTCAAGCAGCTCGTTACAGCGAAATGGATGTTAAGCTAAGACAAATGTATTCGTACGTTTACTCGGCTGACGTGCCTGCGTTGGGGCCGGCTTTGGACCCATCAAATGAACGCAAAACCATACTTCGGGGTGCTTCAACAGAAGATGGGTCATCTGATGCTTTTAATATCGATAATCGTTTGATGCACCAAGTAAATTGGGGAAGTGTTGAGCATAACTTGATGTTGGGCATAGATTTTCAAATGATCAGTATCGATGGTAAAGATTTTGCCAATGACCCTATCGTTGCTAATGGTAGTGCATTATTAAACACACCAATGGGAGCTTTGCCCGATCCTAGGTTTAATGTATTTAATCCTACTTATTCGGATAACATAATGTTACTCGATCCGAATACGCTACAACCATTGAGCGAAACCGATAAGCAAAGAACGAAAATCGATAATCAGCAGCTCGGCGTCTACTTTCAAGATCATATGCTGATCAACGATAAATGGGCGATGTTATTGGGCGCACGTTACGACGATACAAGTAATGAAGTACATAATGTTACCACGGGTGCTCGCACGAAAGTCGATAATGGAGAGTGGACGTTTAGCGTGGGAACGGCTTATATTTCTGATTCTGGCTTCACGCCATACTTTAGTTACTCTCAGTACTTTGATCCAATTATTCAAGAAGACAGCAATGGTAAGCCAGCGAAGCCTGAAAGCGGTGATCAATTTGAAATCGGTATGAAATACCAACCGGATTCGTTTGATGGTTATTTCAATATTGCAACGTATCGGGCAACAAAAGAAAACTTGGCTCGTATCTACTTGAGTGAATTAACGCAAATAGGAAAAATAGAAAATAACGGCGTTGAGTTTGAAGCTGTAGCTAATGTGACACCATCCTTAACATTGATCGGGAACATTGCGTACGTTGATGCAGAGATAAAAGAAGACATCAATAAGGCATGGGTTGGCAAAACACCTTCCCAAGTGGCTAATACCGTATCATCAGCTTGGGCACATTATCGTTTCTTTGATGGACCTCTTGATGGCTTTGCTGTTGGCTTAGGCGCGCGCTATACAGGTGAGTCATACGGAGACAACGAAGAGAGACTAAAAGTACCAAGTTATTTCTTAATGGATGCGACGGTCAGTTATCGAATCGGCGATTACAAGCTACAAGTCGCAGCTAAAAACATCGCGGATAAAAAGTACATAGCGACATGTGATGGCTTTTGTTGGTATGGCGACCGACAAAATGTTATTGCAAGTTTAACTTACGACTGGTGAGTTAACGTATAAATAAACACCCCTAACTTTAAGGGTGTTTATTTAGAAATCGGCTTTACGGACAAAGTGCGGGTTTTTGTACTTTTTCTGCGGACCAAACGATGATACGACAAGTTTGTTCCATAATGTTTTGTCAAACTCACCCTTTGGAATCGAAGGGTAGAGGGTTTCCTCTTCTTCTCTTGCAAAATTCATATATTGTTTCTTTTTAATTTGATTGTACTTTTTGGCGATCTGGTTATGTTTTCTTACCCATTCCAGCTTGTAATTGTGGAGCACTTTTTCACCATCTTCGAGACTCATTCGAGATAGGAACAGTCGCTTGTATGAGACCTTTCTGTCCAGCATTGTGCGCATAACGGTTTGGATATATTTACCGTGATGCGTAATGGTAATGTCGTTTTCATCAATAGGAGTGACACACCAGCCTTTAGGTAAAAAGTCTGGCTTCTTAAATTGCTTATTACGCTCCATTAGCGCCTGATGTAAAACTAAATCAGAGGTGCCGCGGAACGTCTTTTGCCATTTACCGATACGAATTTGAATCGAACCAGGCAAGCGATAGATGTTAGTAAACTTATCTTTGTCCATGGACTTGTGTCATGAGATTAATGTGCATAATTAGAAAGCGGAATTCGGCCCAATGCCACAGGCAGTAGACTTAAGTACCGTACGATTTTACAACGACCTTGCGTGATATAGCGAGGGGTTATGTCAATAATAGGTAAGAAATAGAAAATTAGTTCACATTATGAAGAAATTGGAAGCTAACAAGGCTAAATTTTGAAGTTACACCAATTATGCCCATACCAACTAAATAAAAAGAAGGCACGGGCATAAAATCACACCGCTTCTTCGAGTTGCTTGGTGTCTTCTTCAATCTGTTGTAGATGTCGGTTTGCTTGCTGTAACTGATACATTTGAGCATAACGACCATTTTGCGTTAAGAGTGCTTTGTGTGTGCCTTTCTCGACTAACTCCCCATGATGAAGAACAATGATTTGGTCTGCATCTAGGATAGTTGAAAGCCGATGAGCAATAACAACGAGCGTCATGTCTTGTCTGAGTACCGCCAAGCTCTTTTGGATTAAAGCCTCTGTTCCTGAGTCAATATTTGCGGTTGCTTCATCTAATATCAATATCTTAGGTTTTACCACAAGCACACGTGCTAACGCCAAAAGCTGTTTCTGACCTGCAGATAAATTAGTTTCGCCTTGACCTAATTGCGTGTCTAGCCCGTTAGGGTAACGATGAATTTGTTCTGCCAAACCTACCTTGTCTAACGCATCCCATATTTGATTGTCATCAACCGCCCGACTGAGAGAGATGTTTTCTCTGACTGAAGCAGGGAGAATATGTGGATCTTGTTGAACCATTGCCACATCTTTGCGAAGTACGTCTTTCCCTAATGTTTTAAGTGGACGACTATCTATGAGCAGTTCACCACATTGCGTTGGATAAAAGCCCATTAACAGTGACGCTAATGTGCTTTTACCGCTTCCTGTATGCCCGACAAGCGCGATAAAGTCTTGGTGGTTGGCCTTCAACGAAATGTCTTTTAGGACGTCCTGTTTACCATCGTAGCTAAATGTGAGGTCTTTAAGTTCGATAGCACCTGACCTTAATGGTTGATGATCGTCCCCGTAAGTTTGTTCTTTCGCGTCAATCAATTCAAAAACACGTTCGCTTGACACTAACGCCTGCTGAAGTAGAGCAAGTTGCTGAGTCATCTCAATTAGTGGTTCAGTAACTCGCGCAAGATAACTGATAAATGCATACAGTACCCCCACACCAATCAACTCAATACCATTAAAACCAAAGATCGCAACCAAGCAAAGCAACGCAAGACCAGCGAGTAAGTCCATTAATGGTCTTAGCAGATAGCCGTTTAGCCGAATCACTCGTTTAGATGCCACCAGATGCTCTGCGGTTAGCTCGTTGAACTGTTTATTAAAACGCTCTTCTTGTTGCATTAATTGAATGACACTCATCCCTTGAATGGATTCACTCAGATTCGCATTTATATCGGTCAATAGGTCACGCATCTTTCGGTAGCTTTCTGTACTTAGCTGCTTAAACAAGTACATAAAGCCGATGACGATCGGCAGCAATACAAGCACAACGAGTGTGAGCTTCCAGCTCATGAAAAACATAACGCCAAGCATTACGACAATCATGACCACGTTTTTCACCACGGTCGCGATCAAAAGCTCATAAAATTGCTGTAAAGATTCCGTATCGTTGGTGATTCGCGACACCAATTTTCCAGCAGGAGTGTAATCAAACGCAGATAACGGCTGCTTAATCACGCCAGAAAATACTTGCTTACGAATCGCTTTGATCGTGTTAGCCGCGACAATGCTAAATTGCAATGACTGAAAATACTGGAATGTTGCCGATACGATCTGAAGAGCGATATAACCTACTGCTAGCGAAATCAGAACACTTTGTGAATAGTCACCTTTAGCGATGTGCTCATCAATGAAATATTGAATCAACCAAGGGCCGCCGGCGCTAGCTAACGCTGCAATAAACAGCAAGGCGAGTCCTTTAATCATTGGCTTTGGTTGAGATAATGGGTAAGACATTAACCGTTTAAACGTGCTGGTCTGGTTCATTCATTATTCCTCCATCGCCTGCTCTAGTTTCTGATACTCGAACATCTCGGCGTACCAGCCTTTATGCGCTAATAACGCGCTATGTTGCCCACGTTCAGTAATGTGTCCGTGATTCAATACAATGATCTCGTCTGCTGCTTCCAAAGCGGTGAGGCGGTGCGCAATAACGATTAGGGCCTGATTACGGTAGTATGTTTCCAAATTCTTAAGGATTTGATGTTCGGTCCGTCCATCAACAGCGGAAAGTGCATCGTCCAAAACCAACACTTGAGCATTCAGCAGCATAGCGCGTGCTATCGCAATACGTTGTTTTTGCCCGCCGGAGAGTGTAATGCCTTTTTCACCAACTTCTGTTTGATAGCCTTCAGGAAACTTTTCAATATCGTCATGTATACAGGCTAACTTTGCTGCTCTATAGACTTCTTCTTTCTCTGCATTAGGGTTGCCTAAGGCAATATTTTCGAAGATAGATTTGGAGAATAGAAACGGACTTTGGTTAACGACAGCAAAACGGTTGCGCCACTGCGGTAGTAGGGCATCCTTGATCTCGACATCCCCGAATTTAATTGAGCCGTTTTCTAAATCATGTTGACGCAAAAGTAGTGTTAACAGGGTCGATTTTCCGCTTCCTACCGGCCCTGCAACTCCCAACATTTTTCCGGGTTCAAGTTCGATGTTTACTTCCGTCAAAGCGGGCGGTAAATCACTAGACCAGTGGAAATCGTCGATATCAATTTTTAACGGAAGTGGTTTATTTTCTATTGGCTTATTACCACTGATAATTTCTGGCTTTTCATCAAAGATCTCTTGTAGTCGGTTCCATGCAGCTGAGCCTCTTTCTAAAATGTTAAATAGGAATGCGAATGCCAGCATCGGCCATATCATCAACCCTAAATACATCGTAAATGCGGTCAGATCACCAAGCGTGATCTCACCTTTATCAACAAGGTAAGCACCAGCAGCGACACTAAGAAGGAAAGAAAGACCGATGGTTAACTGAATTGCCGGGTCAAATCTAGCATCGACTCTTGCAACAGCGATGTTCTTTTCGCCAGTCTCATCCACAACCTCTTCAAAACGTTGCTGCTCTTGGTTTTCTAATCCGAAAGCACGCAGCATTCGCACGCCATTAAGTGACTCTTGTGTCATGTCTGACATGGTAGAAAAGGCTTCCTGAGCGACACGAAAGCGTTGATGTAGGATGCGCACAATAAAGAAGATGATGATGGCAAGAAATGGCATTGGAAGAAGCGCCATTACGGTGAGCTTCCAGCTTACTTGCGTTACCATAATGATTAAAACCGCAATACCAGTGATCAAAGAGTCTGCGGCGGTTAAAACCCCTTCGCCGGCTGTCATAACGATATTACGCACATCATTAGTGCCACGAGCCATCAGATCCCCCGTCTTGTAACGTTCAAAAAAACGAGGTGGCTGTGTCGATAAATGCCTATATAGACGGTTACGTAGAATGGTCCCGAGCTCCCAGCTTGCGCCGAAAAGCCAAATTCGCCATAAGATGCGACACCCATAAATGGTAAAGATCAGTACAGTTAACCCTGACAGCCATAGAATCAGCGTATTTGTATCTAAAGTGTTGTCTACGACGCCGTCAACTATGATGCCAACTGCTTTGGGCGGAACAAGCTGTAGTGCTGATATCACAGCGAAAAGCAGAATGGATCCGACATAGTGCCTCCACTTTTGTTGGAAATACCAACGTAGCTGCCAGAATATTCTCATTACGCCTCCCGCTTTAAATTATTGAATTTGTTATAGAACTATTATTGAGCGAAATGATGAGTTTACAAGCACAAGTTATAGGCGGGTTTAAAAACGATAGATTGTTTCAATTATAGCCATGTGTCGGCGCAAATTACTGGTTTTATCTCTATGAGCTAACTGTGCGACGACATTATGTGAAATAGTTGTTAATGGTTGTTTTGGAGCCATTACCTTGCAATAACGATGAAGACACCAAAAGTAAAAGTGTTACTGCCACTCTATATGGGAATTAGCAATCGTCAGTTTGTATTTTGTATTTCACTTGGCCACCTGGAGTTTCTGGGTAGTAAACTTCGACATAGCACATATGTTCTGGACCAACAGGCTTGTTTGCAAAACCAATAAGGAAGTAGGGCTCGTCTGGGCTGTCTACCCCATACCAAGTGTTGATAGTGAGTTGCGGATCAAAGCCTGCTAGCTCTTTTGCTGGAATAACATTTTTGATAAATCCAAAGTAACCAATTAGGTCGTTATGGCCGTCATTATCTAGATCAATGTTATATTGTATGCCGCCATCTACTGTCTCTTGAGATTGAATCACTGCTTTGGTGTAGACAAAGTTGTTGGCGGTCATGAGTGCTTCTCTGGCTCCATATAGAACCGCAACTCTGGCATCTTTTTGTAAGCCAAGAAATTTAGGAAATGCAACGACGCTTACAATACCAAGAATGATGATGCACACAATGAGTTCAATAAGAGTAAATCCTTGAGAGCGACGCACAGCCTTTCTCCATGTTTTAGAAACGAATAGGCGGCTATTCTGATATAGAAACTTTCAGGTCAAGTATTAAAAAAGAATGATAGTAAGAGATCGGGATTGCAAATCTCAAATATAAAACAAGTTGCTTATTTTCGAGATGAGGAGTGATTTTGATAAAAACCAAGGAATGAACTCGAGAGGATAAAATCCTCCCGAGTAAAGCGACTAAGATTCGTGTGTCAGAGCACTGCGGTTACGTTTAAAAATGAATCGCCAAATAAATAAGACAATTGCGATGTAACCTAATCCTACACCAAGCGCTTGCCAGTGCATGCCGTTATACATCGCGATTGGCATCAAAGAGATGATGAAGATGTCAGTGATTGAGCCAGGGACATAAGCGATGGCGTAATCATCAAGCACCTTGCTACGCATTTTTGGATCAACAATACGAAGCAACGCAATACCCATGGCAACCGTACCGGTTAACCAACCCCAAGAGAAAATGCCTTTCTCGAACCAATCTTCTCCCATGATACGTGGGGCAACCCAGAAGATTAGCCATAGTGTGAAGGCGATACCGCCGATTGCAAGCACTACCATCGGCATTAAATACTGGGCTAAGACGGTAATCTTGATGGCTGAGATACCAAAGATAATCAAATAATCGGTACTGATGCCCGCAGCGTGTTTGAATGCACCGTCACAAAGATAGCGTGAAGCTTTCGTTTGTTTCGCGATGATTCGCACAAGCATGCCGCCAAGGAAGCCAGTTACAAACGTCGGGATCTGCACCTTATCGTGGAAAGAAGACAAGTAGTTGGCGGCGACATAAGAGAAAGCGGTTACGACAACCACTAACGCAGCGTGAATCGCGAAAGAATCAACCGACAGGGAAGACATGGTGTCTTTCATTACCGGTTCTTGATCATCAGGCTTAACAAGGCCTTTGCGTTCGTGTTCGTCCATGCTGTCGAAGGTCGTAAAGCTACGAATCCAACCCATCTTCAATGCGAATTGCAGCATGAGCATGCCGACAGAAATCGAGATGAAAATACCCACGGTTGCGAACGTTAAGCCAAGTGTGAAGCCATCTTCCCAGCCAAGCCCCGTGAAGATTTCACCAACAACAGATGCTGAGCCATGTCCGCCCATAAAGCCCGCAGACATTGTCACACCAAAGCCAGGATTAATCTCTGGCCAGAAGAAGGTTGTGAGAACTAGACCAAACATTGCTGCAAACAACCACTGAGAAACAGAAGCGATTTGGTTAAACGCCCACAATGAGCCAGCACGCTGTGCGACGGTTTTAGGTGATGGAACATCCGTTGCCAGACCTAACGCAGAAAAAAGTGCAGCAGTTAATAGGCTTGCGTTAGCGGTAAACGTATCGGTCCAAGGCAGTACGTCTAACAGGGCTGGTCCAAAAATTAGACCGAATAATCCTGCGAGAACCGCCGATGGAATGTACATACGCTGTAGTAATGGCGCGTGAACGCGAATGACTTTTGCCAAAATCAATAGTAAGCCAGCGATGGCTAAGTCAGTCAGCATTAGACCTTTAGGCATCTTATCCTCCAGTAAATGCAGTCAAGGGGTAGCGTCCTTGTGACCTACCTTGAATAAAAATCTCCCTCAAGCCAAAAAGCCACATATGTGACTAGAAGCGTTGAGAAATCAATGTCGTTTTCATAAGCAAAGGAATGTGCTTATGCAATTTGAAATGAGTGTAAATGTTGTGATTGCACACGAACAGGAAGAGAAATTAGATTAAATTTCTCGATATTTTTTTGATAGTTCACTCAGGAAAGGCGGCAATCCTAGTCACTTTGTCAGAGCAATGCAATTGGTGTGAATCAATAAATTATGCCTAGTTAATGGGTGTCTCTGACTAACAACATGAAAAATAAAGACAATTAACAAGCAATAATATTTGTCATATCGACAATAAAAGTTAATTAAATGGTTAAATTGTCGCCGCTTTATGGTGTGGCGTTACGGATTCACATGCGAAAGAACAAAATCGACTAAGGTGCGATTTTTAAGGGAAAGCTGTTTTGAACGGTAAAGCAGGTGGATCGGTTTTGGCTTGGGAATGTGTGAATGGAGAATTTCTACCAAGGCGCCAGATTGGATTTCCTGCTCAACTAAGATCTTTGGTTGCAGAAGAACACCAGAGCCTTTTAACGCGGCAAACTTAAGTACATCGCCATTATTAGACGTTAATCGGGTGTTGCTGTTTCCAAAGGTATTAGATGGCATGTTCACCACTTGTTGGCTTTCTCCTTGGTGATACTGAAACCCCAAACAATGATGCTGTGCTAAGTCATCAAGTGATTGGATAGGGGCATGTTGCTCAAGGTAAGAGGGTGAGGCGCAGTAAGTCATGTGGTATTCACCCAGTTTTCTCGCGACTAACGACGAATCGACCAACTCACCGATTCGAATAATCACGTCAGCTTCGCTTCGATATGGGTCAATCAAATTGTTGTCCAACATTAGCTCAACGTTCAAATCGGGAAATTCAGCTAAGAAGTCAGCCACGATAGGAGCAATGACCTTTTTGCCATACGTGACAGGGCAGTTAACTTTTACAGTTCCGGTTGGACGGTTGATCAGCGTCTGGATCAGGTTCTCTGCGTTGGTGATGTCTTCAATAATGCGGTGGCACTCTTGATAGTAGAGTCTGCCAGCTTCGGTCAGGGACTGTTTGCGCGTGGTGCGATGAATTAGCTGTGTACCTAAGCTTTGCTCAAGAAAGCTCACGTGCTTGCCAACCATGGTCGGTGAAATATCAAAGTGGTGTGCTGCATTACGAAAGCTGCCGTGTTCGACCACGTAAGCGAAAACTTTCATGCTTGTTAATTTATCCATTGCACACCCAGAGTTGATAAAGAAATAACTAAAGCAGAGTTTATCAATCAAATGAGGTTAATTACAGTGGGCGTATGATTAAGAATGGAGAAAGAGAGCCATCATGAGCGAGACGATTTTTGTTACCGCCGAACTGAAAATGAATGCCGATAAGCCAAGACAACAAGTGGTTGAAGCCATTGAACAATTTTGCCTTGATATGCAAAGCGAAGCGGGGTGCTTGCAAGCGAATGCGACCTACGATTCTAAAGCTCCACAACGTGTGATTCTTTGGGAGCGATATGAAAACCGCGCCGCGATTGAAGCGCATTTTGCTATGCCGCATACACAAGCGTTTATTGCGGCTGAAATGGCAGAGTTAGTTCAAGCATTCGAAACCCAAGCTCAATAGGAGAGGCGAACATGAAATGGGGTATTTTAGGCACAAGCTTTATCTCAGGTGTCATGGCTGAGGCAATCCAAGGCGATGACAAGAGTGAACTGTACGCGGTTGCTGGGCGTTCGGAGCAGAACTTAAAGACATTCGCTGAGCAATATGGCATCGAGAATACGTTCAACGATTACGATGCGTTGATTGCCGATGAGCAAGTCGACATTATTTACATAGCATTGCCAAATCACCTTCATCATGAATTTATCGTTAAAGCGGCAGAGCAGGGAAAAGCGATCCTGTGTGAAAAGTCACTGTCGGTAGATATGGAAAAAACCGAGTTGGCACTAAAAGCAGTCGAAACGCACAAGGTATTCTTTACTGAGGGTTTGATGTACTTACATCACCCGTTGATTAGCGAGTTGGTTTCTGTGCTTAAATCGGGAGAGATTGGTGAACTTCGCTCCATCCACACGTCTTATATTGCGTCGATTGCGCAGTTTGTTAATCCAGACAGTAAAGGTGCTTTGTATAACTTAGGTTGCTACCCAATGTCATTGGTGCATTTGGTGGTGAAAACCATGTTGGGTGAACAAGCCGTTGGAAACCGCTCTATGACGGCGATTGGTCGACGAGGTAACGATGGGAATATCTGTGAATCGAGTTTGATGATGCAATTCGGTGAGCAACAAACGGCGAGCGTACACACCGCCGAAGATCATGGATTGAAACACCAATTCACTATTCTGGGTAGTAAAGGCAGTATTACGTTAGACTCGAATCCATGGCTACCAACGCAAGACAGCCAGTTTAGTGTGGAAATTTACGAGACGTCGAAGCGCGAGGTGTCTGTATCGGCAGCTGGAGACGCTTTCTTCTATCAAGTGCGCAATATTCGCCAAGCGGTTGAAGCAGGGCGTACATCGTTAGAGAACCCTTGTGCAACATGGGAAGATTCTCACCGTATCATGCAGCTACTGACGGAGTGGGAATCACTGGCTTCAAAGTAAGTCTGTACTTGAACCAATGAACATAAAAACGGCGCACTAAATCCAATATTTGGTGCGCCGTTTTGTTTTGGGTTCAGTCTCTGTTAAATGCGATTATCGCCGGTGCTGAACGCAATGATTTGGCTGATTTCAGACAGGCTTCTGCCACTTTCTTGCTGCCATTGAACAAACGCTTTGTTGGTTGCATCGAGCGATTTTTTCGTATCTTTGCCACCTTCAATGATCTTGCAATTACGCAGGTAAGCTTCAACGTCGCTAGACAAGATGAAGGTATCAACGCCCATTTGACGAAGTGTGTAAGGACCGGTATTGCCACCTAGGCGATTACCGCGTTTCTTCAAATACGCCCATAGGTCGGTGATTTTCTCTTGCGGCCAATCGGCAACCATTTTGCCAAACGAGCCGTATTCGATTTTTGCTTCGTGGATCATACGTGCGTTGGCAGGGATCGACATGACTTTAGTGAGGTGGCGAATAATGCGTTTATCTGTTGCTTTGGTTTCCCATTGCTCATCCGACAGCATTAATAGCGGCTCAATCTTAAACCCAAAGAACACTTCTTCGAAGTTCGGCCACTTGTTGCGAACCACACTCCACGAAATCCCACTTTGGAATACTTTCATCGAAAAAGCGGCCAGCCAACGGTCGTCGGGAATCGCTGCCAATTCTTCTTTACTTAATGGATGAGACAAAAGCGCTTCAAGTTGATCTTCACCACCTTTACGCTCAGCAGCACGCTGATAAATCGCGTCAAATTTTTCGATACTCATAAAAGAAGTTAGTCCTAGTTTATGTCGATATTTGCGAAACATACTACGCTTAAGTGGCTGAATCGTAAATTGATGGAGTGTCACAAATGAAGAAGGTCACATTAACGTTTGTCGGGGAAGGTTCGGATCGTATTGCAGAAAAATTCTATGCGTGGATGACGGACGGTGGGTTAGAAGACAGCATGATTGAGAATTTATCTGACCGTGAAATCTCAGTTGTCGGCATTAGTGATATGGATAATGAAACGCGTGATGTGGTAATCAATACGGAAATGAACTAACGAGTCGTTTTTCGTCAGCTATTAGAATCAGATAAAACAAAGCCCTTCACGAGAAGGGCTTTGTTGCGTTTATGAGCATGGGAGCTTAGTTATTTACCAGCGTCAGGCCGCTTGGGAGTGCATCACCGAAGATACGCTTCGATTCGCTCTCAGATAGCTCTTTGACTTCTTCAACCAGTGATACCCAAGATTCAGGCACCTTGCTTTGCTTCAACTTAGCCAGTACCTGCTCACGGTAGTCGTCAGAGATATCGAATAGTCGGTCGCCTGTTTTACGACAAATCATTACGGCTGCGAAAGCGATCATTGGTTCTTTCTGCCAGTTCTGCTCTAACAGCTTAGGTAACCATTGTTCCGCTTGTTCGCGAGGAATGACATTGTGCTGGCTGCCATACAAAGGTGTACGCGATGCCAAGCGACCCATTGCCCACCAGTGCGCTTGTTCAAACTGGTTTTGGTTGATGGCTTTGCTCAAGAACCACGTTGCCAATAGAACTTTGTCTTCGACTTCTAGGTGTTCAAGCGACGCCGCCAATCGAACCATGGATTCATAACCCATGTCTTGTGCCGCTTTAGCTGACTGTGGGTTTTTCATCGCGCCAGGGTGTAGGTATTTCGCGATGTCTGCCAAAATGGTTTCTTGTTGTTCTTGGCTTAGACCGCCCGCGATACGTCGCCAGAATACCCACCAGTCTGTCCAGCCTTGATGGTTTTTGAACTGAATATTTTGTTGATACAGTCCCCAAACTTGCTCAATACGCCAAGAGTCTGTTGGATCGCCAAAGCCCGGACGCAGTGCAAAGCCAGCCAAACGAAGCCAGTTTTTCTCGTGCTGTTCAGAGCGGCGGCGACGCTTACGACCTTGTGCAAAGGTATCAAAAAGTTGACGTAGGGTAGTGAAATCCCACTCGTCACGTTTGCCGAGCTTCTTCTCAAGGTCTTTGGCTAAGGTTTTGATCTCTTTGCTTTCCGCGCTTTTCTTGTTACCGCTGTAAAGGCGAGCGATCAGCTCCTTACATTCGTTCAACTTAGGGTGAAGTTTAACTTGTTCACTGTCGTCGGTTTGCTTGTTACGAACTTCGAACTCCAGCTCCCAACGTTTGCTATCGTCTTCGGCACTGACACACTCCATCTTAAGAGTACCGACTTCGGTTAACTGACACGCCAGTTGCACTTCTACGCGCTCTTTCTGGTTGGCTTGTAGCTCTGCGCCTTCACCTTCAAGTGTGGTGATGTAAGGCGGTAGCGGAGCAAACAAATCTGGGTCAACGTCAACCATCACACCGTTTTGAATCGCCGTGTTGTTGGTTAAGGTATCGTGTGTAGAAGTCAGCAGGTTAAAGCGAACAGGTTCACCTAGAGTAAGCGAGAAACGACGACCACTTAAGCGGATCTCGTGTCCTTCTTCTGTACCTTTTGCGAGCAAACAGAGCGCTTTGCCCATCTTGTTCTTTTCTTGAAGATGCAAGAAGTAAGAACGCGCTGCACCACCACCAATTTTTAGTTGTGCACCACGACGTGCTTTACCAAACGCAACAGCGCCTAGTGCAACAGACCAATCTGGATGTGGGTTATCTAATACCGTAACCGGAGCGCCGCGCCAATCGGAAAGTAGGGTAGTGACACGTTCAGTCACCAGAGCACTGTTGAACACGCCACCGTTCAGCAACAAGCCAACTGGGATCGCGTTTTGTTTGTCGTCTTCAATGCCAAGAGCGGCGCGAGACACTTGCTGATGCTGAGTTAAGAACTCGGCAACGTGCTTGCTCACCGCTGGGTCAGCAACGTATGGAAGACCAAACTCGACAACCGCGCTGCGGCGTTTGTCTGGCACTTCACTGAAATCAGAAAGCGGGAAGAAGCCATCCAATGCGATTTGGTGAACTTCTTGTTTGCTTAGAGCAATACTCTTGGTTCCACCAAGCAGCTTAGAACCACTGCCTAGCATGGTGATCTTTACTTCGTTAGGCGCGCTTGTTGAGAGCAGGTTTTCTTTGGCTTTACGAGTTTGTTGAATCAGCTTAGTCAGGCTTGCTGCAGTGAGTTTTTTGTTTTGACTGAAGCGACTTTCAGCAAGGTGTGCTAATGCTAAGTCGAGGTTGTCACCGCCCAGCATCAAGTGCTCGCCAACACCAATACGATCAAGGGCTAGTTCATCTTGAGAAGAGAAACTGGCTTCAATCAAGCTCAAGTCGGTAGTACCACCGCCCACATCACACACCAGAATCAGCGGTAACTCTTTGAGCTCATCAGCTGCGGTTTGCTGGTGGCGTGCGTACCAGTCGTAACATACGGCTTGTGGCTCTTCGAGCAGGACGATTTTTTTCAAACCAGCCAGCTGTGCAGCTTCAAGTGTGAGCTTACGAGCGGTTTCATCGAACGAAGCTGGAACGGTCACAACCACATCTTGGTCTTCTAGCTTATTGCTAGGGTGACGGTAGTTCCATGCTTGACGAATGTGGTTGAGGTAGCTTGCGCTGGCAATAACGGGTGAGACTTTGTCCACGTCTTGCGCGCCAGCCCAAGGAAGAATATCAGAACTACGATCCACTGCTTGGTGCGATAGCCAGCTTTTAGCGCTGGATACCTGACGTCCTTCCACCTTTGCGCCTAGTTCACGAGCCCATTCACCCACGATTACATTGCTAATGTCGCCAGAGACAGGTTCGTTTTCCCAAGGTAGTGTTAGGTCAGAAGGGGAAATTTGACCAACCGCAGGGTGATAGCGGAAAGAGGGCAGCAATGGTTTACGAACCACTTCACCCGGACCAATCAATTGGTCGATGTCGAATAGGGATACTTCGGATTGTTCAAGGTTGTCGGTGATTTCACAATACGCCACCACAGTGTTTGTGGTGCCAAGGTCAATACCAACAAGAAAACGAGGAGATGCCATACAAACCTTCGTGTATTTAAAAACGGCACCCGATTGGATGCCGTTTGATTTCTATTTATTCTTCTTCGTTTGAGTTGCTTTTCGCGTCTTCGCGCACATCGAACTCAACATGCCATTTTTGACCGTTATCAGCGGCAATGGCTTCTAAGTAAAGCGTACCAAGTTCTGTCACGCGAGAGGCTAGGGTTACCGGAACCACTTCACCTTCACGGCGGCCTTCAGATACAGGCAGCGTTACTTGGATTTCTGGAAGCTCTTCAAGCTCTTCTGGTGCCCAGTAGTCTAGGTGAGTACCTGCTAGGTCATCACGACGAACGGTTGAACCGAAGAATTGGAAGTTAACCGGCTGACCGATGATCAAACCAAACTCTTGGCTTGGTACGTCAACGCTTGAGCCTTCTTCCATACCAAATGGTGCGACACAAAGTGCTTCCATTGGCGGCGCCATGCCCGGAATCGCTGGCATCGCACTTTCGATACCCACGTAGTATGCCGAAGCAATACCACCACGGATACGAACGCCCTGACCACGACGCACAGAACCGTAGTAAGCCGCACCGCTAGCAACTGCAAGGTCTAGATCCACACCTGTTAGGCGTTTTGCCATTTCTGCATCTGCTTCAATTAGCCATTCGTTGATCGTGTCTTCTAGACGAGTTGCTAGAAGTTTTGATTTCAGAACACCACCGTTGAATAGGATGGCGGTTGGCTTGATGAAGTCAGCTGATTGCGCTACATCCGCACCTGGCATACCAGGCATGTTCGCGAATGGGTTGAAATCTTGAGCTGCTGCTTCTGCGCCATTTCCTGAAGTAGAAAGAGCATTGGCTTGTTTAGACAAGAACGCAGCAATGTGACGAGTAATGCCTGCATCTTGTGCGTAAGGCAGACCCATTTGCGTTAGTGCACCACGGTTACGTTGAACAGGGTGGTCCGTAATCGCAACTTGAGGGAAGAAGCCGTCAACCAGTGTTTGTTGTACTTCTTCTTGAGTCAGTTCTGTTTTCAGCGTTGCGCCAAGCAGTTTAGAACCACGGCTTGGTACTACGATTGGTACTGACTGAAGTTCGCTGTCGTTCAATAGCGCTTCTTTCGCGTCACGACATGCGTGCGTCATCGCCTGAACTTGCCATGGCTGTAGCTCTTTGCCTTCTTGCGCTAGCTTCATCTTTAAGCGGTACGCAAGTGCAAGGTCCATGTTGTCACCGCCAAGTAGGATGTGTTCACCTACCGCGATGCGGTTCAGAGTTAGGTTGCCGTCGTCTTCAGTTACTTCAACCAAAGAAAGGTCGGTTGTACCACCACCGATATCGACCACAAGCACGATGTCGCCAACTTCAACTTCGTCGCGCCATTTGTCGTTGCTGTTATCGATCCAGTTGTAAAGTGCAGCTTGTGGCTCTTCTAGAAGCGTTAGGTGCACAAAACCAACGTTGCGTGCTGCTTCTGCAGTTAGATCGCGAGCAGCAGGATCAAAAGAAGCAGGAACCGTAATGGTTACGTCTTGATCGGCAAGGTTGTGATTTGGGTTCGCGTGATTCCAAGCGTCTTTTAGGTGCTCTAGGTAAAGCTCTGTCGCACGAAGAGGGGATACTTTTTCCACTTCTTCTGGGCTACCTGCTGGTAGGAAGGCATCACGACGATTCACACCAGCGTGGCAAAGCCAAGATTTCGCACTTGCAACAAGGCGAATTGGCGTTTTCGAACCTAGGTTACGTGCAATTGCACCAACTAGAGCTTTTGGCTCGCTCGACCACGGAAGAACGCGTGATTGCGGGTTCATTTCGTGTTCGTGTGGTTGGTAAAGGAAGGAGCCTAATTGGCTACGAGTCTCTACCGTACCCGGCGCAGTTAACTGCGGGATTGGCATCACTTCAACGCGAGCGTCTTCGTTGTGTGTATCAACAAAAGACATGACACAGTGTGTTGTACCTAAGTCGATACCAACACTGAATTTAGGTGTCTGTTGAGTTTCAACAGACGCTTCTTGAGAATGGTTTTCTTGGTTCATGTGTTCCATTACAGCTCAACCTCAGCTGGAGCGATCATAGAAGCATCGTAGTTCTCAGCCAGTTTAGGCAACGTCATTGATGTTGCTTTCCAGCCTTTGTGAACTAGCGTGCCGTTGAATGGCGCGCTGCCTGTTACGTTGCCAGTTAGGCGGATTTCTTGTGGGTTGAAGCCTTCTTCAACCGTAATGCGAGTTTCTTCGTCTTCGTTACGAACGTGCGCTAGCGTCACGTAGTCGTTCAGTACTTTCTGACCGCCAGTGTGGATTACGCGAGCGGCTGCGCCTACTTCTTCATCAGAGAATGACGTTAGGTCTTCTTTTAGGAAGTCAATCAGGCGAGCTTCTTGTTGCATGATAGAAAGCAGCTGCATTGCAGAGTCCGTTGACGCGGTTGCAAGTTTTGATTCAACTTCCACCACTTTTTCGACGACTTTCTCTACTTCCACTACTTTTTCTACTTCAACGATCTTCTCAACTGGTTTCTCAACCTCGACGATTTTCTCGACTGGTTTTTCTACCACTTTCTCGACCACTTTTGATTTGCGCGACACTGCAACTAGAAGAAGCAAAACGCTCGATGCGGTTAGGCCAGCGTGAAGCATATCGAACGTTTGAGGAATTAGGTTCAAATCAATGTTCATGACGTTTTTTCTCTTTCTATTGATTTATTGGTGCTCAGTATTGGCTCATATTTGTTCACTAAAACGATCGTCTTTGCGATCTTGCACCAAGTTTAGACATTAAAATGATGACGGATGGTAGCATATTCAAGGCTTAAGGCTGTAATAATTCGTGACTATACCGTACGAACAGCGTGAAAAATCGACGATCA
The DNA here is from genome assembly GCF_030248595.1 of Vibrio sp. D417a. Lineage (NCBI taxonomy): Bacteria > Pseudomonadati > Pseudomonadota > Gammaproteobacteria > Vibrionales > Vibrionaceae > Vibrio > Vibrio sp. D417a. The sequence continues at coordinate 134,791 of NZ_JAHGAM010000008.1, read as the reverse complement.
GACTCCCCAATATAGGTTGTTGCTTGATGTTTGTGCATTGCTAACGCAGTATTTCAATAGATCCCGAAGTTTAACTTACGGAAGTATCAAAAATTACGATATGACACAAAGCACCGCTCATAAGAGCTTTATAAAACGACATTCAGACTCTATTTTAGCTTTTTTGGCGACTTTATGTGTCACTGCTGGTGTAGTTGGTGCTGCTTATACAATGCAGCAACGGTATACACAGACGACGTTTGATACTTTAGCCGACCGACAAGCAGAATCACTTAAAGCAAACGTCGAGAATGATCTAAAGTTCATTGGTGCGGGCGCAAACTTTTTCCATTCGATTGAGCGAAGCTATTGGCCATCGTTTCCCATGTATGCGGAACAAGTGATTAATAGCTCACGAAGTCTTATTGGACTTCAATGGATGCAAAAGGTCGAATTCGAAGATCTTGATGAACATATTTTAAAGACCCGTCAAAAATTTCCAAACTTCCAACCGTTTACCGTTCCTAAAGATGGTCCCAAAACCTACGGGTACATTTTTGAACACAATGAGCCAATTTTTATCGCGTCGGATATCTACCCAAGAACACCGGAAAACCTTTCTCTATTGGGTTTCTATTTTTCGCGCAAACGCTTCGATTTAATCTTGGATGATATTTCCGAAAATGGGCGAGCGAATGTCTCGGATAAAGTTCGCTTACTGCAAGATGGTTATGACAAGTCCATACCTAAGACTGGGTTGCTGGTGTTCCATCCAGTGTTCGACTTCGAGAACAAATATTTATTAGGAGTAGTGACCGGCGTTATCCGAAGTACGGTTTACTTTGAGGATTTGATTACGAAAACCGCGACGGAGCTCGATATGTCGGTGCGCGTAGAAGACTTGGGATTCGACGCAGCAGATGACCCTGTTCTCTTTCAAAGTGCTAGCTGGGATAACATTCGAGGAACCGTTATAAGCCGAACCATTCAACTGCCTAACCGTGAATGGCGTATTGACTTTAAGCTTTCTGACGCAGTCTCTGCTTGGGAGCGTTCTATTTTAGCGGGCACGACGCTAGCCGGATTGGTAATCGCCTTTTTGATCAGTTGGATTGTGAATTTACAGTCTCGAGAAAAAGAGCGCTTAGCGGTCATGTTGGAGCTCAAAACCGTTGAATTAAAAAGAATGGCAGAGCGAGACCCTCTAACTCAACTACTTAATCGCCGAGCATTCAACGATCATTTGCTCAATCAGATAAACAAAGGTGTTAACTTCGCCTTGGTTGGTTTTGATATCGACCACTTCAAAGTGATTAATGACAAACACGGCCATTTAGGTGGAGATGAAGCGTTGCAACATGTCACTAAGCTGGTCAGTGCTAATTTAAAACCGGGAGATAAGTTTTACCGCGCTGGTGGTGACGAGTTTTGTATTATTTCTAAAGTCATTGATAGAGCGGTGCTAGAAGCTTACCTAGAAAAGTTACGGAGTGTTGTGGCAAGTACGGCTTTTGATTATGGTGATGCGTCAATCATCTGTACGTTGAGTATCGGTGCGGTTATCCATAAAGAAGAAGATCCTGAGAGCTTGTATCACAAAATGGACAGTCAACTCTATTTGAGTAAAAAAAACGGCCGTAATAATGTGTCGATCGGCGATTAAATGGGCGCACAAATTCGAGTTTTACGCCGTGTTACGATAGAATCGCACGCTTTAAATTTTTATGTTAGGAACCAAGGCAAACTATGAACCATAACCGTATTGTATGCTTCGATTTAGAAATGTGTTGCTGGAACGAAAATGGCGTCGGCAGCACGGGTGAAATTATCGAAGTGGGGTTAGCTGAAATAGATTTGTCTAAAGGTGAGATAGTCAAGCGTGCTCAATACTACGTGAAACCAGAACACGATGAAGTGTCTCTGTTTTGCGCTGAGTTAACGGGCATCACACCACGTAAGATTGAAAAACAAGGACGCCCACTAGAAGAAGTGCTTAAATCCATGGTTAAGAACTTCGGTGGTCGCAACAAAATCTTTGCATCTTGGGGGCGAGATGACCTCATTCTTCTAGAAGAGTGTAAGCAAAAAGGTATTGAAGCACCGTTCACAGAGTTCATCAACTTAGCGACACTCTACCGTATTCAAAATCGTCTTAAAGATAAACGTATAGGCCATCGAGCCGCTCAAGAAGCAAAAGGAATAGACTGGGAAGGGCGTCAACACTCTGGCTATGTAGATGCATACAACTTAGCTAAGCTTGCTTTGACCATGTTTTAGTTATTCGAACCTAGCTAGCTTGTAATTAAATCATCATCCAACCATTGTTTTGTCATGCAGTCTGTTTAGTGTGGAAAGAGCTAAACACATACCTTGACCAGTATTTTAATAACAATGTCGTTGGCTTATTGAAAAACGCGCAGAGTGCGCGTTTTTTTATGGCTACAGAAGCGATATCTGTTGTCATGCTAGGGGTAGCTTAGAGTTAGCCAGCGACTTATATACTCATCTCGTTACTTTACTGAGACTGTAACTTTGCTCGAATGAAATCGCTGTGATCAACATAGAGTAGCTCTGCTGTTTTACGGATCACCGCGTCTTCTAGCGGGTCAATTTCGCCGTCTGCGTAAGCGACTTCCCACATGCTTTTGATTAAGTTGTAACGAGTTTCTTGAGTCAGTTCTCTTAGTTGAGAGGTAAAGTCGTACAGCGAAGCGGAATCTTTTATTTTCTGTTGCGCTTGCTCTAACAAAGTATTTGATTCTTCTTCATTTAACGAAAGCAGTTTCATCAATAAAGAGCGCTTTGTTTCTTGTTCTCTATCATCGACACTATGGTCTGCGCCAGAAACTTCACAAAGCAAACACGCGATAGCCATGTTAGGGGAAAGTGTGTTGGTTTGGCTTAAATCAGAGCCATCAATGAGTTGTTTAAATAATGATGTGAGAGAATTAAACATAATGAACACCGAGCTATTGTTTATTTGGTTAACATGGTAATAAATACGGAAGATCTCAAGGTGCGATACCAAATTTAGCACGCCGTTGACATTTAAGAACGGCCACTTTCTCCCCAAAAAACCTAAACTCCTGAGTTAGTTCAAGGTGACTTGCCTCTTACAAAGGGCAAGTCATTTTGGGATTGATACTCAGCTTTCAGCACGTGTCGGTGGAAAATGAACTTCGTCACCATCACTCGTCAGAATACTAATTTGACTTGGTTTGCCTTCATCATCAAGACGTAGCTCACCAATGGCACTATGGTTAACCAAGCGATAAAAGTTGTGCGTACTTGGTGCGCGTTTGTAAATCTTGAGTCGTTTACGTTTTGTGAACCAGTTTAAAGGTGAGCGAGGGCTGTATAGCAGTCTATCTAGGCCATCACAAATATTGAGCAGTTGTGTAGGGAACTGATTTTTAATTCCACTACAGGTGATTTGATAGATATTCGGACTGTTTTTTCGATAGCGGAGCTTAATATCGTATGCAAAAGAGTAGTGTACGTCGCCAGAGAGAATAACAAAGTTAGTTGGTGTCTTTGTGTGTGTGAAAATACTAATAAGAGTATTCGCACTTCCGGGGTGAGCCATCCAGTTTTCAGCATCAACCATCAATGGTTTACCAAGCATGGTCACCACACGTTGTAGTGCTTCGATAAATTTCACACCAAACATTGGCGCGGCAGAAACAATAACAACTTTGTCTTGGTGCACGAGTTCTTGGTGGAACTCAATCATAGCTTCCCAGTCCATTAAGCCAGAAGGTTTGTTCATTTTAGACTCAGAACGCCAGCGTCTGGTTCGTGTATCTAGCACGACAACTTTTGGTGTCGTAGGAATGGTGTAGTGCCAATTCTCAAAGCGATACAAATATTGAATAAATGCATCTTGGGTTTGCGAGGTTCGCTCATCGATAAAGCGTTGAGCGAGGCTCATAAATTCATCATTGAATTTTTCTGGCGCATTTCCCCAACCTTGGCAAAGCCAGTAAGCTATCAAGCTATTACCGATAATGCGTTTTGCAAACGTGTTGCTGTATGCGGCTTGTTCCCAGCCTATGGTGAGATTCCAATCGTCGGTGACATCGTGATCATCAAAAATCATATAGGTTGGAATGTGAGCGAGTAAGCGTTGAACCTTGTCCAGACCTGCGACGAATTTATCAATTTGTTTTTTTTCTTCGCGCCATTGCTGCTGCCATTTGGGTTCAAGAGCTTCTCCGCCGACAGTAAATTCGTTTTCTAATAAACGATCCGTTCGAACAAGCTTCCACAAGGTCGGAGACCAAACCAATAAGTACATTGCAAAGCACTCAGCAAAGCTTATTAGGTGATTCTCACACTCTTTGGCGCTGAATATTGGTGTCCCTCGGTGTGGAAAAAACTTACTTAGTAAACTGTCATCACTCACATAATGAGGCAACAATTTATCTCGACCATAATAGCAAGCAGGGTGTTGGTAGAGGTCATTGGTATTTTTTATCGGAGCTTGATCGAATTCTTCGCCTGGCAAACCCAATAAAGCTATGACTTGCTCAATGGCATCGAGAGTGGGGCCTGCAACATGGTCTGCATAGATTTGATCACCACTCATGATGAGCATATCTGGTCTTTCTTCAATGGATTGAGACGCGATTTTATGATCCGCAGCGACCAATGTATCATCACTGAAGTGATGGGGATTACGGCAAGAGCCATGTAAGAGATAATCCGCTTTTTCACTAACGAGGAACTCAATACCCAAGTTTGGCGTATTATCTCGCTCATAAGTCAGGTGAGGGAGCAGTTCCGTCACTAAGCCATATTGCGTTTTTATTTGATAGCGTAACGCTTGATGGGTTGGAAACTCGCCTTCTAATTTAAGTAAGCAACACCACGCATTGAGGCCGATTTGAAGCTGTTCTTTTTGTTCACTTAAAGGGGCTTGATAAAGGATGGAGGCATTTTCATCCGTAATTTGCACCATACCCTCCAAGCGTTGGGTGGTGACTAGCCAAATATTGATTTCAGTTGCGGTCACTTTACGTAGGATCGGACCTGCAACGACAAGAGGAAGTGAAGAAATTTCAGTCGTGTTCATCAATGCTGGCAAAACGGCTCCTTATGTGTCAGCTTCTTCTTCTAATATTTCGATAACTTGCGAGCTACTAAGTTCATGTCCCATAAGGAACAAACCAAGCATCGCATCGGCTTTTGACGCGTTATCACTGTCTTCATCCAAAATTTGCTGAAGCCGAGTTCTAATTAGGTCGATTTCGTGTTCGACGAAGCCACGCCCTTCTTCGTCACCTTGACCATCTTCTGGTGCATTATCAAAGTGCAAAAACAACATGTCACCATCGAGTTGAGTCCCTATCAACCTCTCTGGCAGCCATGCTTCTCCCATCACAATGTCTGTGTCTGCGGGTAAATGATTCAAGGTAGAGATGAGTTCTGATGCTTTCACTTTTTACTTCATTATGTTTGATTTAGAACTAAGCTAGAGTTTAAGCGCTTGTTGTAATGGTAAAATATTCGCAAACAAGCTCACCTAGTCGTGCAATATTAATATGATCTTGGGACTCAAACTGTCACGAGGATGACAACATTTGCCATTGTAACGGCTATCATCAGCAGAACATAAGCTTTTAATGGCAAATCATTGATGTTTGCCTGCTTCTCAACCAACATTTTTCGAACTCATGAAGAGATTAATTCTAACAACACTCGCTTTACCTTTAGCTGCGGCAGTTTCTTCTGCGCATGGTGCAGAAGAACAAACGTGGGGGATTGCTGCGATGTATCGCACAGCATCGATTCCGTTTTATACCGCCGATAATGACTCTACGGTGAGTACATTTGTACCAATGATGTTCTTTGAAAACGAACATGTGTATATCAATGGCATTGAAGGTGGCGCTTTTTTGCATAACGAGAGTGATTCCGACTGGCGCGCGAGCGCACTCATGCGATTGAGATTTGTCGATATTCCCATGTCGCTACAAAATGCTAATGAAGGGGACAGAGTCGATTTCGGTGGGCAAGTGCGTTATAGCATTAACGACACTTGGCGCGCAGAAGTAGAGTTGATGACGGACGACGAACTCCAGTTTCACTCTAATTACCGCCTTGCTGCCAATTATGTATTTGGTGATTGGGAATTAGAGCCATCGATTACGATTCGATACAAAGACGCTGATTTCAATAGTGAATATTATTCCTTTAAGGATATTACTGGCGAGAGAATTGGAGCTGGGCTTGACACCAATCTTGGTATTAAAGCGCGTTACCATGTAACTTCAAATTTGTATTTATTGGGTGAGACGAGTGTTACTCGCTTAGATGATAACGCCTACAACAGTCAGCTTGTAGAAGATCGATATCAGGGAGAAGTGTTTGTCGGTTTTGGCTTTTTCAACGATAAAAGCAAAGTTCCGAAACCGACACTGAGCAATAAAGCATATCTACGTATTGCGCATGGTTGGGCGACGCCTTCGAACATCGGTGAAATATTTAGCTTTGAGAGAGAAAAAGACCCATACGACAATCAACTTACTTCATTGTTTTATGGGCATCCATTAACGGATGAGCTGTTTGGTTTTCCCCTTGATATTTATTTAACGCCAGGGTTGGTTCATCACTGGTCGTCCAGTGTTCAGTCTGCGAGCACAGAATACGTCATGGCGATTAAGGCTTATTATACGGTTAATTGGCCTACGACTTGGCGATTTGGTGTAGCGGAAGGTGTGTCATATATTGATAGCATTACCTATATTGAAGGCACAGAAATGGAAGACAAGGGTTATACACCAAGCAAGTTGCTCAACTACCTAGATTTCTCGTTTGATGTCAATGTAGGCGATCTCTTCAACCAAAAGAGCTGGAACAATATGTGGGTGGGCTATTCATTGCATCACCGCTCGGCGATTTTTGAAAGCGCTTCCCAGTTTGGGCGAATTAAAGGTGGGAGCAACTACAATACTATTTATTTCCAGTTCGAGTTTTAGCGCATCGCGAGATGCATATAGGTCGGATTTGCAACTGACTTATTTATCGCCCATTATGAGTAATGATGAATAATACTATGCTGCTTTCAACGAGAAATTTCGTATATCGTGCCAGAGTTAAGGCTGTTTGTGATGCATCTGATGAATCGGATGGCATGAGCACCATGAGTATCGACTCCTCATTCAATCTTCAAATTGAAGCGATAAATTGTACCAACGCTGAATTTGCTAAACGCTTTTTTGCCATTCACGGAGAAGGGCATTTGGAGGGCGATGAATGGTTGGTGTTGTACGTCAACTCTCTTGACGTTAAGGCGGGAGACAATATAGAAATCCGTAGCGATGTCGCGTTTAATGCGATGATCGAGAATATGATAAGCGAAGCTGAGCGGTCTTTAGAAAAAGTCTACCTCGATGCAATACGCAACTTGGAGAAAGTGAATCGTTTTTGACGATGTAAGAGACCCTATAAATACGATCAAGGCATCAGGATCCAAAAAGGGATTGGCGCGAACCAATCCCTTTTGTATTCTGGTTTATTCTAACTTACGCCATTGTTGCAAGTTGGCTTTGCGCTTCTGAAATGCCTTTTTCAGCCGCATCTTCACCCATGTTTAGCGCTTCTGCGTAAACAAATTCCACATCAGTGATTCCTACAAAACCCAGCACAGTGCGTAGGTATGGCGTAACGTTGTCAGTTGGTGAATCTTTATGAATACCACCACGAGTCGTTACTACAATCGCCTTTTTACCTTCAATCAAACCTTGAACGCCGTTTTCTGTGTATTTGAATGTCACGCCTGCACGAGCAATCAAATCAATCCAGTTTTTAAGCTGAGTCGGGATGGTGAAGTTGTACATTGGAGCGGCAATAACCAAAGTGTCTGCGGCCTTTACTTCTTCAATAAGGGTGTCAGACAAGTCGACCACCGCTTGCTGTTCTTGTGAAAGATCTTCCGTAGCGCGCAGTGCAGTCGCAACGGCGAAGTCCAAAACAGGTAGCGGGTTTGCAGCCAAATCACGAACAGTAAGCTTGTCTTGGTCTACATTTTTGATGAAGTTTTCAACCAATTTGTTTGATTGAGAGTAATCGCCAAGGATGCTTGATTTTAGAGCTAGTACACGAGACATAATGGTTATTCCTTAAATAAGTGCTTTCGACTATGGGAGCCATTATAAGCAACGTAAGTGAGTTCAAAAGCCTAGCGATTCGCTGAACATGTTCGAAAAAATTGAATGAGCTTTCGGTTATCTTGTTACAGATCTTGTGTGATACAATCCGCGCAGTTTTTGTAATGAAAAGAATAGGAAACGCTTTGACTTCGTCACAGCCCCCAAAAAAGAATTTAGCTGAAGAGCAAGCGACACCGTCAAATGGTGCGCAAAAAGCGACAGCGAAACAAGCTCAAACACCTCAGGCTCAAGTGAATAGTGCTGCATCTCTGCGTAAAGCGCTGAATCAGTGCATGATGCGCGACCGTTTCCGCTTGAGTAAACGTATTTCTGGTGCAAGCAAAATTAAGAAGGACGCAGCGCGTAATGCTGTGTTCGACGAAATCGCATTAGACATCGCAAAATCCATGATGGTTGCAGAGCAGCGCAGCAACTACAAACCAACGATTGAATACCCAGAAATCCTGCCTGTAAGCCAAAAACGCGACGATATTGCGAAAGCGATCGAAGAAAACCAAGTGGTTATCGTCGCGGGTGAAACCGGTTCTGGTAAAACCACTCAGCTACCAAAAATCTGTGCTGAGCTTGGTCGCGGTAAATTTGGTCTGATTGGCCATACTCAGCCTCGTCGTCTTGCAGCGCGTTCGGTTGCTAACCGTATTGCCGAAGAGATGGAAACCAAGCTTGGTGAGTTTGTTGGTTACAAGGTTCGATTCAACGATCAGATCTCTGAAAATACCCAAATCAAATTGATGACGGACGGTATCTTGTTGGCTGAAATTCAGCATGACCGTTTCTTGAATCAATACGACACCATCATTATCGATGAAGCGCACGAGCGCAGCCTCAACATCGATTTCATCTTGGGTTACTTGAAAGAGTTGCTGCCACGTCGTCCTGACTTGAAAGTGATCATCACGTCGGCAACCATCGACCCAGAACGCTTCTCAAAACACTTCAACAATGCACCAATCATTGAAGTATCGGGTCGTACTTACCCGGTAGAAACACGTTACCGCCCACTAAGCGGTGATGACGACAATGATCGTGACCAGCTTGAAGGCATCTTCGAAGCGGTAGATGAACTGTGCGATGAAGGTTTAGGTGACATCCTGATTTTCATGAACGGTGAACGTGAAATCCGTGATACCGCAGATGCATTGTCCAAACGTAATCTGAAGAGCACGGAAATTGTGCCGCTTTACGCGCGTTTGTCGGCAGGTGAGCAGAATAAGATTTTCCAACCTCACACTGGTCGCCGAATTGTACTGGCAACCAACGTGGCAGAAACCTCGCTAACTGTTCCGGGCATTAAGTACGTTATCGACCCGGGTACGGCGCGTATCAGTCGATACAGTTACCGTACTAAGGTTCAGCGTCTTCCAATCGAGCCAGTTTCTCAGGCGAGTGCGAACCAGCGTAAAGGTCGTTGTGGTCGTGTGGAAGAGGGTATCTGTATTCGTCTGTACTCAGAGGAAGATTTTGAGTCACGCCCAGAGTTTACTGATCCTGAAATCCTACGTACCAATCTAGCGTCGGTTATCTTGCAAATGACGGCACTTGGTTTGGGTGATATTCAAGCGTTTCCGTTTGTGGAAGCACCGGATAAACGTAACATCCAAGACGGCGTGCGTTTGCTGGAAGAGCTTGGTGCGATTAACTCTGAGGTAAAAGACCCGAAAAAACGCCTGACTTCCATTGGTCGCCAATTAGCGCGTTTGCCAATCGATCCGCGCTTGGCGCGTATGGTATTGGAAGCGCCAAAATATGGTGCGCTTAAAGAAGTGATGATCATCGCAGCTGCCTTGTCGATTCAAGATCCACGCGAACGTCCTTCAGACAAACAACAATCGTCAGACGATAAACATCGTCGCTTCTTCCATGAAGAGTCGGACTTCCTGACATTTGTGAATTTGTGGGAATACATCCAAAAGCAGCAAAAAGCCTTGTCTAGCAATCAGTTCCGCAAACAGTGTAAGCAAGACTATTTGAACTACTTGCGCGTTCGCGAGTGGCAAGATGTGTACTTCCAAATTCATCAGTCGATGCGTGAGATGGAATTCAAGCTTAACGATGAGCCCGCTTCTTACCATGGCGTACACAGTGCCATTTTGGTTGGTTTGCTGTCGCACATCGGCATGAAAGACCAAGAAAAGAATGAATATCAAGGCGCGCGTAATGCTCGTTTCCATATCTTCCCTGCATCGGGTCTATTTAAGAAACAACCTAAGTGGATCATGTCTGCTGAGTTGGTGGAAACCTCAAAACTTTGGGGTCGTATCATCGCAAAGATTCAGCCAGAATGGATTGAGCCGTTAGCTAAACACCTTATTAAACGCAGTTACAGCGAACCACATTGGTCGAAGAAACGCGCTGCGGTGATGGCGCACGAAAAAGTGATGCTTTACGGCGTACCAATCGTACCGAAACGCTTGGTCAACTACGGCAGTATCGATTCGACCGTAAGTCGCGAAATCTTCATTCGTAGTGCATTGGTTGAGGGTGAATGGGAAACCAAACACGCGTTCTTTAAGCAAAACCGTAAGCTTTTACAAGAAGTGGAAGAGCTTGAGCATAAATCTCGTCGTCGAGACATCTTAGTGGATGATGATGAGCTGTTTGATTTCTATGACCAACGCGTTGGCACCGAAGTGGTGTCTGGTAAGCATTTCGATACGTGGTGGAAAAAGGCATCTAAAGAAAATCCGGAACTGCTGAACTTTGAAAAAGAGATGCTGTTCAAGGGTGATGCTAGCCATGTGACCGATTTGGATTACCCGAACTTCTGGCATCAAAATGGTTTGAAGCTCAAATTGAGTTACCAATTTGAACCAGGCGATGATAGTGACGGTGTCACAGTGCATTTGCCGTTGCCGATTTTAAACCAAGTTGAACCAGCGGGCTTTGACTGGCAGATCCCAGGTTTACGCCATGAGCTTGTGGTTAGCTTGATTAAATCGTTGCCAAAGACAATTCGTAAGAACTTTGTGCCTGCGCCGAACTATGCCGATGCATTCTTAGCGCGCGTTACGCCAATGGAAGCGCCGCTGTTAGATTCATTGGAGAAAGAGTTGCGACGCATGACGGGCGTAGAAGTGTTGCGTGAAGACTGGAACTTGGAACAAGTACCTGAGCACTTGAAAGTCACGTTTCGTGCGGTTGATCACCGAAATCGTAAACTGAAGGAAAACAAAGACCTTCATGAACTGAAAGAAAGTTTGAAAGACAAAGTTCAAGAAACGCTTTCCAAAGTTGCGGATGACGATATCGAACAGCAAGGTCTGCATACGTGGAGTTTTGGAGAATTGCCGAAAGTGTATCAACAAAAACGTGGCGGCTACGATGTAAAAGCGTATCCGGCGCTTGTTGATACCAAAGACAGCGTTGAAATCAAACTCTACGAAACCGAATTTGAGCAGATCACCGCAATGCGTGCTGGCCAGCGCCGCCTAATTTTATTGAACGTACCGTCGCCAATTAAATATTTGCACGCCAACTTACCGAACAAATCGAAGCTGGGTCTGTACTTTAATCCATACGGCAAAGTGCTTGATCTGATAGATGACTGCATTGCCTGTGGTGTCGATAAGCTTATTGAAGAGCAGGGTGGTTTAGTTTGGGAGCCAGAGAAGTTCGAAGCGTTGAAAGAACACGTTCGTGCTGAATTGGGTGACACCGTTGTAGAGATTGCTCAACAGGTTGAGACTATTCTGACCACGGCGTTTAGCATCAATAAGAAGCTAAAAGGCAAGATCGACTTCACAATGGCGTTTGCTCTGTCCGATATCAAAGCACAAATTGAAGGCTTGATCTTCAAAGGCTTTGCAACGGAATGTGGCTGGAAGCGCTTGCCGGATATTCTTCGCTACATGCGCGCGATAGAGCGCCGTATGGAGAAGTTGCCTATCGATCCAAACAAAGATCGTTTACATATGCTGAAGATTGAATCTGTGACTCAAGACTATAAAGAGTTGCTGAACAAGATCCCGAAAGGTGTGGCCATTCCTGAAAATGTAAAAGAAGTGCGTTGGATGATTGAAGAACTTCGCGTGAGTTACTTTGCTCAACAATTAGGCACTCCTTATCCTGTTTCTGATAAACGAGTCAAAAACGCGATTGATGCTTGCTAATCAACCAGTAAAATAGTGTCAGATTTGTAATTATCGCTTAAGAAGTTGCTGGTACACTAATTGCTAGTAACTCAATAAGCATTATTTTTTAGTTCTGGGAGGCAATAGTTCGCCTCCCTTTATTTGTAGTACCAACGACTGAGTTATGCAGACGTGGGAATAATAAAGAGTAAAGGTAGATGATGAAAAAAACTCTATTAGCAGTGGCGCTACTTGGCGCATCTTCTGCGGCAATGGCGGATTCTTGGATTTACGGTGGTGCAACAGTAGGTCAGTCTGACTACAAAGGTGAGACGGACACATCATACTCTGTTCACGTTGGTACAGGCATTCTACCTATCATTGGTGTTGAAGCTGGTGTAACACAACACGGTGAGTTCAACGTAAATGGTCAAGACACTAAGCTAACTTCTTACTACGCAGCACTTAAGCCAAGTATCGACTTCGGTCCGCTACACGTGTACGCAAAAGGTGGTTTCCATCAGTGGGACAAAAAAGTGAAAGGCGGCAAAGACGATGACGATTTGGACCTAATGTACGGTGTGGGTGCTGAGTACTTCATTTTTGGCCCAATGTCTGTTGGTGCTAGCTACATGAACTACACTGCTGGTAAAGACGATATCAGCACGTTCTCTGTTAACGCAACACTACATTTCCTATAAGCGTCAAGCTTTCTAACACCATATGAAACACACCGGCTTTATGTCGGTGTTTTTTTGTCTGGAAGTCACAAAACAAAAGTTGAACATAAATTATTCACTTTTAGAGTCTTAAAATGCCTATGCTTTCCAATATATAGTGGCGATTAAATGCGCATATTTGCGTAATGTTTCGCTTAGGAATCGATCAGGAAGGGATAGTATGAAAAAAACACTCTCGTTATTCGCTCTAACGTTGTGCTCAACGTCAGCAATGGCTGACTCTTGGATTTACGCTGGTGGCCAAATTGGTCAGTCCGATATCGACAGCGAAAATGATACAACTTATGGTATTCATGTCGGTACTGGTATTTTGCCATTCATTGGCATTGAGGCAGGCTACTTTAACCACGGCAAAGTGGATTTATCTTTGAGTGGCAGCAGGGGGAGTGCTGATTTTGATTCATTCTATTTAGCGGCGAAACCTAGTATCGACTTCGGCCCGTTACACGTTTACGCAAAAGGCGGCATCAATGCATTCAACGTTGATTATGACGGTGGACTTGGAAACTTAGACAAAGATGATGGCGTCTCTTATATGTATGGTGTTGGTGCCGAATACTTCTTGCTTGACAATGTGTCTGTGGGCGCGAGTTATCAAGCGTTTGGCGTGGATATTGAAGGCGATAGCGATACCGTTAGCAGCGTAACAGGGAACATCACCTTCCATTTCTTATAACGCTCGCTGGATGAAAGGTTTGCTGATTTGGTTTCGTCGTTAATTGTGAAACCAAATCAGCGCAGGTCTTCTCTATTTGCGCAGTGACTGGCTATGAACTTAAGTATTTCTTGTGTCTTTTCTAGTCTACAACCTACGACAAAATCAATCGTTAGACCTCGTAATTTTTGTGTTGATATTATTTCCCCTTCATTTGTCTCGAATTGAGCCTAAAATGCAATAAACCACGACTTTTTGCAAAAATATGTGATTGCTGCTAAAATTCGTCCCGCTTTAAAACTTTAGAGTTCAAATTAATGGAGGGCGGTATTGGAGTTCTTCTCACCTGAGGGGCGTTTCAAATTCACGTTAAATTTGTATTTATGGATAATGCATTTAAAAAATATAGTATTGATACAACCGATTATCAGGTTGGACAGGATAACGTTCAAAAGTGGGGATTCGATATACATAACCCGGTTTTTGGCATTAGTGCGGGGCTCGTTGTTTTCTGTCTGATTTCACTTCTTCTTGTTGAGCCAACCACTGCTCGTGACGTATTAAACGGTCTAAAAAACGGAATTATCGAACAGTTTGATGCGTTCTTTATGTGGTCGACAAACTTCTTCTTATTGTTCGCCGTTGCTCTTCTTTTTTCTCCGCTAGGTAAAATCCGCTTAGGTGGCAAAGAAGCAACGCCGGATCACTCAACCGTTTCTTGGTTGTCGATGCTTTTCGCCGCGGGTATGGGTATTGGTCTTCTGTTCTGGAGTGTGGCTGAGCCGACCGCGTATTTCACTGATTGGTGGGGAATGCCACTGAACGCAGTACCATACACCGAAGAAGCAAAATCCCTCGCGATGGGTGCCACTATGTTCCACTGGGGTGTGCATGGTTGGAGTATTTACGCCCTTGTTGCGTTGGCGCTTGCTTTTTTCGCCTTTAACAAAGGTTTACCGCTTTCATTGCGCGCGGCGTTTTACCCAATTTTTGGTGACCGTGCATGGGGCTGGTTAGGTCACGTTATTGATATCCTTGCTGTACTTTCGACGTTGTTCGGTCTTGCGACTTCTCTTGGTTTGGGTGCTCAGCAGGCAACCAGTGGTATTAACCATGTATTTGGTTTAAACGGCGGCATCGGTACACAAATGGTGGTGATTGCGTTTGTAACCTTTATTGCTGTGCTTTCTGTTGTTCGTGGTATTGACGGCGGTGTCAAACTCCTAAGTAACGTCAATATGATCGTTGCGTTCGCTCTGCTTATTTTTATTACGTTCATTACCTTTGATACTGCGATGGGTTCATTAGTCGACACGACAATGGCATACATCCAAAACATCATTCCGTTGAGTAACCCGCATGGTCGTGAAGACGAAACGTGGATGCACGGTTGGACAGTGTTCTACTGGGCTTGGTGGGTATCTTGGTCTCCGTTTGTGGGTATGTTTATCGCTCGCGTATCGAAAGGCCGCACCGTTCGAGAATTCTTATTCGCAGTCATCGTTATTCCTACAGTTGTTACTTTGATTTGGATGTCTGTGTTTGGTGGTATCGCGCTTGACCAAGTGGTGAATAAAGTTGGTGAGCTAGGTGCAAATGGCCTAACTGATATTTCATTGACTCTGTTCCATGTTTACGATGCGCTTCCGTATAGCTCAGTGATTTCAATGCTTTCTATCGTGCTGATTCTGGTATTCTTTATTACATCGTCAGACTCTGGCTCGCTGGTTATCGATAGTATTACCGCCGGTGGTAAGATTGATGCACCAGTACCGCAACGCATTTTCTGGGCGTGTATTGAAGGCGCAATTGCAGCCGTAATGCTTTGGGTTGGTGGTAAAGAAGCCTTGCAAGCATTGCAATCAGGCGTTGTTGCAACAGGGTTACCGTTTACTTTTGTTCTGCTGTTGATGTGCGTAAGTTTGGTGAAAGGGTTAAGAACTGAACTGCCAGCTTACAAATAAATACAACACGATCCATGATTGAGTTTAAATGCCGAGCCTAATGTGCTCGGCATTTTTTATTTCTACTTTTCTTTTCCAATAATTTCGTTACAGTTTAGGCTTATTCCCACCTCATTAAACTGCATTATGTCACTGGCTAAACTCATTCTTATTCGTGGACTTCCGGGTTCAGGTAAAACAACCTTAGCAAAACAACTGGCAATAGAGCTTGGTGCTAAGCATTTTGAAGCTGACATGTATTTTGAAAATGATGAAGGTGATTATCACTTTGAACCAGTTCAATTACCTCAAGCGCATGAGTGGTGTTTTCAGCAAACTAGAAAGTGGTTGAACAAAGGGAGAGTCGTGATTGTGAGCAATACGTTTGTTCGACATTGGGAGATGAAGCGTTACATGGACTACTGCATGAAGAAGCGCATCGAGGTGGAAATTAAAGTGTGCCACGGAGCGTATCAAAGCATTCATGATGTGCCACCAGCGACGATAGAAAAGATGCGACGCCAGTGGCAAGAGTGACCGTTACCAGAACCGGAAGTTATTGACCTCGTCCGTCAATCATCACAACGAATGTTTTGCTCATGATTGAAAGGTCCATTGAAATCCAAGAGTAAAACGAACCTAAGCTTAGTGCGTAACTGTGGTCAAACCCAACTTTGCGTCTTACATCTTCAATGCATGCATCATAGCCTTGGTTAACCTGAGCTAAGCCTGTGATACCCGGTAACACGCCATATGTGCGCTCTACAAAATAGGGGATTTCATCTTCTAATTTCTGGTAGAAAGCTGGGCGTTCTGGGCGCGGCCCAATCATCGACATTTCACCTCTCAACACATTAAACAGTTGAGGTAGTTCATCTAAACGCGTTTTGCGTAAAAAGCGTCCTACTGGCGTGATGCGGGGATCATTTTCAGTTGCCCATACTGCGCCAGAGCGTTGCTCTGCATCAATATACATGGTGCGAAACTTCATGATTTGAAAAAGATCCATTTTTTCTGGTGTGCAGCGTCCTACTCGCAATTGGCGATAAATCACAGGGCCTTTCGATGTGGTTTTGATCGCTAGCGCGATAAATGGGAATAGTGGTGCAGTGACGACCAAAATAAGCATTGCAACCAGTACATCAAACGTTCTTTTTGCGTGGCATACATTTGAATCGTAGCGTGAGTTTTTCATGATGCTTTCCTTATTGGTTGACGCGTTTCCAACGTCCATTTTCCATTCCGAGCAAATACTTCATACCGCCGATAAAGTTGGCGAGATGACCAATGACGATGTAGCTAATCAGCTTAAAAGGTTTAATAGTGTTAAGTGCTGGCATTAAGTAAGTAATAAGCGCGATGCTGTAAATACCAACTTGTGCGAACAGCATTACTTGAAACAGCGGATTGTGTGCCAGTAGTAGTGAGCAAATAAAGCAAACAATCATCAAATAGGGTGTTGCTAAGCGCAGAACCTTTCCCGATAGAAATGCAAAGGCAGTGCCACGATAACGAGGTAGCAGTAATTTCTTTAATTGCATGAGCTGCTGCATGTTACCCGCTGAAATTCTTAGGCGTCGTTTGAAATCTGCGTCGTCTGAGCTTTGTTCGAGCTCAAGAGCCAGCATGTTTGGCTCGTAAATAGCGCTATAGCCTCGCAAAACGATTCTCATAGGGAGAATAAAGTCGTCATTAATGGTGCTAACTTCCAGTGGTTCAAATAAGTGAGTTCTGAAAGTGTAAAACGCACCGTGGGAACCAATCGTTGAACCTAACAAGGATTCTTGGTGCTTTACTCGAGACTGGTATTGCCAATACGCCGCTTCACCTTGGTTATTAGTGCTCATTATTTGATATGTTGCGTTAACCACTCCAACGTTCTCATTTTGATAATGCTGACTAGCTAGCAACAGAGAATCGCAAGAAATCAATGCCGACGTGTCACTCAGTGCGGTAATGTCCGAGCTAACATGACGCATTTCTTCGTTGAGTAGGGCAACTTTACCGTGATTGATTTGGTGATCATTAATAATGAACAGAGTATCAGAGCAGATTGCTTCTTGAATTGTCGCTTGAGCAATCTCGGCTGTGTTATCTGTGCAGCCATCACATGCGATCACTACTCTTAACTTATCCCTTGGGTAATCTAGGCTCGCAAGGTTACGGATCTTCTCTGCTATCCATTGTTCTTCATTGTAGGCGGGCACGATGACAGTAATAGAGGGTAGCTGGCTGTCTGTTTTGGAGGCTTTGTAAGCTCGCTCTACAAATGGTGCTTTGGTTTCGTCTTGCTGTTTTAAAGGAAGCCACTTAAGGAGCAGTGGATACCCAACGTGATGATAGACAATCAAAAACGCGGATAAACCAAACCCTATAATCCAAAGTAAATCATTCATAGCTAGCCTCCTTGGCCAAACGTGAGTAGCGACTCACCATGTCTCTGATATCAAAGTGTTTGAGAATAAAAGTTCGAGGAGAATGGTGTGATGATTCCAGTTGCTGTGATAACGCTTCGGCCAACGAAAACACGCGATTTGCTTCAACCAGTGTGCTGTTGTTCGGACAGAGCGTCTCTTTCACGCCGCCAACATCCGTCGCGACGCAAGGAATGTCACATGCTTGAGCCTCGAGGGTTGAGAGAGGAAAGCCCTCTTGAAGTGATGGTAAGCAAAACAAATCTAGGCTTTGGTAAAAGCTGGGCATATCGTCCACCAAACCTAAAAAGGTTACTCGATCCTCAAGTTTTAACGTTCTAACTTGTGCTTCCAATTGAGTTCGCTGAGAACCATCTCCAGCAATGGCTAGGTGTGTGTTTGGCGTAAGATGAGAGAAGGCTTCGATAAGCACTTTATGGCCTTTAACTGCTTCTAGACGCCCGGCAACGCCAATCACGATTTTGTCGGTTGGAAGTTCAAACAAGTGTCTTGTTGCCGTTTGGTCACCGCTTTTAAACTTCTGACAGTCAATCCCGTTATGGATAGTACAAACTTTGCGATACTTTAACTTAGTCTGTATTTGATGGGCGACAAAGTTAGCATCGGCAACTACTTGCGGGCGAATCATCGTTAGCAAAAGGGACTGTAGTCGAGCTGATTTTTTGTTATTAAGGTGCCATGCGTCGTGCTCGGTATGAATCACTACAGGTACGTGCGCTAAACGTGCAGCAATACCACCATACAGAAGTGGGCCGATATGATGGGTGTGGACCACATCAGGCTTAAGTCCTTTGAGCATGGAAGTCAGTGTACTGATGGTTTTTCCGCTGAATCCAGGTTTCTTATTAAGAAAGTGCAGTTGGCCTTGGTAGGGCAATAGTTTTTGCCAACCTTGTAGTGCATGTTCTTTACTTCCTTCTAAGCTCACGACAAAAACGGAATGGTTGGGCTGCGCAAAACGAAGTATTTCTAGTACGAGCGTTTCTAAACCGCCAGGAGCTAAGTGTTGCACGACGTGTAATATCACTTTTTTGCTGTGCTCAGTGTTATTGTGCTTTTGTCTGACTTCCATTTTCAAACCCTCGTTGAGTTCTTTGTTTATTTAGGAATTGCAGACAGCGTGCCAAAAAATTAATCATTTAAAAACAATAAGTTAATGTTTATACTTGTGAGGCTTTATGTTTATTCTCAATTTGAGATTCATATTAGTGGACATGCTATGAGGCTGTATAAGGCAGTAGTAAAAGAAAAGCACTCGCCGACTGAGTGCTTGTAAATGAGTTCTTATGGCGGTTAGTTTCCGTACACTACGTTAGGTAAAGTGGTGATGACAGGAACACCAAGGTGTTTTTCTAATGCTCTTTTAGAGCGGATAGAGTTATCGGCTAACTCTAGTATCGCCGCTAATCCAATGCCTAAACCAGCGCCACCAATAAATCCTAAAATGACAAATACAAAACTAGGTAAGTTAGTTGGAATCGTTGGCGTGAACGGTTCATCAATGATTTTTACGCGCTTATTCTCTTCAAACTCTCCCAAAGAACCCGTTAGTTGGGCCATCTCATAGCGTTCGACGAGTTCATCATACATTTCTCTCTTCACTGCGACGTCACGAGCTAAGCGGTTGATTTCTGTTGCTGTGCTCCCAAATTGGTGCGCATTTCGCTCTAATTCTTGGATCATGTCTCGCAAGCTGTTGGTTTCTTCCGTAAGTGCTTCAAAACGTCCGCGCATCATTTGTAATTGATGTAGTTGGGAGACAAGTAGAGGCTGTGCTTCGCCAAGACTGTTTACTGTGGTATTGCTCGCGATATCCCATAGTTGAGCACTGTTTAGTTCTGGTTGTTTAGAGTTCAAGAGTACCGAGCGTTCCTGCTCCAACCGGTTTAATTCTCGCAACTTACCTTGCACTAAACTATGCGCCTCTGTGTATTTAGCGCGAAGCAGGGTAAGTTCACTACGAATGTCGATGATTTGCTCTTCCAGTTTACCGATAACCGGGTTCGTTTTGGATAGTTGTTGATCCAAACTGCCTAGACTTCGTGAAACACCAGCAAGCTCCGCCTCCTTTTCGGCTAGCGTTTGTTTGAGGCTAGCAAGGCGAGTAAGGCTTTGAGCTTGCATTTCGGGCGTCGCGTCTGAGTAAGTATTTTTATATTCTGCAAAGGCTTGCTCTGCCTTGTCTAGTTCTTCCCTACGTTTGTTGATGTGGATAGTCAAAAAATGGCTCGAATCTTTAATCGAAGAACGCTCAGGAGCCAAAAGCTGTTCGACAAAATGCTCTCTGACAGACAGCAGCATCGACTCCATTCCTTCTGATTTACCACTTTGCAATTGAATTTGAATGAAGTCTTTACCGAGTGGCTGAACAGACAGGCGCGACGCGAGATCTTTTATGATGAACTCTTGCTCTTTTGCACTCATCTCATCATTGATCAACGATTGTTCTTTTGCGACAGAATACAAAACGTGTCGGCTTTTTAGCAGAGTACTGAGTGCGCTCAATCGGTCTTTAAGCATTGTTGAGACGGCAAGGTCTTGAAGGAACGGGTTCATTTTCGCTGTCTCTTGAATAAGCATGCTGGTGTGAGCAACATAAGTCGTCGGAACCAGCTTACTTACGATGAAACCCAGCACCGGCAAGACAAGCATTGGTATAACGATCATGTAACGACGTCGCCAAGCGCCATGTAGTAATACACTAAGGTTCTCTCTCAAATCGTTCATAGCGTCCTCACTAATTTCTCAACTTGGTTGGCTCTTGCTTCCCAGCTTTGCTGTTGAACATATTGCTTTGAGTTTGCCGGGGGGGGGATCAGGTGATCGAGACTGGCACATACGTCTTCGACATCTTGAACCACATGAAGCATATGTTTGTAGGGCATTAATGCAGGAAACGGTGTGCTGATAACAGGGGTTCCTGTTGCCAAGTACTCAAGAAGTTTAAGCGGATTACATGCCTTGATTTGAGCGTTATCAACAAAGGGCAACCAACTGGCATCCCAGTGTTGGGAGTAACGTGGCAGAGTGTGATGCGCTCTCGGGCCCAGGTAGTATACGTTGCATCTTTGTGGAAGTGGATTATCACTGAACTCGTTAGGGCCGATGAACACGAGATCCCAGTCAGGCGCTTGGTCTGCGACTTGGGCAATTAAGTCGTAGTCTAACCATTCAGACAAACTGCCATAAAAGCCCAGCACTTTGCGGCCGTTGTCAGGCAAGTCTTTGGCCTTCGGTGCTGGCTCAGAAAACAGACTAACGTTGACACCATGAGGCAAAGTGACGGTTTTATGTGATGGAAACTTGGTGGAGAGTGTTTCGCTTGCCGTAAAGATAACGCTGGCCGCATTAACAAGAGTACGTTCGTGCTTGGCCACCGTGTCGTGGTCAACACCAGCTAAAGCGCTAAAGTCATCGCCACAATAGTAAATCAGTCCACGTGGGTTCATTTCTGCGCAAAGATCAGCAGCAGTCGGGAGCGACGTCCAAAATACAGGCTTATCAAAACCAAGAGCTTGTAATTGTTTGTTGAGTTGGTGTTTCATCATCTTAGCGGCCACTTTTCTTGCTAATGCAGAACTAGGGGCAGGAATGGTGAGCAAGTTGATGATGTGAATGTTTGGGTTTGTTTCAGAGTCCAATGTTGGCTTGTGTGAGCCTACGTTATGAAATACACGAGTGAGTTTGTTTAACGCACGCTGTATGTCTTTAGAATCCAGCTTAGGTTGACGAAGGCCAATGGAGTTCACCCAAAGGATTCGATGGTTCGCTGCTAGTTGCTTGACAATATGCTGAGTGGAAGAGGGTAACCCACCAAAATCTTCTCCAAATACTACGATGTCCGTCATGTGGCTCTCCTTGAGTCTTGGTTATTTGATTACTAATTAAGTGAGTAATCACAATGCGTGCCAAGGAATTAGCCATTTTAAAACAGTGAGTTATGGGTTTTGTTTATGTTTGAAACTAGGATTTCTCATTTTGACAGTCACTTTGAACAATTCGGCTAACTACAACTGTTAATGCCGCTAGAATGTAAATTGGCCAGGTGAAACCTTGAGTCAGAAAAGTGCCTGATACGATGGTACCGATAAGCCCACTTAACACGGCGTTTGCTCCTACAGAGAGGGTGTAATCTGATTTTGGTGTCAACAATGAGATGGAATGCAAAGAGGTGCGGATCAATGACACAATTAAAGTAATGAACACCGCGAGCCCGACAAAACCCGTTTCTGCTAACACGCCAAACCAAGTGCTATGGACGGCGTGGTTGATACCATCCCAGTGTGGGCTGTAGAAATAGTAATTAAAGTAGAAGTTATCTAGACCTACTCCAGTCAACGGGTGATGCAGCGCCATTTTAAATGCCGCTTCCCACGCATAAAGTCGCCCCATCGCAGAGGCATCTATACCATCCTCAGCGGCTCCCCCCGATTCTCGTCCTGAAATACCAGCGAATGCGTAGAGTACGATCGCTGCGATAGCACCTAATACCAAGACTAATGTTTTGCTTTTGATGTGTTTAAAAGCAAAGTAGGCAAATACAGACAGTGAACCTAGTAACCCCCCGCGGCTCTGAGTCTCAATTATCGCAAAGAACAAAACCAAACAGGTGATAAGGGCAAAGAGCCTGAGATGCTTGGGGGAATGCTTCTCCATCAATTGACTAACGGTAAAGGCAAGGGGAAACATCAGCACTAGTGCCAAATCGTTAGGATCGCCAAGTACGGAACCTATGGATCGTCCTATCGACACGCGCGTTCCTTCGACTAAATCAATGCCATTCGCTGCGTTTTGTAATGCCACTAGACCAATCAATAATCCGGCGAAAATAATTGCTTTTGACATCTGAGCGAGCTGTGAAGGTTTAGTAATAAGCCAGGTGATGGCCAACGTCATAATGATGATTTTCCAATAGGTGTTTTTGAACACCGTTATTGCGATATCACGACTGGAAGCGAATATGATTCCGATGATCACCAGACCCCAAAATATACACAGCCACTTTAATGAAGGGTGCCAAAAAGCTGTAATCTGGCGGCTTATAAGAAGGTGAAAGGCGAGTGCGGCGAGTGCCCCCAGTGATAACAGTAATGGGATCTTGAAGTTATAGATAACAGGAAAGGCTTCGTGAATACGAAAGAATGAAAAAATAACGAACAGTGTGACAAGCCAAAACGTTTGATTGAGAACAAACAGTAACGCGAGTGGTGCGAAACACAACGCAACAATCAAAATGGGATGAGGCATAACAATCCAAAGCAGGCCGATACAGACTGTAATCGTCAGTGCTGCGATGGACTGTTTTGTTCTCACCTTGGTTTCATTCATAACGAGTATCTCTTCACCTGTCCACGCCGTTTCACTATGTATCGAGTGAGAGCATTGAGCGTCTCTTTACTCATGTAGCGAGTGGCTATCCCTGCCAGCAAACTGCATGTCAAAATGCAAATTGCGATGGCGATGCCTATTGATTGTGAAGAGTGAAGCAGGAACAGTGCCACACCGGATATAATCTGTAATAAAACCATCAGACTTAGGTGAAAAGGCAACGTCATACATTGTTGGCCTACTACATAAGTCAGGCCCAGCTTACACAGTTGTGCGTAATAAAGCGCAATGAACACACCATAAATACCCAGAGAAGATAAGCCAAACAGCAAAGCAATCGCAACGCACGCAGAGACGACATTTATACCCAGTAGCCAGCGAGTACGACGCTTGTACAAAATGGAGATGTTAATCAACTCACTCCATTCTTTTAACATGGCGATAGGTAGCAAGAATAAGCTGAATAATACCGCCTCATGATAGGTTTCTGGCAGTAAGTAGGTGATCATCACCATTGCTAATGTGCCAACCACTACACTCAAACCTGTAATGTAAATCATACCTAAGTGTGTGATGCGCACTGCTTCAGTGTTCTTGCGCCCTTCTAAGTAGTTAAATCGACGTGGCATCCACCACATGCCAAATGGCTGCACTAAAATACACATGCCCACTGCAAATTTTACCGCTATCGCGTAAATCCCTAACGTCGCAAGAGAAGTGTTGGCACCAATGAACCAGCGTTCAGCGCCATTGAGACAAAATGCTACTAAACCGGCCATCATCATTGGTAGGCAGTAGTTTAGGTATTGTTTTGCCAATGTCAGCTTAGGAAGGGTGACATTGTAACGGTTAACAATGTGCAGCCAAACAAATTGAGTAATAGCAGCCAACAAGCCCCCCCACAAAACAGAAATAACATGGGGCTGAACAGACAGCGCCGCGACGATAAAAATGACCTGAAAAATGGTGGTAGTGACCATGACGTTAAGCAGTGTTCTTGCTTTGTCGTCTTGTGTTCTTAACCAGGCAGTGCCGATTGCAATACTGCCTTCTAAAACGATAGCAAACATAACAATAGCGAATTCGACTCGCGTAAAAGGCGCGGGAATGGGGGCGATTAAAATGATAGTGAGCAAGCTAAGAGCGACGACGCCAGCGATGAGTAAAGCAAGTGAGTACAGCTGGTTTAGTAGGCTTGTGCGCGTATTTTGATCCTGTTCAACGCCGACGAATCGATAAAGCGCTTCATGCAAAGCGAAACTGACAAACAAGGTCGTAACAACACCAAAGGTTGTTAGAAGCTCAAGCTTGCCCATTTGTTCTGGTGAGAGAAAGTGGGGCAATACAGGCAGCATGATTAGGCTGATGCTTTTATTGATCACTAAGGCGATAGCAAATAGCGTCATGTTGGTCATTGCTTTAGACATGATCATATCCTTTGATGTCTTGCGGTGTCTTGAGTGTGCAATCATTGTTGGTAGCAATTTCGCTAGCGAGGTGCTGGGCGATTGGTAAATAACAACGTTCGGCTGTGTATAGTTGAGAAACATTGAGTGCTTCGATACCCATCGTTACTTTCATCCACGGCGATTCATTCAAAAGGCGAATTGCGTTGTGTAACGAAGCCACATTGTTAGGCGTGTATTTAATACAATTGCGGCCGTGAGTTAACACGCGGTCCCAATAACTATCATCATGTGGAATGACGACACACATACCTGCAGCGAGAGCTTCCAAAATAGATAACCCAAAAGGTTCGTTGAGACTGGTGGAAACAAACACACCACACTGTGAACGCAATTCATCTAAGTTGTTTGGGCACTCATGCCATTCAACACCTTGTGTGTTGAAGTCCGGTGTTGAATATTCCACACCTGCCACATTAGGTTTGATGTAACACACGGTGGATTTGATCTTTTTCGACTCATCAAGTGTTAAAGCATCAAGCAAAAGATCGATGTTCTTCCATTTTAGTAAGCTAGCTGCCCAGAAAACGCGGCTTGAAATCGGATTCGCTTGTTTTGGCCAGCGATCTTTAGATAATCCATTAACAAACGTAGATGTATTCAAACCACACCAATAGCGTTCGGTGGCTGGCTTCTCTGTTTTGAGGTAGACCTGTAATGCTTCTACCATTGATTCGCGGGTGTTTGCCAAGTAGTAAATTGCCGATGCTTTTACTAAGCAGTAGCCAGCAGATCTCGATCGTCCAATAGGACCATGAACCATCTGTACCACAGGCTTTTTGCTAATTAATCGTAGTAAGTACAAAGGCATATCATTACTTGGGCAAGATAGGCCCAAAAAGCTATCTATTTTTGGCAGCTTCATGCACGCGTAGAGAAGTTGGAGAAAGTAGTAAGCGTTCATCAACCAGTAGGTCAGGCCATGAGTCGAGTTAAATGGTGATGGTTTTATTTTTATAACTTGCACACGCGGTGTATCACTAAGCAGTGACGCCCAATGCTCTGGATTTGTAGTGAGTAGATAACCAATCACGTTCAGCTTATCGCACTGCTTAAGGAGCTCTGCATTCGCGATTTTGGATCCACCTTGCATTGGGATGGCGTCGAACATCAATACACGTTTCATGACCGGGCTCCTCAATTGATGCTCAACCAGCGTGAAAGAGGCTTCATGCAGTGAGTCATTGGCATTGGTGTAATGGCGTTATTATTAAGTTCACCTTCGTAAATACGTTCAATAGCGTTGATAGATGCAGTCGTCGTTAAGTGCTGGCTAGCATGTAGGTAAGCGTTTTCCGCCAGCTTGTTTCTTAATGCCGCGTCTTGCATGACTTGTTGAATCGCGTTTAACAGGCTCGCCATTCCACTGTTCTGGTACAGCAATGCAGAGTGATTATGCTCGAACAACTCAGGAATGCCTCCCGTTTTAGGAGCCACGATAGGCAGTTGAGCTAAAGCCGCTTCCCCGAGCACGAGACCAAAGGCCTCTTCATAGGCGCCGCTAATAAAAGCGTCTGCATTACCACACATCCACTCTCCGGCATTGTGTTGCTCCCCGACAAAGTGCACTCGCTCTTGGATACCAAGATCCGCGGCAAGCTGTTGCAATGCTTCTCTTTCTTCGCCGTCACCAACAATAACAAGGTGAGGGTTGTGGTGGTGGTAGTTGTGCATGCGCATTGCGCGAATAAGGCGGTCGAACCCTTTGCGCTTAATCAGCGAACCCACCGACAGAAAGGTAAAGGCCTGTGATGGGATTCCGAGGCGATCTTTAATGTCGATGGGTGTATCCACGCCTTGAAGTGACACGCCGTTGTGTACGACATGAAGTTGGTTTTGCGGGTAGCCGTCCTGAAGAATTTCGCGTCCAACATCTTTGCTAACGCAAATCAATTTTGGAGAGAGGTGAAGTCCGAGAGAGAAGCGATCGCGCAATGTATAATGGCAATGAAGTTGCGTGACAAGTGGTATATGATTCATGCGAGCAGCCAAACACATCCATTGACAAGGGCCGCCGCTATTGACGTGTACCAAGTCGATGCTGTGCTTTTCGATCAAATCTGAGCCTTGTTTGATAAGGCTATTCCACCCGCTAATATCCCAGCGTGGAGCGCTCCAACCACCAACCAAATTGAAGGCTGAATGTTCCGCTTCAATTCCGAGCGATTGGCACTTATCGATTAATGGTTGGCAGTTTGACCATACGAAAGGCTCAAACTTATTGCGGTCGATTCCTGAAATGAGATCCAGAAGCACCACTTCACTGCCGCGAATCCAATTATCACCATAATGAACATATAGAATGCGTTTTGGCGTAGTCATAAGTCACCTCTGTCTCATCATTAATCTGCGTTAACTGCTGAGCTGCAATAGAGATGCCAAAATATGCCATTAGTTTATGTGATTGAATCTTATATGATATTTATGTTTGGAAGTTATCATTCTCATATTGAGAACCAATATGGATTAGTGATCCGTTTCAATTTGATATTTTTGTAGCAATACGGGAATCACACTTTGCGCTGAGAAATCATCAATGATGGTTTGTCGAGCATTCTGGCGAATGAGTGATTGTTGCGCTTCACCAATCGACATCCAGTCATGAAGACATTTAGCAAGAGAGGGAATGTCTTCGACGATAAAACCATTTTTACCCGTTTGGATAATATCTGGAAGACGACCTACACGTAAGCTCATCACGGCAATGCCTCTCGACATGGCTTCCAGCGCCGCCATTGGAAGACCCTCATAACGAGAAGAGATGATAAGTACGCTGATATTTTCCCAAACACCTTCCATATCGGTTTGATGGCCGAAGAAAGTCACGTTTGGAGGGGCAGTTTGATTAAGCGACTCTTTTTCTGGGCCATCACCGTACACACTAAACTGTAATGTTGGACAGAGCCTCGCTACCTCAATAAATTGATCGGCGCCTTTTTCCTGACTCAATCGGCCGACAAAAGCGATCTCCTGATAGTTGAGTTGACTGTTGGGAATCGAAACAAAGTTATTCAGCAGTTCTGAAGAACAAAAAACTTTGCGCTGAATACTTGGACTGACAGCAAAGCGATAGTCAGATAGGCTGCCTGAGCTTCTATCAAGCCAATCGTATAGCCATAGCTTCCCTGAGGACGATTCACCAGCATGATAAGTTGAAATCAAACGAGGAAACGTACGGGTGAGCAGTTTGGCGCAGCGCGACAAAATCGACGCTTTATAACCATGGGAGTGAACCACTGAGGGTTGGTGATTGGCGACGGCGCTTGTTAGGTGTTTAATTTTTAAAGCTTTATTGGGCTCGCCAGACAAATAGTTTAAGTAACTCACAGGGATCGCGGCTTCTTTTGCCTTCTGTACAATCTGAGCGGCTGGCGAATACTCAGTGGTTAGCACAACTCGAGCTTTGTTTCCAAAGGCGATTAATCCCCGAGCTAGCTCGATAACGTGACTTTCAATGCCGCCGAATAGACGGCTATCAAGCAAGATCCAAATTTCACCAATGGCAGGTTTATCAAGATTGTTCGAGATTAATTTCATCCGCTTCCCACGCTTGTTTTTTTCGGTAAACCGTAGATGGGCTTAACTCCAGCATGACAGCGGCGTTGAGGACGTTGCCATCACAGTACGCAATTGCGTTTTGAATTGCTTCACGCTCTACTTGCCACATAGGGCGAATGGTTCCATCAGAGTTAAAGTACGGTGAGGTAGCAGCAGAGGACGGTGTACCAGGCTGCTCCGCTGCGGTAATCGACGGTTCGACCGCAGAAGGTGAAGGTTCCTCAGTATAACCAGGTGGTGGTGTGATTGGTGCAATGTTTGCTGACTCTTGAGCAACATGCGCAGGCGTCGTTGTTTTCGTCACTTTAGACTTTTTAGTAAGTTGAGCGGGTAGGTGGCTCACCGTGACTTTTTCGTCGTTATTAAGCACCACAATGTTACGTATGATGTTTTGTAGTTGCCTTACATTACCCGGCCATTCGTAATGCTTGATGATATGTTGAGCTTCGCTGTCGATTGTTGAGAATTTCTTTTTGTCCTGTTTGGCGTAAGTGGTCAAGAAGTGCTTGGCAAGCGTGACGATGTCACTTCCTCGTTCACGTAATGGGGGCATATCGATAGGTATAACGTGCACACGGTAGTATAAGTCTTCACGAAAACGACCTTCTTCTACTTCTGTTAATGGATCTCGGTTGGTGGCACAAATGATTCTCACATCCACTTTCATTTCTCGAGTGCCACCAAGAGGAGTGTAAGTGCCCGTTTGTAGAAAGCGGAGCAACTTCTTTTGCATCTCAAGTTCCATTTCACATAGCTCATCAAGAAAAAGCGTACCACCATGTGCCAGCGTCGCCGCACCTTTTCGATCTGTTGTTGCTCCAGTAAAGGCCCCTTTAACGTGACCAAAAATCTCACTTTCCATCAAATCTCGTGGAATAGCCCCACAGTTAATTGCAATAAAAGGCTTGTCTTTACGGTCGCTCTGGCGGTGGACGGCTTCAGCACAAACTTCTTTACCTGTGCCGCTTTCTCCCACAATAAACACACTGGCAGAAGTTGGCGCAACAGCATCAATGGTCTTGTATACCGCCTGCATCGGGAGGCTTGAACCGATGAATCCGTGATAGTTGTGGCGATCAAACTTGGACTGAATATTTTCCACCAAATCTTCCAATTTGGCGCGTTTAAGGTGCAATGCAACTGACGTTTTTAGGCGATCAGCGTTTATGGGCTTTTCTAAGAAATCTTCCGCACCTTTTTGAATTAGATTAACGGCTAAGTCGACGCTGCCGTGTGCCGTAGCAATAATAACGGACGTAGGAATGTCATTCTGGTTGATCCAATCCAGCACGTCTTCGCCAGACATGTCGGGCAGTTTCAAATCGAGAATGATGAGCTGAGGTTTGCTTCTTTCAATAAATTGAATCGCTTCGCGACCTGTCTCGACATGAAAAATGTCATAAGGTTCGTCTTTCACATACTGCTTATAAAGTATGGCTAGTGAAGTAGAGTCCTCTACCAGTAACACCCTTGGTCTCATAGTCCCATCCCAACGTAGTTTGTTTCATTTTTTATGATTTTTGTCAGCACTACTATTTGGCGTTATGAGTGGTTTATTGCTCTCTAGTGCTGAAAATTCTCAATTTGAGAAAAGCGTTATTTAAGTATTAGCACAAGGTAGGAAATTTGCGAAAAATCCATACTTTTTAATTGATTAAGTTATGCCCAAATAACTTCAAGGTGTGTGGCTTGGCGAGGGTGACTGAATTTGGAGCCTAAATTTCTGAGATGATGTAGGCATCGCGCTTTATCAAACGTGATGCTTCGCTAGGGGGTAAGACACTGATACTACTCAAACCCTTGAGCTTTTCGCTTTTCTAACGCATCAAACGATTCATTGGCGAGTTGAGGAAGTGTTTCACAAAGCTCCAATGCTTTTGGTATTTTTCCTTCGACACAGTACTTCTCAATCATTCTTGCTTGTCTTGAAAGCGTTCGATTGCCTAGAGCGAGAGCAGAACTGCCCAGTGTGTGAACCTCGAACTCTAATGTTTGAAGGTCTTTTGTGCTTAATGCTTGCTCTATTTTCTCCATGCGATCGCGTGACTCTTCGACATAGTGATCAATCAAGGTAGGGATGATTTCGGCGCACGTATCTTTGATCATTTGCTGAAGAATATGCTCATCCACTAATTCTTGCTCGATAGTCAATGTGTTATTTATCGTCATAATAGCGCTCCCTATAACATAAACAGTTCGCTTTTTTTAATTTGCTGAGACAGTTTTTCTTTCCACTTTTTTGGTAAGAAACGCAGCTTGGAAACTTGGCGGATTAACTCATCTTTCAGGCTTGGTGTATGCTTCATGTTCAAGACAGAACCAATCAAGTTCGCATCGCTAGCATCGAGTAGCTTTTTGGCTTGCTCGAGCTGGGTTGCAGTCGTAGAACCATAATGCGCTACTAACAAAGTAGCATCACATACGCCAGCAATCACTTGAGGCGCAATATTGCTTCGGTTGACACTGAGAAGTGGTGATGTATCTATCACGACGCGCTCGTACTGCGTTAACCATTGTGCAATGTTTCGTTTCAGCATTGTTGGGTCTCGGTACGCTAACTGAGTGCTGGCGAGAGATGGAGCAGGGAGGCCGACTAAAGTTTGATGTGTATTCTCTCGTGTGATCAAATGGCCAACCTTCTCGTCATCATCAAATTCGTGAACAGTGTGATAAGCGGGTTTGAATAAGTTAAGGTCTACATACAAAGTATTGTGCCCTGCTAAAACCAAGCGCTCTGCAAGAGATGACGCCACGGAAGTGACACCATCTTCAGATTTACAACCCACAACACAAATCGTTTTGTGGCCTTTCTGTTCGCTCTGAAGATAAATTTGCTCAATCTCAGCGTGAGTTGCAGGAATAGTCATTACAACGCTCCTATTAACACGATGGTTGTGGTGATTTGTAAAATATCTCTTAATCCGGCCCTCGCTTTTTCAACAAAGCTTTCGTCTTTATGGGGAATGTAAATCGTGTCGCCTGCGCGAATAACTGGCAGCTCATAAATGTTGGCTGTTTTACTAAAGTTAACCAAATCAAATGTTCGGGCTTGGCCTTGGCAGCAAGACATATTGACCACACTGATCTTTTCAAGGTAGGCATTGTCAGTTGGTCCTCCTGCTTCCGCTAACAGATCAAGCACAGTCATGTTGTCATTGAATACGTACCGCCCTGGGTCTCTTACTTCACCTAATACGCGTACCGTGGACTCTTTTGAACGATCTAACCAGTTTTTGTTTTTTTCTGGAATGTAAATGGTATCACCAGGACGAACGTGGGGCAGAATTGACTCATCGCCTGTTTCAAAGTACATCGATAAATTCAATTTACTCACTTTGGCATAACCTAGGCCTCGGTGTGTGACACGGATGTTGTGAATATCTGCATCCATTGTCGGTCCATCGGCGGCAGACAAAATATCCAGAAAATGCATATCTTCGGTGAAACGATAGCGCCCAGGTGCATTGATTTGCCCGAAAACGTATATCGATGCGTCAGAGCTTTGGCTTACCCATTGCGATTTATTATCGGATGGGTCGTCAGGCAATGCATGTACCCTTACTACTGTACCAGCGGAAACTTGAGGTAGGCTTGATGTTGGTGAGCCATCCAGAATGTATTGGTCTAAGTCAAATTGTGTCATTTGACCGTTATTGGCGACTTCAATTTTGGTGGTATCAGCTCGTCGAGTTGGGCCACCAACGTGTGCAAGCAGATCAATCAAATCCATTTCGTCTGACCACTCGATACGTCCAGGGCGAACAACTTCTCCCATCACTGCGACCGCTCGACTAGGTGCTACTTTTAACCAAGACTTCTCATTGAAATCGGTTTTCTCCGGCACGAAAATCGCGTCTCCCGGTCCAACATTTGGTGGTCTGGTTGAAGATAGTCCTTCTGTATGCGCGGTAAGATCGAATTTGATGACTTTGCCATCGGCTTTTATAACGCGAATTTGGCGAGATTCCGCGTATCGAGTGGGCCCGCCAGCGTTGGCGAGGATATCCATGAAGCTAGCGCCTTGCTTGCCTTCGTATGCCCCAGGATGGGCGACTTCACCCATCACGTAAACCACATTTGCACCTGCTTTGATTTCTTCTTCCTGTTTTGGGACAAAGATGGTGGCACCTGGCAGGATCTCCGGCAGTAGGCTTTGGTCTCCAGTATCAAGGTACTTTTTCAGGTTAAACATGGTTGGGTTATTGTTTGTTATCACGCGAATTTGCTCAACACTGGCATATCGTGTCACGCCGCCAGCTCGCATTACGACATCAACTAGCGTGGTGTTTGGCTTGTATGAGAACGAGCCAGGTGCGTTGACTTCACCAAAGACTTTGATTGCACGAGCAGAATCTGCGCTGTCACCTGAATTCGCGAGTTTTGCTGCATCAAACTCTTGCTCAATATTCCCTACGAGTGGGGAAGCGGGGACAAACAAGA
This sequence comes from Vibrio sp. D417a, assembly GCF_030248595.1. Taxonomy (NCBI): domain Bacteria; kingdom Pseudomonadati; phylum Pseudomonadota; class Gammaproteobacteria; order Vibrionales; family Vibrionaceae; genus Vibrio; species Vibrio sp. D417a. Next base: position 102,003 of record NZ_JAHGAM010000008.1, on the reverse strand, counting down.
CATCCAGTGATTCTAGTTTTGGCAGCTGGCTATTGTCACCCGTATCAAGGAAGCGTTTGTAGTCAAATTCAATGTTTTTATTTCCACGTTTCACGATCATTTTATCAAGCTGAGCCCCAGCGCGCAGGCCGCCAGCTTCGTACACAAACATTTGAATGTTGGACCCAGAAGGTAAGGTATATTCACCGGGTTTGACCACGTAGCCTTGAACGGACACTAACAACTGTTGCTGTTTAATAAAAACTCGAGCGTTGTTAACGTCACGATACACGGTCTTTAGCCTGTCGATAATCACGTCTTGGAGTTGTTGTTCATTGTAGCCGGCCACTAATACAGGGCCGACTTCTGGTAAATTAATTCGTCCACGACGATCAACCTGAAACCCTTGGTTTAACGACGCCTCTCCAGGTAAGTTAATCTGTATTAAATCACCGACCTTAACAGTATTGCTCTCATCCGCTATGGAAGAAGGTACCCACGCGACCAGACACAACAACATTAAGAGGATAAATGGTTTCATCGTGTTCATAGCGCGCCTCCTGCCGTTGGGTTGCGGTTTATTGAGGTATCGCTATCTGAATTAGGGCTAATAACCTCGATGCTTACTCGACGATTAGTTAAACGCACGGCGGATGTTTCACCTTCATAGAGTGGCAGGTTATCTCCGACAGATTTGGTAGTGACTCTCTCTGAAGTGATACCAAATACGGTTAGGTAACGCTTTACTTGTTCCGCACGCGCTTGAGCAAGTTTCTGGTTGTAATCGGGTGTTCCAGTTGCATCCGCATGCCCCGTTACTACAAGAGATAGGTTGGGGTGGTCACGTAAAATGTAGGCTGCTTCTGCCAAATGTCCCATGTACTTCGGGTTGATTTCTGCTGAATCGACAGCAAACTGGTTGTCGATATTAAGTAGTGCATAGATATCCGAGACTATGTTTAGGTCGCTACGTAGTGCTTCAATATCATCGGGCGGTGTGCAAGTTGTTTGGCTCAGTACGTAGTCGAGTTGTTGTTCGAGCTGGTTTAAGCGTCGACGCTGAATCACAAGGTCGTTGGCAGCGTCGAGTAAAAGCCCACCTTCTAACTCGCGCGCAATTCTATTTTGTTTTTCAAGGGCCTGAACAACTGCCGCAGGAAAACACCAGCGCGCGCCCTCTTGGATTAGTGCGTCTAGATGTAACTTGGTCAATTGCCAATCAAACCTTAACCCATGTTCTGGACCTAAAGGCTCGTCAGGCATTACTGGGGAAAACTGATAATTCTCGATCGAGATATCTTGATAGCTTTCCGCCAAGCCACCTTTCCCGTGTTCTGGGTAGTCAAACGACGAACAACCAAACATGCCGACAACAAGACCGCTTACTGCATATCGTCGTAAAAGATTTACCATGCCAACCTCCGTTTAAACCGGTATTTTTAGTGTCCTTTTGAGTTAACGGGAATGGCATGGTTGATACGAAGCAAGCTCATGATTTCTAAAGGTTGGCCTGATACGTTTTCAATACTCATGCTTCTTTCACGTTCAACTAGACGCTTATATAAGTAAACAATGGCACCAATCCCTGAAGAATCAAGAAATTGGACGTGCTGTAGGTTAATTTCGACTTCTTTGTGATGATTGTTGTGAATTACTTCATCAATGTGATGTTGTGCTTGTCGACAGCCACTTGCGTCTAAGTCACCAAAAAACTCAATGGCTAACTTGTCTTGATTGATTTCTAGTTTGCGTAATTCCATGACTCTGTCTCCGTTTGTTTTTCTAATTGGATATAGAGCAGGTAACGTGCCAATTTTAAACTATTTAAAAATCAAAAGTTTAAGCGCTGTTGATGATATTGTTCAATTTGAGAAAGGACTGATTCTCAAATTGAGAATCAAAAACGCACAGAAAAATGGTTTGCTTATAAGAGGTGTTGAACCTAAAGAAGTCATTAGAGCGGGGGATCTCGTCATGATTAGATTCCAACTCGATTGACGAACCATCCGCCTTAAGTGAATAACGTGTAACGACTAAATGCAAAACCTGTCTAAAGTTTATGATTATCTTTGCAAATTATTACTAATGTTGATTGTTATGAGTCGAAGAACAACTAGTAATAAATAGGTCATCGAGAGGACTTACGTTTCAATAAAGACGATTTTTTGTACAAGGTCTTCTTATGCCATTAAAAATGACATTAATTGCGCTGGCTGTTATGGCAGCGTCTTCACAGCTTCAAGCGGATACTTCTCTCGCACCACCAGTTTCTCTTGCACAAAGCTATCAGGATGGCATTGATGTGTCTGAATATTGGTATAGCGAAAAACTTGATGGTGTTCGCGCTTATTGGACTGGGCAACATCTCGTGACGAGAAATGGTAATCGAATCTACGCCCCAGATTGGTTTACAGGACCTTTGCCTGATTATCCGTTGGACGGTGAACTTTGGGCTGGGAGAGGTAACTTCCATCTTGTTCAGCAAACGGTATTAGATAAAACTCCTGTAGAGTCTGCTTGGCGACATATCGACTTTATGATCTTTGATATGCCATATTCCGCTGGTGATTATCGGAAGCGTTATTACAACATCAAAGATTTAGTGCTTGAAGTCGACCAGCCTCATATCAAATATGTCGAGCACCGAGCCATTCAAAATGAAGCTCATCTGTTCACACAGTTGGATAAAATTTCAATATCCGACGGTGAAGGGGTGATGTTGCGGAAGGTATCAAGCCGCTATCAGGCTGGACGCGGTAGTGATTTGCTTAAACTAAAACGATACGCAGATGATGAAGCGTTAGTTGTGGGTTATAAGCCAGGAACAGGGCGCTTATTAGGTATGATGGGAGCAATGTTAGTTCGCTTACCAAATGGCATTGAGTTTTACATCGGTAGCGGATTTACCGATGAAGTGCGTCGCCAGCCTCCGAAAATTGGTTCAACCATTACATTTAGATATAACGGTTTTACACATACTGGTAAACCACGTTTTGCTCGATTCTTGCGTGAAAGGTTGAAGGAATAGAACGCTCTGCACTTACTAGTTGCCAACGGTTACGCCACATCGTTTGAAGAGACCCTGCCAAAACTGAACGTGGTTTAGGGTTTCTTGCCTAAATGTCCTATGTGCCTCAATGATGCCATACTGGTGACCATGGAGTTGCATACGGTTCTCCACCAAAGTGGCACCATCATTAAGTTGTTGATAGGTACTGTCTAAATAAGCCAAATAAGGTTGCACTTCTTCAACGTAAATGGATTGAAAGACATTTCTTAAGTAGCGGAACTGAGCGGTGTCTCTGTTCGGCCCGCACAATACATTGCTCTGGTTCTGCTCAAGTAGCTGAGTTGTCGCTTTTAACCAAAGGGATGTGTTTACCATTGAATAGTAAAGTCGTCCGAGTAAACGAGATTTCTCTAACTCTTCTTGATATTGCGTAACTTCCACATCGGGTAGACGTGAGACCGCGCGGTGGGGTAAATCATACATTTCGCTGAAAATACGATAGACATCGTTAATGCGTGCAATATCATTCGTCGTGTCTTGAGATAGCCAATCAGAGGCAGTTAGTTGCTTTTGCATGGCATCACTTACGAGTAGTAAGTTGTCGAGATGAATGTCTAAATGTTGCCACTTGGTTGAGTAAAGCTCTGTCAATGTCGCGCGTTCTTCATCGCTAAGTGGAAATTCGGATAAACATCGATTCATGACTCTTAAAAGGGCAGTTTGATAATCAAAATCATGAAAGGCATCCTGCACCTTTCCAAGTTGTGAGTTTTTCTCGGCAAGTAAATTAAAGAGTCCGCACTGTCGTAATTGATAGCTCTCTAGCAGACCAATAGATAGCCTTGGCAATGGCTCGAACAAAACGCGTTTCGCAGGAATCGTTACCGTAGACTGTAATTCTATTGGAATAGCAGGAACGTCCAATACATTGGCTACACGTTGATGATACTTATCAAACATGGCGTTCTCTGGATTGAACCAGTTATCACAACCATTAAGAATCAAGATTAAGAACAATAAAATAGACCGCACAAATATCCTTTTTTATAACTTCGTATCCGTTGTCTAGAGAGCAAAATCAACCGCTTCGCAATCTTGTTATAAGTATACTCAACCGTGTGATTATTCGATCAAAAAAGCCAGCGGATGCTGGCTTTTTTTACTTTTTATTGAACTGAAAAGTTCAATTGCACTTCTGGCTCTTGGCGATGCATCCAACGCATTCTGACGCCTAACATAAAGGCCGCTGAAGATAGGCCGATGATAAAACCAAGCCAGAAGCCTTGTGCTCCCATTGGCTCGACAATCCAGTCTGTACGGCCAAGGACGTAACCAATTGGCAGCCCAAGAATCCAATAAGCAATAAAAGTACGGTTGAAGATAGCTCGCATGTCTTTATAGCCGCGTAATGCACCAGCTGCGATCACTTGAACCGCATCCGTACATTGATAAACAGCGGCAAACACGAGCAGGTGCATCGCTAGAGTGATTACCTCTGGGTTGCTAGTGTAAAGCTCGGCGATCCACTCACGAGACAAGACGGTTAAAATCGCTGTGAGAACGGACAAAGCTAGACCAACCATAATGCCGACTCGTGACGCTACGCGCGCGCCATCGACGTTTTCTTCACCAAGTCGATGGCCGACACGAATGCTTACTGCTGCACCAATACTCATTGGTAGCATAAATACCAACGAGGAGAAGTTAATCGCGACTTGATGCGCTGCCACAATGATAGGACCCAGTGGTGAAACGAGCAGTGCAACAACAGCAAACAGTGTCACTTCAAAAAACAGCGCTGCAGCAACAGGAAAGCCGAGCTTGAATAGACGAACTTGCGCTTTCCATTGTGGGCGATGCCATTCTCCAAATAGGTTGATGCTTTTCAATCGCTCTGATGTCATCACGTACAGCAATAGCATGGCAAACATGACCCAGTAAACAATCGTGGTTGCTACACCACAGCCAACACCGCCTAATTCAGGTGCACCAAACTTGCCGTACACGAAAATCCAGTTTAGAGGAATGTTGAGCAGCAAACCGATAAAGCCAATAACCATTGCCGGTTTCGTCAATGACATACCATCCGTAAAGCTTCTAAGCGTTTGGAAAAGTAAAAAAGCGGGTACTGCTAATATAACGGCATGAATATATCCCACCGTTTTTTCAGCCATCAGTGCTTCAACATCCATCAGCCCGAGAATAAACTGGGTTTGAAGCAGGACTGCAATTATCGGCACACTGATCAGCAATGCCAAAACGACGCCTTGCTGAATTTCAAACGGGATTTTCACTCGACGACCAGAGCCATTTAACTGTGCGACAACAGGGACCAATGCCATTAATAAACCCACCCCAAACAAAATGGATGGTAGCCAAATACTTGAAGCGACAGAAACCGCAGCCATGTCGGTGGCGCTAACGCCGCCAGCCATTACGGTATCAACAAACCCCATACCAGTTTGAGCGACAGATGCGATCAATACCGGGGTCGCCAATTTGATAAGACTTGATGCTTCTTCTTTATAGCGATGCACGAAAAATACTCCAGAGCGGAACAATAAGTTGAAAGAATGAGAGTACTCGAGGGCAAAAGATGTGGTGAACGGATCTGATGGTTGATTTTAGTCACGATAAGGTGAAAAAATGCCTCGGAGAAACTCCGCGCAAATGATAAACAATTGTATGTTTATATTCCATAGCTAGGTAGTGAATAGTCGATAACACTGACTGGACGCTCTCTACGCTAAGGATACGCTTTTACTGAGAACAGCAGCGAATCATGGTAATGTTGAAACATGCATGAGAACAAACCAGTGTTCATTGAGCCATGGCTTTATCGTCTGCGGTCTTTATTTCCGGCCCGTAGCGCAGTGTTTAGGGCTTAGTCTTCGACTACAGTTGGTATTAAATCAATAGGTAAAAAGAAATGTTTACAGGAATAGTTCAGGGTACGGCGAAGGTCGTTAAAATTGATAAAAAAGAACGCTTTCAAACGCACGTTGTCGAGTTAAGCGATGAACTTTGTAAAGGGTTAGAAATTGGTGCATCCGTTGCACACAACGGATGTTGTCTAACTGTGACTAAGATCGAAGGCAACCTTATCAGTTTTGATTTAATGCAAGCGACATTGGCTCTTACTAATTTAGGTCGGCTGGTGGAAGGGGATAGCGTAAACATTGAGCGCGCGGCTAAGTTTGGTGACGAAATAGGCGGGCATAGCATGTCTGGTCATATTAGTTTAACGGCAGATATTGTCGATATCATCGATACGCCCAATAACCGCACGATTTGGTTCCAACTGCCGCAAGAATCAATGAAATATGTATTAGCGAAAGGTTACATCGGTTTAGATGGTTGCTCGCTAACTATTGGTGAAGTTGAAACGTGTCGTTTTTCAGTACATCTAATTCCAGAAACCTTGCAGCGAACGCTTTTCGGAGTGAGACAAGTAGGGGAGCGCGTTAATATTGAGTTTGATCCTCAGACTCAAGCAATTGTTGATACTGTTGAGCGCGTTCTTGCAGCAAAACAGCTTTAGAATGAGAAAAAGGAGCCTAGTGCTCCTTTTTCATTTAAGCGTTTTTATATTTCTGATGTTCACATGCTCGAGCTGCTATTCGTAATTGTCATCGATAAATAGTTCGACCTTATCTTGTAACTCATCCACTCGCATATTTAGGTGGATAGCGTGGCAACAAGCTGGGCAATCATCATAAAACTCTTGGTCACCATTACTTGCATCCAATGTAATGCCGATAGAGTGTCCGCAATGCGGGCACTTTACATACCTTTCGGTATAATTTTTCATACAACAACTCCTAATCTCGCAGGGCTTTTAAACACACTATTCATCAAGGAAGCACAGCCCTTTACTTACTTTGCCTACAAGGAAAATAGGCACAATCCAAAGTTAAGTCTCCTTTGATATTAGGTCGAGTTGTTGCTAATTGAGTCGAAATAAGTACAAAACTTGACCCCAAACTCAACCTTGAGCTTAGGGTGATTTTCTGTAGTGATGTGCCTCGAGATTTTACATCTTGAAATATGCAGTGGCTTCCAAATTAATAAGAAATGATTTTATTAATAACCAGTTGAGCCTGTTCCAAGTAATGGCCGCCAAACAAATTACAATGGTTGAGAACATGGTAAAGGTTATAGATATCTTTACGTTCCTCATAGCTTGAAGAAAGTGGCATAACCGATTCGTAGCCTTGATAAAATTCTGGTTGAAATCCACCAAAAAGCTCTGTCATCGCAATATCACACTCCCTGTCCCCCCAATAGCACGCAGGATCGTAACAGATAGGACCGAATGCAGTGAGTGCCGCATTTCCATTCCATAAATCGCCATGCAACAAAGAAGGTTCCGGAGCATGGTTTGCTAGCCGCTGTTTTACGACATCGATAAAGTCATCGATATCAACCAAGGTGACGCCTTTTTCTTTAAGGAGCTGTAATTGCCAACCTATGCGTTGCTCAGCAAAGAATACACACCATTTCTTGTGCCATTTGTTGGGCTGTAGAGTCGAACCGAGATAGTTGTCGGTATCAAAACCAAACTCTTTTTGCTCGCCCCACTGGTGTAGGTGAGCTAATTGTTGCCCAAATTTAAAGCTGTTGGGACCATCTTCTAATGGTTTCGTTGGAAGGTAGTTAAGAATTAGGAATGAGGCATTTTTGGTTTTACCAACCAATACCACCTCAGGTACAAATAGGGTGGATGTTTCACGCAAAAGATGCAGGCTTTCAGCTTCTACCTCAAACTTAGACAAAAACTCGCGATCGTTAATTTTCACAAAATAACGTTGCTCGCCATCATTGATCATGTAGCTTTCACTGATATCCCCACCAGACAGCCTTACTTTTTCCGTGATCTGGTAATCGAACAATAAAGTATCAGAAAGCTGTTGCGATATTGCTTGCCACATACAAAACCTCGCGAATCTATTTGACCACCAATAGTTTAGGATAAATAGCAGGGAGTTGGCGCTATGTTGAGCATACTTAGTAAAGAAACCTTCCTCTTAGTGTAGTCAATTTGTATAAATGTGAATCAAATCGCTTATAAGCCTCTGATTTGTTGGCTTAGCATATGGAGATGAACGTTTACAACAGGTATTATGATTTTTTTGACGTTAGTTCCATTGGTGGCATGAAAATACTGATATGTGATGACTCAGCTGTTGCAAGAAAGCTTATTGCGCGTTCTATCGTACAAGATACATCATTGCATCTTATTGAAGCGCAAGATGGTTATGAGGCGCTTAATATTCTTGCTGAGCAAAATATCGATATTTTGTTTCTCGATTTAACGATGCCCATAATGGATGGTTTTGAGGTCCTCGAATCATTACCTGTTAGCCAGTACCCGACCAAAATCGTCATTATTTCTGGAGATGTTCAACAAGAGGCAAAACAGCGCTGTCTCGATCTTGGTGCTCAAGCTTTTATCGCTAAGCCTCTGACAGAAGAGCAGGTGCTCCCACTATACGAACAATTAGGGCTGCATTATGCGTTCAAACCTAGTCATTCGGTTGATTCTAAAAACCAGGGTTGCGAAGAGCTTTCCTTACTAGCCAAATTCCGTGAAATTGCGAACATTGCCCTTGGTAAAGGGGCTGCGATTATGGCTGACCATTTACATGAGTTCATCCAACTTCCTGTTCCTCATGTTGGACCGTTGTCCTACGGCGAGCTTCATATGACACTGGTTGATGTGGTTGGGCGTGACAGTTCCGTTGCGGTAGCGCAGAGGTTTGTCGGTGGTGGTATTCACGGAGAGGCACTGGTGTGCTTACGTGGTAGGGATATCAATCAGATTGGGGAAAAATTAGGTTACCTCCTTGAGTTTACGCCTCATAATGAAATCATCTTGAATATCTCTAACCTACTGGTCTCGTCATTTCTCACATCATTGGGCGATCAACTCGACAAGCAGTTCTCACTTCGTCAGCCAGGCATTGTGGATACCTTAACACCTTATTGTGAAGAGCAAGGCGAGTTGGGTGAGCTCTTTACTATCGAATACACCTACATGGCAGAAGCGCTCGATTTCGAGTGCGAGGTACTGTTTTTAATTGATAAGCCATCCGTAGAAATAATCTATGAAATCATGGAGCTAATCTAATGTCCGATATCACGCTGGACATAGCAGACTTTCATTGGGTCACACAAATTCTCGATACGATGGATTCAGGGCTTATTGTTTTGGATCAAGAGTATAAAGTGTGTGTGTGGAACAGTTTTATGCAGTCATACAGTGGCATTCTATCACAAGAAATTCTTGGTGAATGTTTATTTGAGCATTTTGAAGAGCTGCCAAGAACTTGGCTAGAAACCAAGATAAAAGCTGCCGCCGATCTGGAAACTCGTTCTTTTTCTAGCTGGGAAAACCGACCGTACCTTTTTAAGTTCAACAATTTTTCTCCGGTTTCAAACAGCAGTGATTTTATGTATCAAGATATCGTGATCACGCCGTTAATTGGGCTTTCAGGAGAGGTCAGCCACATAGCGATTCAAGTCAATGATGTTTCTGAAACTGCGAGAAATCGCATTCATTTGAAAGAAACAAATCAACATTTGTCGGAAATCAGTCGCAAAGATGGTTTAACAGGTTTATTTAATCGCGCTTATTGGGAGCAATCATTGAAAGATGAGTTTGCTCACTTAAAAGTTATCGACGGACCATGCTCATTAGTAATATTCGATATCGACCACTTTAAGAAGGTGAATGATACTTATGGTCACCCGACAGGGGACGAAGTCATTCGTCGAACCTCTGCCTTGTTGAGAAAAACAGCAAGAAGCAGTGACATCTGCGGTCGTTTTGGTGGTGAAGAGTTTACGGTACTACTTCCTCACACAAACCAGGAGCAAGCTTGCTATTTCGCAGAGCGTTTGCGCAAAAGAATTGAGCAAGAGATCGTGAAAGTGGAAGATTTTTTGATTAATTACACGATAAGTATTGGTGTTTGCGAGTATAAGCCTTATTTTGAAACTCACACTCAATGGTTAAAGAGTGCCGATGCTGCGCTGTATCGTGCAAAAGAAAATGGTCGTAACCAAACCTGTTTGCATGAAAATGACTGAAATATAAAAAGGTTTGAAGAAACCCTGTATCCGAATTCAGTGAAGCAAAGCTCAATTGTTTGAAAATCATCCAGTTGGTTCGTGAATGTTTGTTAATATGAAATAAGTTAATGAAATTTTCTCGGCATGTCTTACTATTGAAACTATTCTGCTTTCAGCTTCGAAGGCTTGCAATAAACGGAGAAAAACAGTGGTTTTAGAAACCGATGGATATCTCGCTCTTATCGAGCACTTGTCTCTAAATCTAGATATTTTTACGACCGAAATTGGCGACACTGGATCCGAAAGCATCGAAGATGTTGTCACCGATATGGTGGCTTCAAACATCATGGCGATTTTTGAGCAAAATCCAGAACTTCACTCGAGCGTACGCTTCAAATTGTTGAAAGAGGCTGATGCAGTTGTTGAAGATCTTGGTGAGATATTGGCTGGGGTATGGCATAAAAAAGCGACCAATGAACAGATCACGTTCCTTGATGAATACATCGCTCTGGTCAAAAATCTGTTCGATAATGCTGTTGCGACTTACGACTGATATTGTTTTAACTTACAGCAATGTCCGGTTAAAGAGTGAGAGGAGTTACATTGTAACTCTTCTTATTTGCCAAAACTTAGATGCCCAGTATGGGTTGTCGATTCTTGAAATAATCACACCTCTAGACGTCGATGCATGCATGAACTGCTTGTTACCCAAGTAAATTCCGACATGATAAGTTGTACGTCTTGTTTTAAAAAACACTAGATCCCCTTGCTTGGCATCCGTCCAACTTAACTCCACACCTTGCTTTGATTGCTGCTTCGTTGTCCTTGGTAACGAGAGCTGATAAGCCTCAATAAACGCTTTTTGTACAAATGCTGAGCAATCAATTCCAGATTTCTGTGTCCCGCCTAAGCGATAAGGCGTGCCGTGCCACTCTGTGTAAAAGTCGAACAAGTCTGGGTTGTCCGACAATAGCTGATTTGTAGGTGTTGTCACCTGTGCTTGCTCACTAGGCTCAGGCCCAGAAGAGCAGGCGCTTAGTAGCACACTGATTATCAAAGGAAAATATACTCGACGCAAATCACCACCTGTCATCTCTATGACTCACAACTGAAATATTAGTGTCATAACCAATCCATAGTATGGGCTGCAAATCACGGTTTTGTCTCACAAATGTGACGGAATCACTGCAGAACCGATTCAACCTTAAGAAAGAATAAAAATTGATTATGGCAAAGCGAAAACGCTCACGCACATCACTTTCACTGATTCAGGCTGTCAGTGCAACATTTTTAACTATCATTGCTCTTGTTATAGCCCTTTCTGTCTCAAGTTTCAAAGGAATGGAACAGGTAGGGGAACAATTTGAAGACTTGTCGCAAAAAGCGTTACCAATCGCGATGGCAAACGCAAAGTTAACCAGGAATGTATTGGAGATGGTTAAGCTACTCAACCATGGTATGCAGATTACTGAGCCGAAAGAGTTGCCTCTCATAAAAGAGCAAATCGACTCTCTTGCAACTCAAAGCACGACTTTGGTTGTGGAAGCGTCTGGTGTAGCTCAGCAACTCTCGGAGGAGTTAGACACCAAACTAGCGCGTTTACATAACATCACGCAGTCCATTTTGTTGAAGCAATCTTCGGTGATACAAATTCAAATGGATATTGATGCCGCTGTTGGTGGTTTTCGCTATGGGCTTAGCTCTATCGGTCCGGAAATGAATCGAATCAGTTCATTCCTTAGTGCTGATAATCCTGAGTCGAGCGATGCCGCTAACCGTTTCATTGCTTCTGCAAGCTCAATGGAAAGTACGTTCTTAGTCATGATGATGCATTCAGAATTAAACAAAGCCGAAAAAGAATACCGAGAAATGCGAAATCGCATAGCAGGTATTAAACTCGCCTATGAAGACTTCCAATCTTTTCATCCTGAAGTAAGTGAATATGCAAGCTTAACCGCACCATATGAGATGGTGAAACAAGGCTTTAGTGAAAAGGGCGTGCTGCGTTTGATCCTCGCCAAACTAGAACAAGGGGAATTGCAACGTTCAGAGTTTAAACAGGCTTCGATGCTTGCGGATGAAACCATGCGGTTACTTGATCAAATCTCCCAAACCGCTGGTCAGTTGATCGATGAAAAAGAGCGGGTGGTCAACGAGACCATTGAATCGGTGAGCGTTGTGCTCGTGTTTGCGGCGTGTGTGATTTCTTTTATTATTCTGGTTACTTGGTTTAGTCTCAAGTCATGGACAAACCGAGGGTTAAGGAATGTACTAACGCGTCTTTCAGCACTTACCGAACATGATTTTCGTGACAAGGCAGAAGAAGTCGGCCCCTATGAGCTGAAAGAAGTAGCACGAAAGTTGAATCAAGTAATCGATTCCACACATGACTCCATTCAAACGGTGACGCGCAATTGTGAAACGCTTTATCAGACGGCAGAAGTAAGTCACAGTGCAGCCGAACAAACAAGTGATGGGTTGGCAACACAAAATGAAGCGTTGTCGAGTATGATCACGACCATAACGCAGCTTGAAGCCTCTATTCGTGAAATAGCAATGGTGACAAATGCATCTTCACAGGACTCGCTCCTTGCAACCCAACACACTGAAAAAGGGGTTCAAGTCGTGGAACAAAACCGCGAACGTTTGGAGTCATTAGAAAGCTCTTTGGATGTAAATGAACAGTCAATGTTAGAGCTAGACCAGCGTGTTAAACAGATTCGTGAAATGGTGGATATGATCAGTGGGATCGCGGACAACACCAACTTACTTGCTCTCAACGCGGCAATAGAGGCTGCCCGTGCTGGTGAGCAAGGGCGTGGATTTGCGGTTGTCGCTGATGAAGTTCGCAAACTTGCAAGTGATACCTCTCAACAAACGACGAACATCCGAGAAATGATGAGCGAGCTTATTACTGCCGCAGAGCGTTCGCGCCAAGCAGTTAATGATTCAAGAGAAGAAATGACCCACGCGCTACAGTCCAGCAATGAAGTGAAATCGACATTTTCTGATATCAACCTCGCGGTTAAGCACATTCAAGAACGTGTTGAACAAATCTCAGTTGCTACAGAAGAACAAGAACGAGCGACGGCAGATGTATCTCAATCCATCACGCATATTTCTGATCTTGGCGAACGCACAAAGCTGCAGCTTGAGTCTATGGTTGAGAGTTCTGAGCAAGTGGCGGAAATTGCCGGGCACCAGCAAGCAATGCTGCACAAGTATGAGCTTCATCAGACCAAGTAAATGAGATGTTTCCACCGACTAAAAGCAGAACCTCGGTTCTGCTTTTTTGTTACGGCTACCCATTCAATGGCTCCAATTTGCATTGCAAGAGTGAGTTACATCTCATCTCGTTCATTTCTAAAGGGTTTAGTTATCACAACGTGATGTTAATGCTTTGTTCGAGGGATTCGTTGACTAGAATGTCGCCAGAATTCAAAGGAACGAATCATGCAGTTATCACAAAGAGCCAGCCTCATACTAGTTAATCATCACCAAGAGCTTTTGCTTATCCACCGCGTTCGAAACGACAGACAGTATTGGGTTTTCCCTGGCGGCAGTGTTGAAGCAGGTGAGAAACCTGTTGAAGCTGCTAAAAGAGAAGCGCTGGAAGAAACCTCAATAGAACTTGGCTCGGTTAAGAAAGTTTTGGAACTCGAAAATCAAGGTCGCTTAGAAACCTATTTTCTTTCTTATGTAGGGAACTTAAAAGTGAAACTAGGGAGTGGGCCAGAGCAAATCAGAAAATCAGATGTTAATCAGTACCATTTGAAGTGGGTGCGTGTAGAGCAACTTCACTCGATTTCTTTATATCCAGAGAAAGCTAAAGCCTTTTACTTGAAGCATAAGGAGTGGTTTTGTGATCGATAAAGTTTGCCCCGTTGTTCTACGTAATCAAAATCAAGAGATCCTACTTTTTAAACATCCGTTGGCGGGTGTTCAGCTCGTCAAGGGCACTGTTGAAGTGTTTGATGAAAGTTACATCATAGCAGCCAAGCGGGAGCTCGCTGAGGAGTCTGGTATCACACATGTTCGTTCCGCACGATATTTATGCTCATGGGACAGTGGCTTTCAAAATCAAGTATGGCATTTTGTTTTGTGTGAGTGTGCTGGCCTCGCTAATTCATGGCTGTTTCATACGCAAGACGATGGCGGACATGATTTTGCGTTCTTCTGGCACGATGTCGAGAGCGGCCTTCCCGCGAATGCACATACTGTGTTTCAGCGCGGGCTGGAAAAGGTACGAGAGTTGATAAACCAAGGCGTGATTTAAAGGAGGATTCTGTCATTGCATTGGCGGATTTGGGCGAAACGCCACAGCAAACACTATGCTTCTACTAGAAGCAAATAAAGAAGGTAGAGCAGCCGTTACTGTTCTCATCGTGTTGATAATGGCACTGTCGATCTCAAAAATGGCGATGAGATTACAAATGTTTAAGTGACTTCTATATGCTTTGCTCATTCATTCAGATAAGGAAACGGTAATGGATAAATTCGTCGTGTTTCTCTTATGCCTTTTTATGACAGTTGGCGGAGTGGTTCATCTTTATGACAACATTGTTGGTGGCTTTTTACCTTACGATTTTGCGCCACGCTGGTTGAATATGTATTGGAGCGCTTTGGGACTATTGGACTTATTAGCAGCGTATCTATTGGTCAAGCATCGCCGCTCTGGCCTAGTCGTTATGTTATTGATTCTTATAACCAATGTTATCTTTAGTTCCCACGCTCACTATACATTAGAAATATTAGATAACAACGTCGCCCTACAAATGAAGACACTGTTTTTAGGGTTCTCATTTGGGGTATCTATCTGGTTATGGAATGCGCGAAAACATAGTCAATCGCGCCAAATATTTCGTTAATTATTATTTTCACAACACTCGATTAAGGATTGTAAACAGGGACTCGTTATGAACGATTTTAAAGACTTGGCCAGTTTTGCTGGTTTCAGCGTACTGACAGGTTTGAGCTTTGCCACCACTTTCTTCAGCCTTGCTTTTCTATATAGCTCAATAGAGGCACAGCAAGTAATGAACACCAATGCTTTGGCATGTGCAGTGCTCGGTGTTGTTGGTTTATTTGTTGGTATTACTCAGTTAAACAAAAAGCGTCAGCTAGCAGAAAACTAATCTGTTCTTACACATCATGAGGATGAAGTAGTGTTTAACAGGGGTTTAGGCTTGGTCTATTCGTTTTGTTGACATACTTCATCCAACAATATTTTTTCAACCATTACTTCTTCTCTTTATTGTAGCGAAAGGGCTGCGTTAAAAGCTTATCTAATCTTTGCTCTTCTTCGTCTCTAATTTCCGGCACACCAATAACAACATCATCATGACCCAACTTAGGCTGAGCTCGGTATGTCCCAAAAAAGCGGTCCCAAACTGAAAGGAAAAAACCAAAGTTTGAGTGGGTCTCTTTTACTATCACTGAATGGTGCACGCGATGCATGTCTGGTGTAACGATGACGTTTCGCAGTTTTTGGTCTATGGATAAAGCCAGTTTTGCATTACTGTGATTAAACATCGCGCTCGCATTAAGCACAATTTCAAATACCACAATTCCGATAGGTGAAACACCTAAGATAAACACGGCTGCAATTTTTACTCCCATTGAAATGATTATTTCGAAGGGATGAAAGCGTGCGCCTGTAGTGACGTCTATGTCGAGATCGGCGTGATGCATTCGGTGAATCTTCCACAGCGGCTTTACATGATGAAAGACAACATGCTGAGCGTAAATGACGAAATCAAGCAAAATGACGGTTAGAAAAATATTTAACCAAGCGGGGAGGGACAGAATATTGAGCAGCCCCCACTGTTGCTCCTGAGCTATGACCGCAGCTTGAAAGGCGGCGATAGGCATGATTAAAGCAATAACTAGGCTGTTAAAAGCGACCAATGACAAGTTATTGACCCAGCGAAACCTGCGCGAAGCGGTCAGTGTTTTTCTAGGCAATTTGTTTTCCCAAATGGCACAAAGCAATAATACGCCAAGGAAAAAGCCTAATCTGAGCCATGAGGGTTCTTGAAATGTCGTTTCTGTCACTGTCATTCCCTTATTTATTTCTTTATCTATGACCGAGATAAGAGTGAAATTATTTCAACACACTGCTGATGGGCTTATCTTGAGGCGAAGCCATAATATCAGTAGAATCGCGCTCTACTTTTTACTTGGCATTACTTACCATGAGAATTCACGCTTTCCACCGTTTATATCAGTACCGACAATCTATCTCAACCAAGCCTTTCAATGCGCGTGGATGTAAAGTGGTTCGTTGCCAATATTGCCAGGTTTCTGAGCAACACTGTTTGTGCGACCTTCAGCCAAACATCAAGGCCAATATTGCATGTATGTTGATTGTTTCTGAAAACGAAGTGTTTAAGCCAAGTAATACCGGTCGTCTAATCGCTGATACGATTCAAGAGACTTACGTGTATCAATGGAACCGAACAGAACCGTCTGAAGAGATGCTCGCGCTACTACAGGATGACAGTTATCAACCGGTGATTGTATTTCCTGCAGACTATGTGGATGATCCCTCTCGTTTAATTGAAGATCTAGAGCCAGGGCGATTGGTAAAAGAAGATGTCGAGAACAAAAAATGGTTGCTGATCTTTATTGATGGTAGCTGGCGTGAGGCACGAAAGATATTCCGTCGTTCTGATTTTCTTAAATCTTTGCCTGTGCTTTCCATTGAGCCGGAATCTCTGTCTGAATACATCATGCGCCGCTCCGAGAATGATCAGCATCTTTCAACCGCCGAAGTCGCGACATTAGTTTTAAAACAAGCTGGTGAGCCTAAAGCTGCGGAATGCCTTCAATTGTGGTTTGAAGCCTTCAGAGAAACTTACATGCTGAGCAAGACTCGAGTCAAAAGCGACCCTAACCAGCCACACTTGAAACGTTTCAAAGAGTGGATGAAAACCGAGAGCTGACTCTAAGGAATGAGCTTTTGTTGATGGTATGTTGTTCAACTGGCTTCGGTGAGGGGATAAATCTGCATTCGGTCACGGTTTGCAGGCGTACAGATATGGATAATGCCATCAGTTTATACTTTTGACTCTAGCCATTTTTGAGAGTCGTTTGAAGCATTTTTTAGGAGAGAAATACATGTATTACGGCTTTGATGTCGGTGGCACTAAAATTGAATTTGGTGCATTTAACGAGAAGCTTGAGCGTGTAGCGACGGAACGTGTACCTACACCAACAGACAACTACGAGCTGCTGGTTGATACCATTGCGGAATTGGTGAATAAATACGATACAGAGTTTGGCTGTGAAGGTACGATTGGTCTTGGCCTACCAGGTATGGAAGACGCCGATGATGCAACGGTACTAACAGTTAACGTTCCTGCGGCAAAAGGCAAACCACTTCGTGCTGATCTAGAAGCTAAAATCGGTCGCAGCGTAAAAATTGAAAACGATGCAAACTGTTTCGCGCTTTCTGAAGCCTGGGACGAAGATCTTCAAGATGAACCATCTGTACTAGGTTTGATCCTTGGTACTGGTTTTGGTGGCGGCTTTATCTACGAAGGCAAAGTATTCTCTGGCCGCAACCACGTAGCGGGTGAGGTGGGTCACACACGTCTTCCTATCGACGCATGGTTCCACCTAGGCGAAAACGCACCATTACTGGGTTGTGGCTGTGGCAACAAAGGCTGTTTAGATAGTTACCTATCTGGTCGTGGTTTCGAGCTTCTTTACGCGCATTACTACGGCGAAGAGAAGAAAGCGATCGACATTATTAAAGCGCACGCAGAGGGTGAGGAGAAAGCAGTAGAGCACGTCGAGCGCTTTATGGAGCTGCTAGCGATCTGCTTTGCAAACCTGTTTACTGCAACAGACCCACACACCGTTGTACTTGGTGGCGGCTTATCTAACTTCGAATTGATTTACGAAGAGATGCCAAAACGCATCCCTAAACACTTATTGTCTGTGGCTAAGTGTCCTAAGATCATCAAAGCAAAACACGGTGATTCAGGTGGTGTACGCGGCGCTGCGTTCTTAAACATCAAGTAATGACTTAAACCTTACTCGATATAAAGTAAGAAGAAATTTAAAGCCCCGTTTAGACTTTCAAGGTTAAACGGGGCTTTTACTTATATACCTAAGTAATTTCGGTATGCTCGGGTATAGATCATGAACAAAAGTAGCATGCATAAAAAACTCACGACGAATCGTGAGTTTTCTGTTTGCAGCTAAGCTTATTTGTTCTTTTTGCCTACGCCCAGGTTTTCTTTTTGAGCTAGGGTGATTTTGCTAAAGCCTAATTTTCTGAAGTAGTTGTCGCGGTAGTTTCGCACCGCTTTAGTGTCAGACACTGCTTCGATTTGTTGCTCCATCTTTAGGAACTCAGTGATATCGATACCTTCGGCTTCTGCAACTGCTTCTTGAATGTTGCGGTGCTGCTGGTATGAGAACGTCAGTTCTTTGTCTTGGTCTTTGTAAGTGTAAAGAATGGTGCGAGCCATAGCTGTCTCTCTGAAAAGGTTTCTGTATTAAACAAAAAGGCCAGACTCGCTGACCTTTGAATTTCTAGTTTGAGCTAGATTCTGCCTTGAAGTGGGATAATTGTCACGCTTTCTCCCGCTTTTACTGTATCAATAGCTGGGGAGATTTCGATCAAACAGTTCGCCTCACTCATTGAACGCAGAATACCAGAACCTTGCTTGCCTGTTGTACGAACGGTTAAACGGCCAGTTTCATCCAGCTCATAGACGCCACGGCTAAACTCGGTACGACCTTGGCGAGAGCGAAGATTCTCAGTCGCGATGGCATTCACTTTCAGAGGGTTCCAGCCTTGTTCGCCTTGCATCTTACGCAGTGCAGGCTCAACAAAGTTGATGAATGAAACCATCACTGCCACAGGGTTGCCCGGCAGACCAAAGAACGGCTTGTTGTTGATTTGACCAAACGCTAATGGACGTCCCGGACGCATGTTGATTCGCCAAAAATCGATTTGACCAAGTTTATCCAAGGCAAGTTTGATGTAATCCGCATCACCAACGGATACGCCACCAGAAGTCATAACCACGTCCGCTTGCGCCGATGCGTTTTCCAATGCTTCAATCATTAACTGTTCGTTGTCTTCCAGAATACCGAAGTCCAAGATCTCGCAGCCGAGCTTTTCAAGCATGCCCATGATGGTAAAACGGTTGGAATCGTAGATAGAATTCGCTTTTTGCTCTGTTCCCGGCGCTTGTACTTCGTCACCGGTGGAGAACACGGCAACTTTCAATTTTCGGAATACATTCGCTTCACCAAAGCCAAGCGAAGCGATCATGCCCATTTCTGGAGAGGCGAGGCGAGTGCCTGCGGTAAAGACGTCACTGCCGATAGCGAGATCTTCACCTGCTTGACGAACGTTTTGGCCTGCTTTGATATTCGCACCGTTAAAAGTGACCCTGTCACCTTCTTGAATGGCTTGCTCACGCATGACCACTGTATCGCCGTTACGTGGTGTTGGTGCGCCAGTCATGATCTTAACTGCTTGACCAACTTCCAGAGGCTGATCGTAAGCATGGCCCGCCATCACTTCAGCAACCACTTGGTAGCTATCACGGTCAACATCATCACTGCGGATGGCATAACCGTCCATCGCGGAGTTGGTGTATTGCGGCACATTTACTGGTGAAACGATATGTTCCGCAAGAACGCGGCCATAGGCGTTTTCAATCTTGCATGCTTCTATTTCCGAAACCGTGTTCACCAAAGAAAGGATTTTCTCTTGGCCTTGAACCACAGAAAGGAAAGCAGGAGAAAGTGTGTCGCAACATGCGGCTTCTTTCTCTTTGTTTTTTGGTGCTTTCGCTTCTTGAACATACTGAATAACGAACTGAGCAATCGCTTCAAGATCATTGATGTTCATTTGTGGCAGTTCAGAGTCCAACTCGCCGCCGTCTGAAGCGATAGCGATGATGTTTTCATCGTTTGGATAAAGCCAAGGCTTGCCGACTTCTTCACGGTGCAATTCGATTTTAGGAAACGCGATGTTTTTGCAGCCTTCGACCAAAACCACATCAAGCATGTCTTCATCAAAACGTGTTAATAGGAATTCAAACTCCGCTTCGGCTTCTGGCGTTTCTGTCATTAACGCAAAACGGTTGCGAGAAGCAATCAGCATTTGAGATGCGCCAGCTTTGCGTAAACGGTAGCTGTCTTTACCCGGCTTATCGACATCGAAGTTGTGGTGCGCATGTTTTAGCATGCCAATGCGTAAACCTGCTTCGGTCAGCTTTGGCAATAGGGCTTCAAGTAGCGTGGTTTTGCCTGTGCCTGAATAAGCTGCAAAACCAAGAATAGGAATGTTTAGCGTGTGTTTCATGATTCTAATTGTCCAAATTGCGCCAGTTCTTCCGGAGTGTTCAAGTTGACGAAACAGTTTGGTGAGTCGCTAAAGTCAACGTAACTGGTGTTGCACTCTTTGTAGAGCAGAATGATTTTGCGGTCGCCACGTTCTAAAAACGCGGTGAGTTTTGGCAGTACGCGCTTGTGGTAGAGCGTAAAAACAGGTTGCTGATGGTCACCATCATGCGCGACCAAAATATCGCTGTCTTCTTTGACGGCCTGGCAGAAACGCTCGACAAGGTCGGTGTTAATTTGTGGACTATCGCAAGGTACAAATCCGACCCAGTCGGTTTCAGCATGCATCAAACCCGCGTGAATACCGCCCATAGGCCCAGGGAAATCTTTGAATTGATCACTAAATACGAAACCAAATTTGCTGTACGCATCTTGGTTTCGGTTGGCATTAATTAAAATGCGTGGAGTTTGTGGAGATAAACGTTCAATAACGTGTTCGATGAGTGGCTTCTGATTTAACTCAATCAGACCTTTATCTTTTCCACCCATACGGCTGGCTTGGCCACCAGCCAAAATGACCCAACTAGTTTGTGTTGGTTGAAGCATATGCATTCTCTTGGGATGTTTCTTTTGGTATGACATACAACAGAGGAGACTCTATCAAAGTCTTGTCTTTAATCCACCACTGTTTTTTACATAAGTCGGTCAGTGCGTTTGCCTGATGGCTTGTCACCACGATACTGGAACCGCGATCCAAAAGATCTTTCGCCATCACCACCAATCGTTCAATGGATTCTTGGTCTAAAGACGCACTTGGCTCATCCATCAATAAAATCGACGGTTTTAAGATCCAAGCCCTTGCCATGGCAACGCGCTGTTTTTCACCGCCGGACAACACGGAAATATGTTCGTCCGCTAAGGTTTCTAAACCTACCATGCGCAGCGCGTGAATAACTTGAGCTCGCTTATCTTTTTGCGTGTCTTGTTGATATTTCACTCCATAGACTACGTTTTCATATACAGTGCCGTCAAAAAGGTAAGGGGATTGATGGAGATAAATCACATCGACACGACCATTGCGACACGTCAGTCTTTTCAGCCACGTATCTTTTGGCGCAACAACATCGCCAGTAGAGGGTTTGAGCAAGCCAGCAAGGATTTTGAGTAGGGTAGTTTTGCCCACACCATTGTCACCCTTGAGATAAATGGCATCATTTGGGCCGATGGCTAACTCAGGGATGTGGAAAAGCACACGCTCTTTAAAGCGCATGGATAACTGTTCGGCGGTGATTTTTATAGTCATAATTCGCCTCGACATGGGGTTAAAGGTGAGTCGTTTGTTTGCTTCATGTTCTATGTTCTGAGGTAGCCTTTGCCTCTCATACTTGATAAGAAGAAGTTTAGAGCCAACGCTAAAGATAGTAATACAATTCCTAATGCAACTCCTTGCGCAAAAGCACCTTTACTGCTTTCCATTGCAATAGCCGTGGGAATATTTCGCGTCACGCCCATAATGTTCCCACCAACCATCATTGAGCAGCCCACCTCGGTCACTATACGTGAAAACCCTGCAATGATAGCCGCAAGTAGAGGAAAGCGGGTTTCCCAAATCATCGTAGCTGCCAAGCGCGGAATGGAGACGCCCAGCGTGATGGCAGTTTCCACTGCACGACGGTCGCTAGATTGTAATGCACCATGCATCATCGATACCAAAACAGGGAAGCAGATCACCATTTGGCCGAAGATCATTGCCTTCTGAGTGAACAGCATTTGCCAGTCTCCCCAAGGGCCAGCACGCGACAGCAACATGTACAGCAACAGGCCAATCACCACGGTAGGGACCGCTTGCAGCGTATTTACGATCGACAACAAAAACCATTTACCGCGAAAGTCGGTATACGCCAGTACAAAGGACATCAAAATAGCCGGCAATACCACTAGTGATATTGCCGTGATAGAAACACTAAAGGAGACCGCAACGATCTCCCATAGGTCTGCATCAAAATTCACCAGTAAGCGAAGCGCTTCCAGTGTTGTATCAGCAAGATTCATATTGCGTTATTTGCTCTCAGCATTCGCAACAAACAGTTGTTTACCGTTTAGGCGGAAACCATTGATAAGTTCCTGTCCGCGAGGGTTTACCAACCAATCACTGAATGCCTTCGCACCTTGGTAGTTAATCGTTGGGTAACGCTCAGGGTTAACAAGAATAACTTGGTACGGGTTAAACAGTTTTTCATCGCCTTGGAACAGAATTTCTAGATCCAATTTGTTTTGGTAAGCCAGCCATGTGCCGCGATCCGTCATGGTGTAGCCTTGCATTTCAGACGCCATGTTTAGAGTTGGGCCCATACCTTGACCTACGCTACGGTAGCCACCAAAGTTCGGTTCGATTTTAGTTTGAGCCCAGAAGCCCATTTCTTTTTTGTGCGTACCAGAATCATCGCCGCGAGAGATGAACGTTGCGTTTTTGTTTGCGATCTCTTTGAATACATCTAACACGCCTTCGTCATTTTTGATTGTTGCTGGGTCAGCTTTCGGGCCTACAATCACAAAGTCGTTGTACATCAGTTTACGAGGCAAGACGCCGTAGCCTTTCTCAACAAATGCGCCTTCAGCTTTTGGTGCATGTGTCATCACCAAATCTACGTCACCGTTTTCGCCCATTTTTAAGGCTTTACCAGTACCTGCAGCAATAACATCGACTTTGTAGCCCGTGTCTTTTTCAAATTGTGGAAGTAGGTAATCAAGTAAACCTGAATGGTAAGTACTGGTTGTGGTTGCAAGGCGAACGTGTTCTCCGTCTTGAGCGGAAAACGCAGAGTAACTTACAAGCGTGATTGACGTTGCAGCCAGAGTTAGCGCAATTTTTTTCATTTTTATGTGTTCCTTTCCAATGATTCTTTGGAATCTCTCCAGGTTTTAGGGAGAAGCCTTTTTGGACGAGAGCGATTAGCGTAATACGCAAGTTGTCTCAGGGTGTTGGAATAAGCAAACATCAACATCCTGAGATCACTTAAATGCGGTCCGTATCCACCTTATAGCAAACAAGATGCCAACCTTTTACAAGCTTAAAGTGCTTGGTTTATGCACTAAATCATGGGGTTATTTGCATAAAAGTTTGCGTTGGTACAAAATGTCGCACTTTTTGTAGGGTATCTCTGTTTAAACTTGGTACACTCTGTCCCATCGAAATCCATCTGGGGTAAATATGTCTACTCAATCCCATCTTAGTACAAACCAACAATATAGCGCCTTTTCCGTACTGGTCGTCGATGATGAATTAGGCATGCAAGCCATCTTGAAAAAGGCATTGGGTAAGCTTTTTTCACATGTCGATACAGCTGGTAGCATCGAAGAAGCAGAACAACTGCGTAATTCTCGACATTATGATCTGATCTTACTGGATATTAATCTGCCAGGGCGTTCTGGAATTGAGTGGGAAGAAGCGTTTGAAGATGATGACAAACGTGCCGATGTGATTTTTATGACGGGTTATGCGGATTTAGAAATTGCCATTCGAGCGCTACAGCTCGGTGCTTCCGACTTTATCCTCAAACCATTCAACCTTGAGCAGATGTTAAAAGCGGTCAGTCGCTGTATGGATCGCCGTTTGAACGAACGCATGCAGTACGCCATGACACGCGATTACCAACGTCACAATACCTCAGAGATCATCGGCGGCTCAGAAAAAACGCGTCTGCTTAAGCAACTTATTAACCAATTTGCACCATCACGTGCTTCTGTTTTGGTGGAAGGTGAGTCGGGTACGGGTAAAGAGCTAGTTGCACGAGGTATCCACCAGGCGAGTGGGCGAACGGGCCCGTTTGTGCCAATCAACTGCGGCGCGATTGCACCAGAGCTTTTAGAAAGTGAGTTGTTTGGTCATACATCGGGCGCGTTTACCGGTGCAAAAAAATCGCGTGAAGGTTTGTTCCGTGTTGCGAACGGTGGCACCTTATTTCTTGACGAAATCGGGGAGATGCCACTTGCAATGCAGGCATCATTATTACGTGTGTTAGAGCAGCGTACGATTCGCCCTGTCGGTTCAGAAAGAGAGATCAGTATTGATGTCCGTATCGTAGCGGCAACCAACCGAAACCTGCAAGAAGAGGTCAATCAAGGTAATTTCCGCAGTGACCTCTATTACCGTTTAAACGTTCTGAAAATTGAAGTGTGTCCGCTGCGAGAGCGCAAAACCGACTTATTTGAGTTGGTGCCATTTTTCAGCAACATGCTGACGCGCGAGCTAGGTATGCCCGCGCCCAAATGGGCGCACGAGGACATGGAAGCCATGAGTGAGTACGATTGGCCGGGAAACATTCGTGAGCTGAAAAACTTGATTGAGCGTTGTATCTTGCTTGGCAAACCACCTGCACACTATTGGCGAGAGCTGAATGGCGGGCATTCACTGCCTAATGTATCGATTACTATTTCTCACTCAGCTGAGTTACCAACCTTTAAAGAAGGCAAAGAATTTACTGGCGAAGGCTATCCAAACAGCTGGACGTTAAAAGAAGTCGAGAAAGCACATATTAAACAAGTCGTTAACTTGCACGAAGGCAACAAATCAGCCGCTGCTCGCGACTTGGGCGTAGCTCGCAAGACCTTAGAACGTAAATACAAAGAATGGGATTCTGAGGATGAGGAATATGCCGACTAACGGCCCACAGCACAAAGGATTGTCAAAATGGACGCACCGTTTTAAAACCATGGTGCGTTATCGTTTGTTATTCTTAACCTCTGCGCCGATTTTCCTCACGTTGTTAGCTCTGATCGGCATTACCATTTATTGGTCTATTCATTACACGTGGCAAAATGCGCTGCTTGATGTCTCGGAACGTCTTGGTGTTGCAAATAACAGTGTAACGTTGTTACAGCAAAAGCAAGCCAATTACGTGCGGGCGTTTGCCGATTCGTACGATTTCCGTATTCGCATTAATAAAGGAACGCCACAAGGTGACCTGCAAAAGTGGGTCACAGAGCAGAAGAAAAGATATGCTTTAGATTTTCTCTCTTTCCAACGCGTTAATTCCATGGAAAACAAATTCCGCTTTATGGATCTCACCAAGCGCGAATCGTTTTTTGATGTACTCAATAAAGAAGAACTCGAACGCCTCGATCCTGAACTCGCCAAACGAGCAGAAGTGCCTATTCTTGCTGATGGTGACAGGGAGGCGCGTGGGTTAGTCAGTCGAACCGTGATTCCGGTATACAGCCAAGCGAACGATTTGATCGGCTTTCTGGATGGTGGTTTGCTCCTTAACAATAGTACAGTGCTGGTGGATCAAATCCGCGATCTCATATACTTAAGTGATAATGACCGCCTTCGCCCTGTGGGTACGTTGACGGTATTTCTCGATGATTTGCGTGTGAGCACCAACGTTCCTCTAGACAGCGATCATAGGCTAGGGCGCGCCATAGGCACTCGCGTGAGTGCAGAAGTGTATAACCAAGTACTTTCGAAGGGTGAACAGTGGGTTGATCGCGCTTATGTGTATGACGCTTGGTATATTACGGCGTATCAACCAATCAAAGACCAATACGACAATGTTATTGGTATGCTTTATACGGGTTACCTCATGTGGCCATTCGTAAAAGCCTACATGACGAACATTGCCGAAATCAGCTTGATTACGGTTATGTTATTGCTGGTTTCCGGCGTGATGGTATATCGCGGTTCTTATGATCTGTTTCGACCGATCGAACGCATTCATAAAGTGGTGAAGCAGGTCCAACAAGGTAAAGAAAAACGGATTGGCCCGTTAGGATTAGATGCCGATCATGAACTTGCGCAGTTAGCCAGACAGTTTGATGATATGTTAGACGCGCTAGAAGAGCGCAAAATTGAATTGAAAAACTCCGCAGCTCAACTTGAATGCAAAGTTCAAGAGCGTACGGCAAGCCTGAGAGAAAAAACCCAAGATCTTGAGCTGCATATTCAATTGCTTAACCAAACTCGCGACAAACTCGTTGTTCATGAAAAACTGGCAGCATTGGGAGAACTCACCGCGGGGATTGCTCACGAAATTAATAACCCAACCGCCGTGATTCTTGGCAACGTAGAATTGATCCATTTTGAATTGGGTGACGATGCAAGTCGAGTACAAGAGGAGATTGATGCGATTCACGCGCAAATTGATCGTATCCGCAATATCACGCGCAGTTTATTGCAATACAGTCGCCAAGGTGGTGTTCAAGATGAAATCACTTGGCAACATGTCAATCCTATCATTGATGAAAGTATCACCTTGGTTAAAACGGGCACCAAGAAACGCGACGTCGAGTTTGTGACTGATCTACAAGCACATACGTCAGTTGAGATAAACCGCCATCATTTGCTACAAATCTTAGTTAACCTGCAAATGAACGCCATTCACGCAATGAGCGGTAAAGGAACATTAACAGTAGTCAGTGAAGACTGGATTGAAGAGGGCGAAGTGAAAGGAGCCGCGATTCATGTTATCGATGAGGGCTGCGGTATTAAACCAGAAAACTTGAGTCGAATCTTCTCGCCATTTTACACAACGAAACGAGAAGGCACAGGGTTAGGGCTATCGGTCTCCCAAAGTATTCTCAGCCAAACGGGTGGTGAGTTAAAAGCAGAGTCTGAATGGGGAAAAGGCAGTAAATTCAGTATTTATTTACCTAAAAAAGCCGAACTGATCCTAGAGGTGACGAACATCGCTTAGTCACTTTTTTGAAGTATTAATGGAAAAAGAGCCACTGACGATAGTGGCTCTTTTTTGTATTTGATGACGCATTTATGTTTACGCTTTTGCTTCTTAGAAACCTTACAATGATTTCACTTGGAGTGAATTAATAAAAACAACACTTGCAGTATGTAGCATGAACAAGTACCGTTGCCCGGTTTTTCTAAATACACCCCAATTGCTAAGGTAAAGGTTTTGATCTCCACAGCGAATATTACTCAACAATTCGGCGCTAAGCCGCTATTCGAAAACATTTCAGTTAAGTTCGGCGAAGGCAATCGCTATGGCTTAATTGGAGCTAACGGTTGTGGTAAATCAACCTTTATGAAGATCCTCAGCGGCGAGCTTGAGCAAACCAGCGGTAACGTAAGCTACGATCCAAACGAGCGCGTTGCAAAACTGAACCAGGACCAGTTCGCTTACGAAGAATTTACGGTAATCGATACCGTCATCATGGGTCATAAAGAACTATGGGAAGTGAAGAAAGAGCGTGACCGCATCTACTCACTTGCTGAAATGAGCGAAGAAGACGGCATGAAAGTGGCTGACTTAGAAGTTCAGTTTGCTGAAATGGACGGCTACATGGCAGAAGCCAAAGCGGGCGAACTTCTTCTTGCGGTGGGTATTCCAATGGAGCAGCACTTCGGTCTAATGAGTGAAGTAGCACCAGGCTGGAAACTTCGTGTGCTTCTAGCGCAGGTTCTATTCGCAGACCCAGATGTGATGCTTCTTGACGAACCAACCAACAACTTGGATATGGACACTATCCGTTGGTTGGAAGACACGCTAAACGCACGTAACTGCACAATGATCATCATCTCGCACGACCGTCACTTCCTAAACTCAGTATGTACGCACATGGCTGATTTGGATTACGGTGAGCTACGTGTTTACCCAGGTAACTACGATGAGTACATGACTGCGGCTTCTCAAGCTCGCGAACGTCTACTAAACGACAACGCGAAGAAGAAAGCACAAATCGCTGAGCTACAAACGTTCGTTGCTCGTTTCTCTGCAAACGCATCGAAAGCAAAACAAGCGACATCTCGTGCGAAGCAAATCGACAAGATCAAATTGGACGAAGTGAAAGCGTCTAGTCGTCAAAACCCATTCATTCGTTTTGAACAGTCTAAAGAGCTGTTCCGTAACGCTCTGATTGTAGAAAACCTGAGCCAAGGTTTTGAAGAGGACTTGTTCTCAGACTTCAATGCAATTTTTGAAGTGGGAGAGCGCGTTGCGATCATCGGTGAAAATGGTGTGGGTAAAACAACACTTCTAAACACGCTTGCTGGTGTACTTGAACCGCGTGCTGGTGAGTTCAAATGGTCTGAAAATGCAAACATCGGTTACTACGCGCAAGACCACGCGCATGACTTTGCAGAAGATATGAATCTAACGGGTTGGATGGGTCAATGGCGTCAAGAAGGTGATGATGAGCAAGTCGTTCGTGGTTTCCTTGGTCGTATGCTGTTTGGTCAAGATGACATTAAGAAGTCAGTAAAAGTACTGTCTGGTGGTGAGCAAGGTCGTATGCTGCTTGGTAAGCTAATGATGCACAAGCCAAACATGCTGCTAATGGACGAACCAACCAACCACATGGACATGGAATCAATTGAATCTTTGAACACCGCGCTTGAGCAATACAAAGGCACGTTGTTCTTCGTCTCTCACGACCGTGTATTCGTAGACTCGTTAGCAACGCGTATTATCGAAATCCGCGATGGTAAAATCACAGACTTTAAAGGCACTTACTCTGAGTTCCTAAAATCTCGTGGCGTTGACGCGTAATTACTCGCAAAGCGTTTAAAAAGCAAAAGCCTCGCTATTTAGCGAGGCTTTTTTGATATTTGGCCTTAATCCTTAAACTGACCGGTTATATACGCATAGAGCCCGACCACGCCAAAGGTAATAATCATAGAAAGCATGATACCGCTGGGCGTAAGCAGAAAATTCCACAATTGGTCATTATTCATAGTCCACATCCTCTGTGAATCCGCATTATTGGTTTTAGTTTACACTGAAAAGGTGTTATTGGTTGCCTTTTACATCAAATTCAACCTTGTCGGCTCCTGTAAACACTTGGAAGCGCAAACCTTTCGCACGCGCAATGGTCGTAATACCAAATTGCTTCGCTAGATCTAACCCCATTTGAGTAACGCCAGAGCGAGAAAGCAGAACAGGAATGCCCATTTGAGCCACTTTAATCACCATCTCTGATGTAAGGCGACCAGTTGTGTAGAAAATTTTATCTTCACCTGTTTCTTCTTTGAGCCACATCTCACCTGCAAGTGTATCCACTGCGTTGTGACGGCCGACATCTTCCACAAATGACAACACTTCATTACCTTTGCAAACCGCACAGCCGTGTACTGCGCCCGCTTTTTTGTAGGTGTCGTTGTAATGAGTTAACGCTTCCAGCGCAGAATAAATTTCTGACTGCTTAAGAGAAACTTGAGGCACTTGATAATTTTCAAGCTGCTTCATCACGTTGCCATACATGGTGCCTTGGCCACAACCTGAGGTGACGGTTTTCTTTTTCAGGGCGCCTTCTAAGTGTTCAGTGTTTTCTTTAGTAATCACCGCTGCGGAATGCGTTTCCCAGTCAATAATAACGGATTCAATCGCGGCTGGATCGGACAGGAAGCTTTGGTTTTTTAAATAACCCAGTACTAGTGCTTCTGGACGCGAACCTAGCGTCATGAGCGTGACCACTTCTTTCCAGTTCAGCATGACCGTAAGAGGACGCTCGCAAGCGATTTGCTTCGTGAGCTTTTCGCCGTACTCGTTGTACACATCGACTTCAATGGTTTGCAGGGGATTTTCACTGGTTTTAATAATATTTGGTTTCAGCACAGTCGTGTCCTAGTGATTAAGAGCGTTAGGTTGCTACGCATTTTAGCTTTTTAAGTGGCTAGCAAATCTCATTCCAAAATAGCGGTTCCCATAGAAATTGCGAGGTTTTATGTCAACAATGCATTAAAACTGCGAGTTCGCAGTAATGACACATCAATACATTTGAGTTTCGTCTAGTTTGGTACTTATAGCCTGAGGGAGTATATAGACTAAGTTATATCAGCTTGGCGCGTTTATTGCTTCGAAGACAATAAAAATGGTCGAAAACGGGGGCAAAATGTCCTGTGTGTTTTCAGACCAAAAATAGAAAGACTGGGTGAGTTATGTCGGATAAGAAAGATTTCGAAAAAAATTACGAAAAGACTGAGGATACATGGCCAATCGGCGTAGAGCTTGTTGAGCATGAGATCAGTACAGGGATTTGGGTGACAACCCAATGGCAGTTGACAGGATTTGCGCTGAATCCGACGGAAGAGACTCCAGATGTTTGTCTGTTGCAATTACATAAAGACGAGCGTACAGACTACCGTTTTAACTTAAGCTCTCAGCAACCTAAACTCTTTTTAGTGATGGATAACGTCGAGTCTGGTGAAAAACCAGCGATACAGCTACTGACGGCCTCACAATCTGTTGCGGCGCAATATATGGATGGTGATAACCTTGTACTATCCAACGATATGCCGTTAGCCGTTCAGGCTTGGATGGAAGCCTTTATTGGTCGTCACGGTGAGTTGTTAGAAGTAAGACGCAAGAAACGCAAAGGAGCAGGCAGAGCAAATGGCAACTAGTTTTTTAAGCCGTTGGTCGAAACGTAAACTAGAAGAATCTTCCCAACATGATGAAGAGATTACGCCGATAGCAGAGACGGAGCAATCCGAAGATAATGTCACAGCGCTTTCAAACGCTGACGAAAGCTCAGATGCTTTGAACATCGATGAGGATAGTCAGGCTCCAGACATTACCGCGAGTGTAGAGACTGAAAAAACCGAAGAAATGTCTGTGGCGCAACTGCTGGTTTCTGAAGCTTCAGAAAGCGTTAAGAAAGCCGCGCTGCGCAAAATGTTCTTGTCCGAAGAATTTAACGTGCGTGACGGCCTAGATGATTACGATGATGATTACAGTAACTTAAAGTCACTTTCTCAAGACGTCGCTGAGACGCTGCGTGATTGGGTTAAAGACAAAGTGGAAGACGAACCAGACGCTGAAACTGCGCAAGGGTCTGAGCTTAATGTTAACGATATCGCATCTGAGGTAGTTGAAGACGCAGAGTCAAACACCGACAAAAATGCCCAAATTACTCAAGATGAAAATGAACTGTATATAAATACAGTGCTTGGCGAAAGTGATACTTTTGCTGAAGAATCACCGCCTAACGAGGTGAGACAAAATATACCACACAAAGAATAGGTACATTTTGACTAAACACTCAATGAGCCGGCTGAGACAAAATGTCTCAACCGGTTTTTTTATCCCTACTATTTGTCAGTAAAATTGATAACCTATTGATTTTTAGTTGATATTTTATTGGCATGACACTTGCTATCTGTTGCTCAATACCAATCTGGTTGAAGTTAGTACGGACGCACTGCGTAGTATTCATCGCCTATAGATGGCGGAATAAGAATGCTCATTGATAAGTTAATCAGCAGAATCTCCGGCGCTAACTACACTAAGAGATGGAAAAGACTATCCATGTTCATAAATGGAATTGAGCAATGCTGAAACAATTATTAGAACAAGCAACTTCCAATAACGGTAAAGCGAGGCTGTACGCTTTCGAAAATACCGTAGAGTTGACCAATCTTATTCCACCAACCGTAAGCTATGAAAGCGGCGGTAATACTTTGATTGTGGGCCCAACAGCAATCATCGAAAGTGCGGCAGCGCAATTGTCGCAAATGAACAGCCTAACGCTGCTTTCTACCGATGGCGAAAAGGGCACAAATCCCGAGCTTTATTACGCCAATTCGGTTCAGGTTTCAGGGTTCTTAGGTACGTTTGAAGTTCTGATTGAAAATCATGGTTCGACCAACAATCTTGCCAAGGTCGCGATCAATAGCGATTGTTTCGATATCGTACTCGATCTTTGCCTTAACAGCTGCATGTCGGAAGAAGTCCCAGTACCGGGCTACTACCCAGTAGGTCGTGGCTATCCGAAACTGGCTGAAGCGTTGGAAGAGATTCCAACCTTAATGGGGACGTTCGATAAACCGAAATTCTTCCGTTTAGATACCGATTTATGTGCACACAGCTCTCGTGGCGTAAAAGGTTGCGAACGGTGTGTGGATGCTTGTCCGGCAGGGGCACTATCGAGTGAAGGCAGCGACAAAACGGGCCATCGCATCGAGATCAACCCATACCTATGTCAAGGCGTGGGTACTTGTGCTACAGCGTGTCCGACAGAAGCGATTCATTACGCACTGCCAAACCCTGAAGATACGCAAAAGTTTATTGAACGTACGCTCGCCAACTATGAGCAAGCGGGTGGTTTAGATCCTATCGTATTGATTTGCAGTTCTCGCCACGAGAGCTACAACGTGATGGCACTAAAAGCACTGCCAGATAATGTGATTCCAATTGTGGTGGAAGAACTGCCTTCGGTTGGTATTGATACTTGGTTCGCCGCGCTTGTGAATGGTGCTACTCAGGTGCTGTTTGCGGCTTCACGTTTTATGCCTCAAACCATTATTCGTGTGCTTAATAGCGAAGTAGGTATTGCTCAAGAGCTGCTCGGTCAGCTTGGTATCGCCAAAGAAACCATCGACATTCTGTATCTAGAGTCACTACGTGAAGGTGCTCCGACACTTTGTACCGAGTCTTTTGATTTGGCATTAGGAGACTTGCAAGGCAACAAACGTCAGCGTCTATTTACGGCGTTGGATGCGTTGTCCGCATCACGTATTCCAGTTGAGAACATTGTTGAACTTCCAGCGAACGCACCTTACGGCACAGTCTCTTGTGAAAGTAAAGATTGTACGTTGTGTATGAGCTGTGTGGCGGTGTGTCCAACACGTGCATTGCATACGGACGGTCGATCTCCGTCACTTAAATTCGTCGAGCAAGACTGCATTCAATGTGGGCTGTGCGAGAAAGCGTGTCCAGAGAAAGTGCTGACGCTTACGCCTCGTATGAACTGGGTGAAAAAAGAGCGCCAAAAAGCGGTTGTGATTCACGAAGAGAAAGCAGCGGAATGTATTCGCTGTCATAAGCCATTCGCACCTCAGTCTATGATCGACATGCT
The DNA here is from genome assembly GCF_030248595.1 of Vibrio sp. D417a. Classification (NCBI taxonomy): domain Bacteria; kingdom Pseudomonadati; phylum Pseudomonadota; class Gammaproteobacteria; order Vibrionales; family Vibrionaceae; genus Vibrio; species Vibrio sp. D417a. The sequence goes on along the minus strand of NZ_JAHGAM010000008.1, from coordinate 68,822 downwards.
ACAAAACAAGTTACGCGGTCACTCTCATTTCTCTGATGAAGCGGCGATCAATCGTATCGCGATGTGTGAAGACTGCCGTGTGATCGACATGTTTGAGTCGATGGCAGAAGACCCAATGAAACAACTGAAATACTAGGAGCTAGCAGTGGACACACAACAAGAACAAACACTGAGAACAGACATTTATCTCGTTTTATCCGCACTTTTTCGTAGTGCGCCTAGTGATGAAATGCTGGCGTTCCTGAAATCGCTAGAAATTGAGCCGTCTGAGAGCGCGATGCAAAAAGCTTGGCTCGCACTGCAACAAGCCGCGAACGAAGCGCAGCGAGAAGCGTTAGAAGAAGAATATCAAGATCTGTTTATTGGCATTGGACGTGGTGAAGTTGTGCCATTCGGATCTTGGCATCGTACTGGCTCGATGATGGAAAAACCGTTAGCGGAAATTCGTCGCGATTTGGATCTTTTAGGCATCGAACGAGAAGAGAACGTGAAAGAGCCTGAAGACCATATTTCTGCACTGTGCGAAGTGATGGCAATGCTGACAGGTGAAGAGGAAGAACTTCAACAAGCGGTGTTTAACAAACACATTGCCCCTTGGTTCCAATCTTTTACGCGCCAACTAGAGAGCGCAGAAAGCGTGAACTTCTACAAGCCAGCTGCACAGCTTTGCGATGCATTTTTAACTTTAGAGCAAGTCCGCTTTAGCGTGAACACCAAAAGCAGTAAGAACAAATTAAAAATTGATGTGAAAAACGTCACTGATTACGAGTAATCGAGCAGTACTTGGTCATATCGATAGAGAGGCATGAGTCTCCAAAGATCTACCGTAAGGTAAGGAAGCAATGATGAAAGATAATAAAGAAATAAACACAAGCCGTAGGGATCTCCTAAAAGGCTTCACAACCGCTGCCGTTGCCGGTGCTGTTGTTGCGGGAACCACGAAAGTGGCCGTTGCTTCAGAAACGGTTGAGCCTTCTGAAAACGACGTGAAGAAGAAAGGGTATCGTGAAACTCAACACATTCGCGATTACTACGACACACTTTAGGAGATAACGGATGAAACTTGTCAAACGCTCCGACAGTGTGAGCAAAGAAACGAACCAGCTTGGCGTATCTCGTCGTGCATTCATGAAAAACACTTCGCTTGCCGCTGGTGGCGCAGTGGTTGGTGCTAGTCTATTCGCACCGGGAATGATGAAAAAAGCGCAAGCAAAATCAGTCGATCCAGAAGCGAAAACAGAAGTAAAACGTACTATCTGTTCTCACTGTTCAGTGGGTTGTGGTATTTACGCAGAAGTTCAAAATGGTGTTTGGACGGGTCAAGAGCCTGCATTCGACCACCCATTTAACGCCGGTGGTCACTGTGCAAAAGGCGCAGCACTGCGTGAACATGGTCACGGTGAGCGCCGTCTTAAATACCCAATGAAGCTTGAAAACGGTAAGTGGAAAAAGCTTTCTTGGGATCAAGCGATCGAAGAAATCGGTAACAAGGTGATGTACATCCGTAAAGAGTCCGGCCCTGATTCGGTTTACTTCTTGGGAAGCGCAAAGCACAGCAACGAACAAGCGTACTTGTTCCGCAAAATGGCATCACTTTGGGGTACGAACAACGTTGACCACCAAGCGCGTATTTGTCACTCAACAACCGTGGCTGGTGTAGCGAATACTTGGGGTTACGGTGCGATGACCAACTCTTTCAATGACATGCACAACTGTAAGTCGATGCTATTCATTGGTTCAAACCCAGCTGAAGCACACCCAGTAGCGATGCAGCACATTCTGATCGCAAAAGAGAAGAACAACTGTAAGATCGTCGTAGCGGATCCTCGTCGTACACGTACGGCAGCAAAATCGGATCACTATGTATCACTTCGTCCTGGTTCTGACGTAGCATTCATTTGGGGTGTGTTGTGGCACATCTTCGAAAACCAATGGGAAGATAAAGAGTTCATCCGTCAACGTGTATTCGGTATGGATGAGATCCGTGCTGAAGTGGCGAAATGGACGCCAGCAGAAGTTGAGCGCGTAACAGGCGTAAGCGAAGAAGACGTTCACCAAACAGCAAAACTGCTTTCTGAAAATCGCCCAGGCTGTATTGTTTGGTGTATGGGTGGTACTCAGCATACTACTGGTAACAACAACACACGTGCTTACTGTGTGCTTGAGCTAGCGCTTGGTAACATTGGTAAATCAGGCGGCGGTGCAAACATCTTCCGTGGTCACGATAACGTACAAGGCGCAACCGACCTTGGCGTACTTTCTGACACGCTACCTGGCTACTACGGCCTTTCTGAAGGCGCTTGGCGTCATTGGTCAAAAGTGTGGGAAATCGATTACGAATGGATCAAAGGTCGTTTCGATGACAACGCTTACAGCGGTCAGAAACCAATGCACAGTGCAGGTATTCCTGTATCTCGTTGGGTTGATGGTGTACTGGAAAACAAAGACAACATTCGTCAACGCGAAAACATCCGTGCAATGTTCTACTGGGGACACGCAGTGAACTCTCAAACACGTGGTGTTGAGATGAAAAAAGCGATGCAGAAGTTGGACATGATGGTGATTGTGGACCCTTACCCAACGGTTGCTGCGGTAATGAACGACCGTACCGACGGCGTTTACCTGCTTCCTGCAACAACACAGTTTGAAACACACGGCAGCGTTACCGCATCTAACCGCTCTCTACAATGGCGTGATCAGGTGATTGAACCTTTGTTTGAATCAAAACCAGACCACGAAATCATGTACCTGCTTTCGAAGAAACTGGGCTATTCCGATCTTCTGTTCAAAAACATCCGTGTTGAAAACAACCAGCCGGTGATTGAAGACCTGACGCGTGAATTCAACAAAGGCATGTGGACGATTGGTTACACAGGCCAAAGCCCAGAGCGTTTGAAAGCGCACCAACAAAACTGGCATACGTTCCACAAAACCACATTGGAAGCGGAAGGTGGCCCTGTCAACGGTGAAACCTACGGTCTACCTTGGCCATGTTGGGGTACACCTGAAATGAAACACCCAGGTACACACATTCTGTACGATACGTCTAAGACGGTTGCAGAAGGTGGCGGTAACTTCCGTACGCGCTTTGGTGTGGAATTCGAAGGCAAAAGCCTTCTTGCAGAAGACAGTTATTCGAAAGGCTGTGAGATCAAAGACGGTTACCCAGAGTTCACTGACAAGTTGTTGAAACAACTTGGTTGGTGGGACGATCTAACTGCTGAAGAGAAAGTGGCAGCAGAGGGTAAAAACTGGAAGACTGACCTTTCTGGCGGTATTCAGCGTGTCGCGATCAAGCACGGTTGTATTCCATTTGGTAACGCGAAAGCGCGTGCGATTGTTTGGACGTTCCCAGACCGTGTGCCACTGCATCGTGAACCACTTTACACACCACGTCGTGACCTTGTAACGGATTACCCGACTTGGGAAGACAAAGATGCCATCTTCCGTGTACCTACGTTGTATAAATCCATTCAAGAACAAGACAAATCGGGCGAGTACCCAATCGTTCTGACTTCTGGCCGTCTGGTTGAATACGAAGGTGGTGGTGAAGAGACGCGTTCAAACCCTTGGCTTGCCGAGCTTCAACAAGAAATGTTTGTTGAAGTGAACCCGAAAGACGCGAACGATCTTGGCTTCAGAGATGGTGATGATGTTTGGGTTGAAGGTGCAGAGAAGGGACGAATCAAGGTGAAAGCAATGGTAACGCGTCGTGTGAAACCTGGTTTGGCGTTCATTCCGTTCCACTTTGGCGGTAAGTTCGAAGGTGAAGACCTACGTCCTAAATACCCAGAAGGTACACAACCTTACGTTGTTGGCGAATCGGCTAACACGGCAACCACTTACGGTTACGACCCGGTTACCTTGATGCAGGAAACCAAAGTAACCCTATGTAACATTCGTAAAGCGTAAGGAGTCTGACAATGGCACGAATGAAATTTCTATGTGACACCAAACGCTGTATCGAGTGTAACGGCTGTGTTACTGCATGTAAGAACGAAAACGACGATGCGCTTGAATGGGGCATTCAACGTCGCCGCGTGGTAACACTAAACGACGGTGAAGCTGGTGAAAACTCTATCTCTGTTGCTTGTATGCACTGTACCGATGCGCCTTGTATGGCAGTTTGTCCAGCTGATTGTTTCGAACATACCGAAGACGGCATCGTTCTTCACAATAAAGATCTGTGTATCGGTTGTGGTTACTGTTTGTTTGCTTGTCCGTTTGGCGCACCTCAATTTCCTAAACAAGAGGCGTTTGGTGAACGTGGCAAAATGGATAAATGTACTTTCTGCGCGGGCGGCCCAGAAACAGAGCCTGGCTCTGAGGAAGAACGTCAAAAATACGGTGCGAACCGTATCGCAGAAGGCAAGTTACCGATGTGTGCATCGCTTTGTTCAACCAAAGCGCTGCTTGCGGGTGACGCAGAGAAAGTCTCTGACATTTTCCGTCAACGTGTGGTAGAACGCGGCGCGAAAAACGCAGGTTGGACAGACGGAAACGATCTTTCTTACGATGCGACGAAAAGCTAAGTAAGGAGAGGCACATGTTAAACACGCTTAAACGTGCATCTCTAGCAATGCTGTCAATGATGACGGCATTGCTGCTGACTTTCGCAATGCCTGCTTCAGGAGAGGAACAATCTTCTAAAGTTATTCAACAGGAGATCACGCAACTCGCCGGGGCAGACTATTGGCGCGAAGTCAGAGAGGGGCAAGAAGGCTACACCACGTCCCAATCGCCAGAACATGGCGTATTGATCAGTAAACCTGGTGAGACTTGGTACATTCTAAAAGAGAAATGGATGTCTCCTGCTGGTGCTGTCGCGATTTTCGGCAGTATCGCGATGGTTATCATGGCTTACGTATTCGTTGGTCCTTTGATGCTTAGCAAGCCGCGTACTGGTAAAAAGATGAAGCGTTGGTCTCGTTTAGACCGCGCGCTTCACTGGAGTATGGCGTTTACATTCTTAACGTTGGCATTCAGTGGTTTGATGCTGGTTTACGGTAAGCACTTCTTAAAACCGTACGTTCCTACTGAGTTCTGGGGCTTTATCGTCATGTTGGCGAAGCAGTACCACAATTACATGGGACCATTGTTCTTCATTTTGCTGATGCTCGTGCTCTTTAAATGGTGGCGCAAGTCGATTCCAAACATGACTGATGTTCGTTGGTTCATGAAAATGGGCGGTATGGTTGGTAAACACAAAGGCACACATCCGTCAGCTGGTTTCTCAAACGGTGGCGAGAAGGCAATCTATTGGTTGTTGATCTTCTTTGGTGCTATCGCGGCAGTGAGTGGCTTAGTTCTGGACTTTCCTATCTTTGGCCAAACTCGCCGTGACATGGAGCTTTCTAACTTAGTTCATGCGATTTCGGCACTGATTCTAATCTGTGGCTTTATCTTCCACATCTATATTGGTCTATTCGGTATGGAAGGTGCGTTAGAAGGCATGATGACAGGTGAAGTTGATGAAACATGGGCGAAAGAGCATCACGATCTTTGGTATGAGGAAGTGAAGTCCAAAGAAGCGATGGGTGAAACAGATACGGGACAAACGGAAGTAAAAGGAGCGAAAGCGAATGAACAAACCTCATAACGGGATTTGGGTTGCGTACATCCTGAGCTGTCTGACCCCGTTTACGTTTCTGATCTCAGGCGTTATCGCAATTATCTATGCGGGTTACCGATTAGATAAGGGAGAAGACAGCGACGTAGTGATTTCTCATTACTACGGTTTAATTCGCACCTTCTTTCTCTACCTGACGTTTTTTGTTGTGTTGATCGTCACCGTCGCGACTTCTAACGGTGTACTCGTTGGCGTGAGTGATTATTGGTTGCATAGTACTTTGCTTGAAACCATTGCTTACTTTATTCCTTGGGTAGGGATGGTGTTTGCTGCATTAGCCATCTTGGTGTGGTTTATGCGAATGTTTCAAGGGATGCAGCAACTGCTCAATAACCAACCACACAGACCATCGACAGGTCCAAACCTTTAATCAGTATTCTTTAAGCAAAACCGCCGTAATAGGCGGTTTTTTTGTTGCTGTTTTGTCTCAAATATGAAGCGTTGAGTCGCAGTGGTGATACTTGATGCAACTTATTGAGTGAATTTACGTAACTGGGCAGAAAATCATAGTTAAGTAAGAAACATGTAAAAAAATCGCGTCACGATGAGACATTAGTCTCACTCACGCTATTGTTCATTTACTCAGGATTCATCGTCCCGTTAAAGTACGCTGCGCTCAGAGATTCAAAGAGTTGCATACGTGAAAATTGCCATCAATACATTCAGTCTACGCATACAGAGGAATCTCTATCGGAGGATGTTTGATTAAGGCATCTTGCTCTCACAAATAAAAAGAGCGAAACGAGCATTAAATGATGCGGCAAGGTAAGAAAAGGACAAACACGTTACGGCTATGATCCCTCAATTCGTCATTCCTATCACGAATCGCTTTGGCGAAAGTTATCACTTCTCTGGTCAGTTACTTACTAGCGGCGAACCTAAAACATTCGTGACCAAACAAGAGGCAATAGAGTTTCTTGAGAGCTTTGGTGAGCTTGACCTTCGCTCTGTCGAGGATTTGTTCTATGCGATTGGTCAATTCAAGCCAAACATACCTGACGGTGAGCTTACTTCCCAACACTATAATTCAACGTTTGCCAATGCTTTGGTGAACGGTGACTTACATGTCGCTCGAATTGTACCTACCGGCGAAAACTACGCGCTCTCGTCAGCGGTTACGCCTCCACCGACTCAAAATACCGTCAATGCAAAACCATCGAAGGGAAAGGGGAAGTCGAATAAAAAGAGTGGCAGAAGTGCCGCATCCGCCAAGCCTCAGCAACAAAGCAGTGAAAAACATGAGAAAGCCGGTGACCCTGTATCACTTGTGACGGGTGAAGAAATTCTCGCACTCTATGATATCGAGCTACAGCAAGGCACTACTTGGCAGCGTACTTATCGCTCTTCGCAGTCGGATGTAAATCATGGAATGGGCTTTGGTTGGCGACATGCATTTCAGTTTGAATTGCACGAGAAGACGGACGAGAAAGACAACGTTATCGCTTGGGAGTTTGTTGACGATAAGGCCGATATCACAGAGTTTGAGCCAGTAGATACTGGAGCAACAAGTTACCAGATATACGCTGGTGCGAGCTGTTATTTCCTAAATTCAGCAACTCGGATCGTGACGCTCGCTAGTGGGCATCAATATCGATTTGAGCAAAAAGATGATCGTTGGCTTGTTAAACAAGTTAGAAATGGCACGTTTTCAACGTTTCAATTGCAGTATTCTCGAAACCATCGATTGATCGAGATCGCATATAACAAGCGTCCGGTTCTTGAATGTCAATATGATAAGCAAGGACGCCTTGTAGAACTGCTTAATGCAAAGTCCCAAAAAGTTCTGACAACTTATACCTATGATGAGCACGATGATTTGGTCAGTGCAACTAATCATTTGGGCTTGAAGGAACAGTATCAATACCGCGGCCATTTAATTGTTAAGCGTGTACGACCAACTGGCTTTACTCATTATTTTGAATGGGATGGCGAAGGTGCTAACGCGAAATGCATCAGGAACGTTGGGGACGCAGGAATTTATGACTATCGCTTCCATTATCAGGGAAATCATTCTTCTTATTCTGACTCGTTAGATCATCAATGGTCTTTCTTGCATGACGAGCAGGGTAACTTACTCGAGAAAATAAGCCCCACAGGTAGAACTTGGCGATGGCAATATGATGAATTAGGACGAAAAGCACAAGCTATCTATCCTGATCAGTCAACGGTCAATTATCAATATAATCAGCATGGTCAATTAGTTTCTAAGTTTCATTCCTCTGGCAAAGAAATTCAATATGGCTATGACGGCTTAGGTAAGTTAGTTAAAACGGTTTCACCTGACGGGGATATCGAGAAGGCTTACTACAATAGTCTCGGTCAAAGAGTTTGGGATACCGATCAGTTCGGCTGTGTCACGGAGTATGATTACGATAAACACGGTCAAGTCGTCAAAAAAGAGTCTGAAGATGGTAAGAAAAGTCAGTGGTGGTGGGATGAACAACAAAGACTTATCGCGAATGAAATAGACGGTACATTACTTCGTTACAGCTACAACGAAGAAGATCTAGTGAATGGCGTCGCTTATCCCGATGGGTGTATTGCTCAACTCGCTTATGATCAATTCGGCAGGCGTACATCAGTTCGTTATTTTAACGACGAAGACAAAGTCGGTTATAGCGAAGAATATTCTTACGATGAGCACAGCCGTGTTGCTCAGATTCGAACGCCAGCAGGCATTACCTCGTATCAATGGGGAGCACTCGCGCAACAAGAAGCAGTCATCTTTCCCGATGGCAGCCATATTTCTTACGAATACGATCAACAACGTAACCTGACTAAATTAGTTCGGAGTGACGGCTTAGAGTTCGAATTCCTGTATGACGATGAAGGCCAGCTGTCAGGAACTGTCGGGTTTGATAATCTACAAAGCCAATTTGATTATGACGATATGGGGCGGATCCATCGTAAGCAAGTCGCCGATAGGACGGTGCTGTACCGCTATGACGCTGTGGGTTATCTCAAGCACGTCAAAGCAGGAAATGCTAGCAGTATTGTAGAGAACCACTTCAATTATACGCTTAGTGGGCGACTTACTTTCGCATCCAATCGCCATCAAACACTGCAATACCAATACTCTTCATTCGGGCATTTAACAAAGCGCATTCAAGGTCAGTTTGAGATAGCGCAGGAGTTTAACAGAGTTGGCCAACGCGTATCTCAGGTACTGCCAGATAATACGGAGCTGAACTTCTCCTATGATCGATATGGGCGTTTTTCAGCGATTCGGTTTGGAAACCTCGATTTACCTCAAATCAAATTTCATTACGATGAAATGGGACGAGTTTCCCAAATTGAAACGGCACATTTTAATGAGCGCATCATTTATGATGGTGTTGGTCGTTTGGTCGAACAACATTGGCCTGATAGAGAGAAAAAGTACGTTTACAATGCGCAAAACCGTATTTCATCAATCATTGATAATAGGGCAGGAGCAACACACTATCAGTACGATGCCTTAGGGCAACTGAAACGAGTCAATGCTTCCGGAGAAGTGACTAAGTTTGAATACGATAGTTTTGGCAATCCTACTTTGCCAACTTCAGAGGTATTCGCTGATCGTATTGAAGTACACGATGGTGTCCGGTTCAAATATGACGCGCAAGGAAACCAGACAAAACGTGAGGGGCAAGGACATGTTCAGACTCGCGTATTTGATGCGTTAAATCAGCTCATTGAAGTTCACACCGACGATGGCATCAGTCAATATGAATATGATGCATTAGGGCGCAGGACGAAGAAAATTACACAACAAGGCGTTACGGAGTTCTTGTGGGAAGGGGAACGTTTAATTGGTGAACGCTCTTCATGCGCTTTCCGCTGGTACCTATATCAACCAGAAACCTACACGCCAGTGGCACTGCTAGAAAATGACGTTATTTATTGGTACCAGTGCGATCAAGTTGGTAAACCAGAGCGACTGATCGATTGCGAGGGGAATGTTGTATGGAGTGCCAGCTACGATGCTCATGGCTTTGCTCATGTACATATTGAAAAAGTAGTAAATCCACTGCGTTTTCAAGGGCAGTACTTCGATCAAGAAACCGACTTACACTACAACCTCGCTCGGTATTACGATTCTAAGCTAGGACGCTTTATCCAACAAGATCCGATATCTATTGCTGGTGGCATTAACCATTACCAATATGCAGTCAATCCTATCCAGTGGATTGATCCAACAGGTTTCCTTTGTGAAGAAGGGTTAAAACGCTTGGGTCAAATGTTGGCAGCGTATCAGGCGCAAAGCGATGTCCCCCAAGAGGTTTGCGATCAGATTTTAGAGGCAGCAAAAGAATCATCCGTCGGAGAAGATGGCGTTCGCTCGCAAGTCAAAATCCGAAAACCCAAAGGTAAAAATCATATTCGATATGAATACGATTTAGACCATATTGATTGCGAGAAAAATGAAATTACTTTTTATCGTCATATCAATCATTCAGATGGCAGCAGGCACGAAGTTCAGTATGTTGTTGGGATTGAGGAATTTGTAAGCGGACATGTTTTTGGCGAAAGTCAAGCTTTTGAAACCTCAAAGACCATTCATAACTCCAATGAGGGCTCTAAAATCTTTACAGATTGGTCTCTTACACGGTTAAAGTTGCGCGACTCTGATACTAACAATTTAAATAACTATGATTTTGGTTCTTATTTGAGGACTTTAGCTGGGCCTCCTCCTGCAGACATGCCGGATCCACATGCTCACCACGTACTATTTAAGAGGGGGTTGGGGCAGGATCAACAAGATCTAGTTATGGAGGGGCAGGAGCTTTTAAGAAAATATGATATCGACCCAATATTTGGTTTTGAGAACTTAGTGTGGGCTCCCAACCGTATCGCTGGACAGCATGATATTAATGCGTTGCGGCAGGTTGTTGATACTCTTAAAGCGACTGATAAAATGTTGGGTAAACGCGTTGATATGGTTAATGCTTTAAAATTACTGGGTAAAACCGCAGCTGAGAGGAGATAAAGATGGCCGGTGAGCACAGCGCAAAAGATGTAATGGCCGCGATTAGATCGGGTGACGTGAGTGAGGTTGAAAAAATTCTCTCAGGAGATGACAAATTACTTCATCTAATTACGCCTCTGGGTTCCTGGTTGCACATCGCAACGGAGCAAGGGCAAGATAAAATTGTAGAGCTTCTGGTGAATCTAGGTATTGATGTAAATATCAAGGGGGGGCCTTCAGGTGTAACTCCCTTAAATACAGCTGCATATGAAGGTCATTTAGACTTACTTACCTATTTTCTAGAAAGAAATGCAGTGATGGATATATCTGAACCAGACCGCAACCCATTGTTTGCTGCGATCCATGCTGGTCATAAAAATATTGTGGAGTTATTATTAAAAGCTGGTATAGATACAAAGGTTAAATATACTGGTAACTCTATGAAAGACATGGACGCTATAGAGTTTGCTTATGAGTGGGGACGCAAGGAAATCGCAGAAATGATTAAAGAGCACAATAGGCACGCTTAGTAGAAGTTAATATGGTACGACAAAGGCAACCGTTTATCAGTTGAAACTGGTTGGCTTCCTCCTTATCTCGTCGAGGGGCGTTGGCTAGAAGAAGTAAAAGCAGGGAAGATCACTCGATAAACTCCTTTAGTTAGCCATTCAGTATAAAAGCCACCTCTCATGAGGTGGCTTTTATGTTTATGGTGGGGAGTTTGCTGCTTGTTGAGCTATATGGTGCGCATTATGTTGGTGCACTAAAACCACATTGGTGCATTTATTAGCGTGTTAAGCACCATTTCAAGAACGCCAAATTTTATTAAAGTTAATATAAAACAAAAGATTAAAAAGTAAATGTTAGAAATATAAATTATGGAATGAGAATTGCTCTGTTAGACGCTCTATAAATTAATTTCACCAAATTGGTGATGAACCTAACTTTGATGCACAGGATAAGTGCGCTACAGATCAACGGAGACAATCATAATGAGTGTAACTGCCAATCAGGTACACGGCGCTGTACAAACTCTCACGCAAAGTTCCGACACACTTTTCTTACTACTTGGCGCAATCATGGTTTTTTTGATGCATGCTGGTTTTGCTTTTCTTGAAGTAGGAACCGTGCGCCAAAAGAACCAAGTTAATGCTTTAGTTAAAATCTTGGCCGATTTCGGTATATCCGCCATCGCGTATTTTTTCATTGGATACTGGGTCGCTTATGGCGGCACCTTCTTTGCTGATGCAGAGACATTATCTCAAGGCAATGGTTACGAGTTAGTGAAGTTCTTTTTCTTGCTGACCTTCGCTGCAGCGATTCCCGCTATTGTTTCAGGTGGTATCGCAGAACGAGCTCGTTTTTATCCGATTTTAATCGCAACATTTTTCACTGTCGGTATTGTATACCCACTATTTGAAGGAATGATCTGGAACGGAAACTTTGGCGTTCAATCTTGGTTTGAAAATACCTTTGGTTATGGCTTCCACGATTTTGCAGGTTCAGTCGTTGTGCATGGTGTTGGCGGCTGGATAGCGCTTGTTGCCGTCGTGTTTTTGGGCATGAGAAAAGGCAGAGTTCGAGCAGGAAAGCACACCAACTTTGCACCTTCGAATATTCCGTTTTTGGCTTTGGGAGCTTGGGTCTTATGTGTGGGGTGGTTTGGCTTCAACGTCATGTCAGCTCAAACTGTGTCAGGCATAAGTGGCTTGGTGGCTATGAACTCATTGATGGCAATGGTCGGGGGCATTGTCGCGTCACTGTTGGCTGGTAAGAATGACCCTGGCTTTATTCATAACGGCCCACTAGCTGGCTTGGTTGCTGTATGTGCGGGCTCAGACTTAATGCATCCTATCGGTGCTTTAGTGACAGGTGCGATTGCTGGCGTGCTATTTGTTTATCTTTTTACCCACCTACAAAACAAAACCAAGATTGATGATGTGCTAGGTGTCTGGCCTTTACACGGTGTATGTGGCGCTTGGGGTGGTATTGCCGCTGGGATTTTTGGTCAAAGCGCATTGGGTGGGCTAGGTGGCGTGAGCATTATCGTTCAGCTTCTAGGAACGCTTTTGGGCCTTTCCATCGCAGTGCTTGGTGCACTTGTAGTCTACGGTGCGATTAATACCAGTATGGGACTGAGGCTTTCAGAAGAAGACGAATTCAATGGCGCTGACCTAGCCATTCATAAAATATCTTCGACCAACGAGGATTGAGGCCAATATGGGAGCGGCATAAAGCCGCTCTGTTAGCAATTGCCTTTCTTGGCTTGGCCAGGAGGACAGAAATTACCATTACCTCGATGGTCATCATCATTGGTGCTGACTCTTACCTTTACATCATCGACTTCGCCTTCAACATTGGTAAGTTGACAGCCTGCCAAAGTCATAAGCAATATAAACGCTAGAGATACTTGTCTCATTGCTGTTCCTCTTAAATTGTAATTCTAATAGTGACCATTACGACTATGGTCTAATCCATATTACTACTGTTGCTATTCTTTCAGTGTTAAGCTAATGAAAAAACAGCAAGGATGAGTTATGAATTTCCCTTATAGAAATATTGTAGTACTTACTGGTGCAGGTATCTCGGCCGAATCTGGTATTCAAACATTTCGTGCGCAAGATGGCCTATGGGAGAATCACCGTATCGAAGATGTAGCAACGCCTGAAGGGTTTGCTCGCGATCCGGACCTTGTTCAAGATTTTTACAACCAACGCCGCAAGAAACTTCAAGATAATGCGATAAAGCCTAATGCAGCGCATGAAGCATTAGGTCGTTTAGAGGCTGAGTTAGAAGGTAAAGTGACGGTCATCACTCAAAATATAGACAACCTTCACGAAAGAGGCGGCAGTCAGAATGTGATTCACATGCATGGTGAGTTGCTCAAGGCCCGCTGTAGTGAATCTAACCAAGTAGTAGAGCACAATGAGGACATTAAGACCGGCGAGCTTTGTCACTGTTGTCAGATCCCTTCACAAATGCGACCACATATTGTTTGGTTTGGTGAAATGCCACTGCGAATGGGGGATATCTACGCGTCATTAGAAGAAGCAGATTTGTTTATTTCTATTGGGACTTCTGGCGTTGTGTATCCCGCAGCAGGTTTTGTTCATGATGCAAAAATGCACGGCGCACATACCATTGAAATTAACCTAGAACCTAGTGCGGTAGAAAGTGAATTTGAGGAAAAACGCTACGGAAAAGCAAGCGTTGAGGTTCCAAAATTAGTTGACGAGATACTGGCTCTAGAAGGAAAAGAAAGAGCGTAGTAACTTCAACAGGAAGAGTTTTTGTCTTGTCATTAAGAACAAAAAAGCGGCTCATGAGCCGCTTTTTCATATCTTTAAAACTAACGAATTAGTTGTTCACTTTTAGCTTTTGGAAGTACTCATCGTACATTACGCTCGCTTCGCCAACTTCATCTTGCCAAGTACCGCTGTCCATCACTTCTTGTGGTGGGAAGATGCTTGGATCATTAGCAAATTCTTTCGGTAGCAGATCGTGTGCCGTTTTAACTGGCGTAGGATAACCAATCTCAAGTGCAATCTTAGCTGCGTTCTCAGGACGTAGTAGGAAATCGATCATCTTATGAGCTGCGTCAACGTTCTTCGCACCAGCTGGAATTGCTAGGCTGTCCATCCAGAAGATAGTGCCTTTTTCTGGCCAGATGATGTCGATGTTCGCGCCTTCTTGACGAGCCATGTATGCAGAACCGTTCCAAAGCATGCCTAGTGAAACTTCACCCGCAAGGTAAGGGTTTGCAGGAAAGTCTGAGTTAAATACTAATACGTTTGGCATTAGCTTTTTCAGTTCTTCGTAAGCGGCTTTGATTTCTTCTGGGTTAGTCGTGTTTGGTGAGTAACCAAGCTTAGTCAATGCAATGTGGAATACTTCGCGAGAATCATCCATCAGCATTAGTTGACCTTCCCACTTGCTATCCCAGAAATCATCCCATTTAGAAACCGATGACTTGTCTAGCATGTCAGCATTGATACCAATACCGGTCGCACCCCAAATGTATGGGATAGAGTAGTTGTTGTTCGGATCGAACGGTTTGTTTAGGAAGTTAGTATCAAGATCGGCAAAATGAGATAATTTCTCTTTGTCGATCTGTTGTAGCATGCCTTCTTTACGCATTTTAGAGACGAAATAGGTAGACGGTACTACCAAGTCGTAACCAGAACCTTGAGTTTTTAGTTTTGCGTACATACTCTCGTTAGATTCGTATGTAGAGTAAATAACTTTGATTCCGGTTTCTTTTGTAAAGTCTTCAAGAACTTCGTTTGGAATGTATTCCGACCAGTTGTAGAAATACAGTTCTTGATCAGCAGCCATTGCAGGGGTAGCGATGAGCGTCGCTGCACATAGAGCGCTTGCGTAGAATTTACTTTTCATTTGTTTTCCGTTTTGTTTCGCGATTGGACAAGTCAATACTAGCTGGAGTTATCAAGTTGAGCCAAATCGCAGTAAGCACAAATATGTTCATTTAGCTTGAATATCGTTGTCTCCTTGTTATGAGACGATAAATCTATGATACCAAGACAAATAAACCTAGCAACGCGCGATTATATCAGCCTAAGACAAAAATAGGCAGCGTATTGCTGCCTATTTTCCTATGGTTGATGACTTGTTACACAAGCTAGATTATTGTCCCGCTTTCAGCTTGAGGAAGTAATCTTCGTATTTAACGGTTAGATCACCAACCGCATCTTGCCATTCAACGCGGTCAAGGTCTTCTTGAGAAGGGAATAGTGGGCCAACGTCTTTAAACTTAGCATTCGATTCCTCCACCGCCGTTAGGTAGCCAGTATCACGAGAGATTTGCTCTGCGATTTCTGGGCGCAGTAAGAAGTCGATCATCTTGTGAGCGGCTTCTACGTTCTTCGCACCGGAAGAGATAGCGAAGTTATCAACCCAGCCGATACCGCCTTCTTTAGGAAAAACGAGTTTAAGGTTCAGGCCTTCACTTTGTGCCGCTGCGGCGCTACCGTTCCAAAGCATACCAACGCCAACTTCGCCAGACATGTATGGTGCGCCTGGGTTGTCAGAGTTAAATACTAGAACGTTTGGCATAAGCTTTTGTAGCTCTGCGTACGCTTCATCGATTTGTTTTGGATCCGTAGAGTTACCTGAGTAACCCAGTTTGCGCAGTGCAATGTGGAACACTTCACGAGTGTCGTCCATCAGCATTACTTGACCTTCTAGCTCTGGCTTCCATAGGTCAGCCCAGCTTTGGAAGTCGTTTGGATCGTACATGTCTGCGTTAACCGCTAGACCTGTAATCGCAACAACGTGTGGAATAGAGTAGTCGTTATTTGGATCGTAAGGCTTGTCTAGGTAGTTTTTATCTAGGTTGCCGAAGTTTTTCAGCTTAGTCTTGTCGATCTTTTGTAGCATGCCTTCGTCTCGCATCTTCGCTACGAAGTACGTTGAAGGTACTACTAGATCATAACCTTGGTTATGAGTTTTTAGCTTTGCATACAAAGTTTCGTTCGACTCGTAAGTCGAGTAGATCACTTTGATGCCAGTTTCTTTAGTAAATTGCTCTAGGATATTACTGTTGATGTAAGGACCCCAGTTCATAAATACTAATTCTTTATCATC
The DNA here is from genome assembly GCF_030248595.1 of Vibrio sp. D417a. NCBI lineage: Bacteria > Pseudomonadati > Pseudomonadota > Gammaproteobacteria > Vibrionales > Vibrionaceae > Vibrio > Vibrio sp. D417a. The sequence continues at coordinate 52,641 of NZ_JAHGAM010000008.1, read as the reverse complement.
CGCTGCCGCTGTACCAGAGAACAGAGAAAGCGCACATGCACTACCAGCTAATAGAGTAGCCCATTTTTTCATTGACGTTAGCTCCAAACCAAACGTTGTCCAATTTTGGACGATAGATAGAAAAACAGAATGGCATGTAACCATTCTGTTTCGTGATGTTAACGGGTGCGGATTCTACTTCACTTTTTCTCTTGCTAGCAACTGAGAAATTACTACCAAGACCAAAGAAACAATCAACATCACCGTTGCTAGGGCGTTCACTTCCGGTGAAATGCCCACCTTAACCATTGAGTAAATCTTCAATGGCAAGATTTCGTAAGTTGGACCTGTTACAAACGAGCTGATAATTACGTCGTCCAAAGACAGGGTAAAGCTCAGTAGCCAACCTGCAGCAACCGCTGGTTTAGCAAGAGGAAGGATGATCTGTTTCAAGATAACCCATTCGCTTGCACCAAGGTCTTTTGCAGCTTCCAACATTTTCACATCAAAGCCATTCAAGCGGCTGTACACTGTTACCACAACGAACGGTAGACAGAAGGTGATGTGAGCAATCAATAGAGTAAAGAAGCCAAGCTGTGCGCCTAATACTAGGAACAGAGCAAGCAATGAAATCGCCATTACAATATCTGGAGACATCATTACGACAAACAGCATGCCGTTTACCGCGCCTTTACCTTTGAACGAGTAACGGAATAGGGCAACAGCCGTCAAGCTACCAATAATGGTTGCTGCTGTCGCTGAAAATACCGCTACGTTCAATGAATGCCATGCAGCCTGCATTAGGCTGTCGTTATTTACTAAGGTTTCGTACCATTTCGTGGTGAAACCGCCCCATTTCATACCAAATTTGTTGGCATTAAATGAGTTAACAATTAGGACGATGATCGGCAGATACAAAAATGCATATACCAGCGCCATAAAGCTAAATCTAACTGTGCGTCCCATTAGTCTAGCTCCACTTTCTTATTCAATAGTTTGCCTGCTCTGTAGTAAGCGTAAAGCATCACAGCCATTGCGAAGGTGAGGGCGATACTGGTCGCAGCACCAAATGGCCAGTCACGAGCGTTCAATACTTGGCTCTTAATGACGTTACCGATCAGTAGGTTCTTCGCACCACCAAGAAGGTCAGAGATGTAGAACATACCTAGTGCTGGTAGCAGAACCAACAAACAACCACCGATAATGCCAGGCATTGTAAGAGGTAGAATCACTTTCGTAATGGTTTGGAACTTGTTCGCACCAAGATCTTTCGCCGCCTCGATATAAGTGTTGTCCAACTTCTCGATTGCCGAGTAAAGCGGCAGAATCATAAATGGAAGCAGGATGTACACAAGACCAATCATTACTGCTGTTTCGGTGTACATAATACGTAATGGCTTATCGATGATTTCCATCGCCATTAATGATTTGTTCAAAATACCTTGTGTACCCAGAACAATCTTCAGGCCGTAAGTACGGATAAGAGAGTTTGTCCAAAAAGGTACGATAACTAAGAACAACATGAATGGGCGCCATTTCTCTGGCATTTTCGCTATGATGTAAGCAAATGGGTAACCAATTACTAAACACAACAACGTCGCCACAATCGCCATGTAGAACGAGTGCATCAGCACTTTCGCATACAAGGGGTCGAGTAGACGTAAGTAGTTGTCGAAAGTAAATGTCATTTCGATTAAGTTTGCTTCATCACGCGTTAAGAAACTCGTACCGATAATCATCACATTTGGTACCAACACGAAAAGTGTTAACCAACCGACGATTAAGGTAATGATCGCGTTTTGAAGATTAATCTTCTTGCTTATCATTGAGGACTACCTCCCAACTCTCAACCCAAGTGATAGCGACTTTCTGGCCAAGTGAGTGGTCCACATCAGGATCATCTTCGTTAAAGAATTCGCTAACCATTACACGCATGCCTGAATCCAATTGGATAACGGAATCAAGCGTCATACCTTTATAGGTACGCTCTGTTACGTGACCTACGATGCCTTTTTCTTCAGACTCTTTGATCTCTTCGATACGTAAGTCTTCTGGGCGAAGTAGTACTTGCAGTTTTTCACCTGCTTGCGCTTCCTGATCGTAGTAAACAACAGACTCGACACCTTCGATTTCTGCACGGATACGTTTCTCGTCGATACGCTCTAGCATGGTTGCGTTGAATACGTTGATCTCACCGATAAAGCGAGCAACAAATAGGTTCTTCGGCTCTTCGTAAATCTCACGTGGAGAACCATCCTGCTCGATAACACCGTCGCGCATAACAATAATGCGGTCAGACATCGATAGGGCCTCTTCCTGATCGTGCGTAACGAAGATAAAGGTAATACCAAGTTGACGCTGAAGCTGTTTAAGCTCGATTTGCATTTGCTTACGCAGTTTGTAATCAAGTGCCGATAGAGATTCATCTAGCAGCAGTACTTTTGGTTTGTTAACAACCGCACGCGCAATGGCGATACGTTGTTGCTGACCGCCAGAAAGCTGATGAGGCTTACGCTGAGCCATTTTTTCTAGGCGCACCATGCGTAGCGCTTCCATTACTCGTGGTTCAATGTCCGCAGTAGGCGTTTTCTGCATACGAAGACCAAAAGCGACATTCTCATATACGGTCATGTGTGGAAACAATGCGTAACTTTGAAATACCGTGTTGACGTGCCTTTGCTCTGCAGGAACCTGTGTTACATCCTGGTCATCCAAAATAATTTGACCGTTATCTGCCGTTTCAAAACCTGCAATCATGCGTAAAACTGTTGTCTTACCACAACCAGAAGGCCCGAGAATCGTCAGAAATTCACCATGATTAACATCCAGATTTAAATTACCGATGATTTCCTTACCATCGAAACTTTTACTAATACCAGATAAACGAATAACTGGCTTTCCTGCTTGCGGTTTTGCGTTCAACGTCTGTATTTCCCCCACGTTCAAGCCGGGATTATCCCAGCTGATGTGACACTAACCATTCACTTTTGAGGCGCGCATCATAATCACCAAAAGTGTGAAATTAAAGCATTTTCTTATCTTGAAACAGAAATAATTTTGCAGGAAAAAGCCATCATTCCTTACCATACTGTTTTTATGAGATTAATTGGCATCTAGACACAGTTTGATAGCACTAAACTTTGTTCAACAATTGTTTCAATTTCATGACCTTGAAAGTGGTTAATTATCAACCATACAGTTGAGATTGCAAGGATTGTAGGTGAGTTGTGATGTTAGATGTGGAAAGATTTCTTTATAATGACGATTACATTAATTGACTGGAATTCCAGTCAAAATTTTACAAGTTAGTCTTGGATAAACTATGAACGACGATTTTGAGAAAGATTTCAATCTTGGGGGGAGTGTAGAGCGAGCTTTGTCTGGCAACTACGAGCTTAAAGCTGGCGCGGTTTTTAACGAAGCTTGGCGAGCAACCATCCAGCACTTTTTATCATTTTCTCCTGCCATTATTGTATTGCTTTTTGTCCAGTTAGGTATTTTCTATATTGCATTAAAACTGCAGTTGGGCGATTTGAGCGTTATTCTTGATGCGTTTGAGAACCCAGAGTCGTTCACAAACGATATTGTGTCTTCTATTTATGTCGCGAATTTCAGTTATGAGGTGATTAGCGCCCCAATTTATGCGGGGATAAGTTTGATGGCTATGAGTCATGTCGCTGGCTTAAAGACTAAGTTGCGCCATGTTGGAAAGGGGTTGCAGTTCACCATTCCTGTTATCCTAGCAACGCTCATGAGCTTAATGCTACAAGGTGTGGTTGGTATGATTTTTCCTTTACTGTCGCTGTATCTTTCCTTGGCATTTAGTCACTCTATCTTGTTGATTTGTGAGAAAAGGGTGCCACCAATGCAAGCGTTGCTGTTATCACTTCGCGCAATCAACAAGAAGATTTTTGTGGTCGCGGGGCTTTACTTAGGCGTGATGTTAATGTTTATTATTGCAGCAATGTTCTACGGTATTGGCTTGATTTTTGTGCTGCCATTCTTCTTCCATTTGAAAGGCATACTCTACCGCGAAATGTTTGGAATTAAGCTTAAGATCGTTACAACACAGAAAAACGATAATGATCACGATGGTAACTCACAGGTGTTTGATGCCTAATTCTTTGAAATCAATAAGTTTACGAGTGGCGGCAACCTGTATAGCCGCCACTTTCATTTCTATAGGCCCATATTTACACTACGAGAAACAGTTTAAATATGTGGAAAATCCTGACGTACTCTCTGGCAAGATTAAGCATGTCGATTTATCACACTTGCCATACATCGGTGATATCCCAGACTTCAATTCAATAAAAGATACGAAAGAGAAAAAAGCTGCTTTTTTTGATTTTTTAAGGCCTAAAATTGCTCTTGAGAATCAACGAATTCGTCATGAGCGGGCCTTTCTTACCTCTTTAAAGGTGGGACAAGTGACGCAAGAACAACAAGAGTATGCTCAGCGGTTATCATCTCTGTATTCGTTGCCCTTGAGTAACGATAAGATTGATCAAGCATGGCTAGACGAGATGCTTGTGAGAGTGAACGTCTTACCAGAAGCGTTGGTTCTAACTCAAGCGGCAAATGAATCTGCGTGGGGCACTTCTCGTTTTGCTACTCAAGCAAACAACTTGTTCGGCCAATGGTGTTATAAAAAGGGCTGTGGAATTGTTCCAGCGCAACGTGGCGCTAACAAAGTTCATGAAGTTGAAAAATTCGATTCTGTACAACAGTCTGTTCATGGCTACTTTATGAATGTTAATCGAAACCCAGCGTATGCAGACCTGCGTGAAATCAGAACATCTCTGGCTGAAAAGAACAAGGGCTTGTTAACGGTTGCAACCGCGTCAGAGTTAACGCATGGGTTGCTAGCCTATTCTGAACGTGGCATCGCCTATGTACACGATCTTCGCGCTATGATTCGTCATAACAACGCCTACTGGACGCAATAAAATAACGGATAAAATGAAAAAGTTAAGCCTAAGTCTATTGGGAAGTGCGGCGCTAATTCTTGTATCGCCGATAACCCAAGCTCAAGAGTACATGTTCACGTACTCAAAGTTATACACTCAACTAAAAAACAACAATAAAGAAGGGCATGACGATGTGAAAGTTGGTGTCTTTTTTGTGGACGCAAAAACTAAACAAATTTGTACGATAGAAAAAGCTTGGATGGAAAAAGAAGAGCACTATGAAGAGTTTGTTATCCCTGCTTCACAAGAGTTGCCTTTACCTGTTGATAAAAACTTAAAGTCAGCGAATCCGTTGGTTTTTATCGATACCCCAAAAGATACACGTTGCGATTACTCACTTGTCGTGATGACCAAAGAACCATTACAGGGTAACGTTTCTTACGAGCAACTTAAGCCTCTTCTACCTCAAATGCAGACGATGCTGGAAGATTTAGGCGGTATGTTTGCGGGTTGGTTTACACCGGAAGTTCAAGGTGTGACGATGGAGTTTGCAAATCAACTGAATGATAAAGTGATTTTCTCAAACGGAACCGAAAAGCCAATTGTCAATGGCAAGATACAAGTCGCACTAAGTGAAATAGGGCAAGGTGGCACAATGACACTACCAGAACCGACGATGCGAGTGTTACCTTATCTACCTAACGCAAAGAAATGAACACTGAACGTTTAGAAAGGGCTGCAATCGCAGCTCTTTTTTAATTTTGACCGTAACTAAAGTATCTTTCACACTCTTTTCTTAAAGACTCAATAAGACAAGCATTTAATCCTGCGTAAAAAGCTCGTATAATCCACGCCCCAAAGAAACCCATGTTAGGAAGTCCTAGTCGATTTATCGGCGATGTGAGAGCCCGCAATGAACCAAATAGATACAAGAAAAGAAACCCTAGAATTCAACAAGCTTCAGAAACGCCTGAGAAGACATGTTGGAAATGCCATTACTGATTACAACATGATCGAAGAAGGCGATGTTGTGATGGCATGTATTAGCGGTGGTAAAGATTCATTCGCGATGCTTGATATCCTGCTGAATCTTCAAAAAGCCGCACCTATCAAATTTGAAGTGGTTGCGGTAAACCTAGACCAAAAACAACCGGGCTTCCCTGAGCACATTCTGCCAGAGTATTTCGAAACACTGAATATCCCTTACTACATCGTAGATAAGGACACGTATTCCGTCGTAAAAGAGAAGGTACCAGAAGGCAAAACCACTTGTGGTCTGTGTTCACGCCTGCGACGTGGTACGCTGTATTCATTTGCAGAGAAGATTGGTGCAACTAAGCTTGCGCTAGGTCATCACATGGATGACATCGTCGAAACAATGTTCTTGAACATGTTCCACGGCTCTCGCCTTAAAGCGATGCCACCAAAGCTACGCTCTGATGATGGCCGTAACGTGGTCATTCGTCCATTGACTTACTGTCGTGAAAAAGATCTGATCAAATACGCTGAGCACAAGGATTTCCCAATAATTCCGTGTAACCTTTGTGGCTCTCAAGAGAACCTTCAGCGTCAATCTATAAAAGCAATGTTGATTGAATGGGATAAGAAGACGCCAGGGCGTGTGGAAGCAATTTTTAAATCAATTCAAAACGTAAGCCCAAGCCAACTAGCAGACCGCGAATTGTTCGACTTTGTTAACTTACCGCTAGATCGTGAAGGTAACCGCGAAGAGTATGAATTTAATGAGGCTGTCGTTTCTTCGACGAATATTGATGAATCAATGTTCATCGATGTTACGAACATCTAACTCGTAAAAAAGGAGGTCAATTAGACCTCCTTTTTTGTACCCAACGCTTTAACTGTTCCCAAACAAAAATCCCCCTGTATTCGGGGGATTTATTAGCGTTTATTTGAAAGCGCTCAATACATAGCAATACTAAGGAGAGATTAGGTTGCTGTATTTGGATCGAGAGGACTAATGTAGCCTTTTGGTTTTAGAGCCAACACATCGCAATTTATTTTATCAATTACGTGCTCCGCTGTATTACCAATAAAGACAGCAGAAAGCCCAGTTCGCCCTGTAGTACCTAAAATAACCATTGCAGCATTCAAGCGCTCTGCAGCTGCCGGAATGACATCTTCAGGTAAACCTTGCTCAACTATCGTTTGTTCTTCATCAAGACCATGTTTTTGGCGTAGTGCTTTCATAGCCGTTAAATGATGACCTCGCACTGCATCGGTATAAGTCGTTGGGTCAAATTCAGGAAGTTCAATCGTAATGTTCGCCGGTGTAACGGGGTAGGCGTTAACAAGATATGGCTTGGCCTCAAGCCGAGTGGTGATTTCTTTTAATCGCTCGACCATCGTATCGTTGAGATCAATATGAGTCGGGTTTTCTGAGCCCACATGTACTGAGGCAAGGATACTTGCTTGTTCCGGCCAAGCAGCATTCTTGATAAGAAGCACTGGAATAGGGCATTTTCGCAACAAGTGCCAATCTGTCGGTGTGAAAATGACAGACTCTAAAACATCATGCTTACGTGTGCCTTTGATGACTAGGTCATGATCGCCTGCATAGACTTCAGCAATAATCGCCTCATAAGGGCGGTTGTGCCAGACAACACAAACATCAAAGTCGAAGCCATCGTTTAGGTATGGTTGAGCAATTTTACGCATCCACTGCTCACGCTGATGAATGACACCTCGACGCATAGCATCTCTTTCATCCACTGATAGCATTGACGTCATGTCATACGAGAAATCGTAAATGGATAAAAAGAAAGTGATTCGGCTTCTAGATACACTTTTCTGAGCTAATTGAACAGCTCTTGCAAGTGCGGGCTGCTCATCATTATTGATGTCAGCTACAACAAGGATCTTACTGTATATACTCATAACTAAGCCCACTTCTATTGCAAAACCAGATACTGAATGTAAATTAAATCAGTATTTTGGAGTACTCACCGTACATTTTTACTGTAGCTTAGTTTGGAGAACTTTTTGAGGACTTTCGAAAGGAATTTATGAGAAATATGATGTAGCTCATTTTCGAGCTACATCAATAATTAGGGTGTATTATTCTTTAGTTACACCAGCAAGTTCCATCAATGCATCGTGGTCTAAGATAGTGATATATTTACCTTTTACGCTTAGGATCTCAGATTTCTGGAAACGACCTAACAAACGACTGATCGTTTCGACTGTAAGACCAAGGTAGTTGCCAATATCACCACGAGTCATAGTTAAACGAAACTCTCTAGGGCTGAAGCCACGCTGAGAAAAACGCGTTGATAGGTTGTAAAGGAAAGCAGCTAGTCGCTCTTCTGCATTCTTTTTAGAAAGAAGCAAAATCATTTCCTGATCACCTTTAATTTCGTTACTCATCAAACGCATGATTTGCTGGCGAAGCTTAGGCATTTTACCCGATAGATCGTCTAAAATTTCGTATGGGATTTCACATACCATCGACGTTTCGAGTGCTTGAGCAAAGCTAGGGTGGGAGTCACCAGTGATAGCATCGAAACCGACTAAGTCTCCAGCTAAGTGAAACGCTGTGATTTGCTCATCACCTTGCTCTGTGATCGTATAGCTCTTGATGGTACCAGAGCGGATAGCGTATAGCGATTTTAGCTCATCACCGGCCTTAAAAAGCTCTTGTCCTTTTTGAATAGGCTTCTTACGTTCGATGATTTGGTCAAGCTGGTCAAGTTCTGCCTCATTTAGAGTGAACGGGATACACAGTTGACTAATGCTACAATCTTGGCAATGAATGGCGCAACCGCCTGATTGGATACGCTTTGTTGCAGGTTTTTCAGAAATCATAACAACCTTTCACTATTTGATATACATCAATATTTTAGCATCGCTTAATCCTAAAGGGTAGCAAAAATGTCACCTCAATAGAGTTTAACGTTATATGAAACCGAGTAATGCTAAGGCTCCTACAGCGGTATACGTACCATAGCCAATAAGGATTAATGCTGAAATATTTCTAAATATTAATGATTTTTGTAATTTCTGAAAATGATTGGCACCGTATCCAATAATAAGCATCGCAGGTAGCGTTCCGAGCCCAAACGCAAGCATAATTAGGCCGCCGTTCATCGCACTACCAGAAACCGCCGACCAAGTAAGCGCTGAATAAACTAAACCACATGGTAACCAACCCCAAATAAAGCCAAATGGCAACGCGTGAAGAGGATGCTTTAATGGTAACAAACTCTTACCTGCCGGCGAGATAAAGCGCCAGAGATACTGCCCTAGCTTTTCTATTAAAAGTAAGCCTTGCCACCATTTAGCAATATACAGCGCGACCAGGATCATGAATAACGCAGCAATCAGCCTTAACCAAGCAAGAGAGTGCGTTAACCCACTAAGCTCAGATAAACCTGATATAGCACCACCCACTAATGCACCTATTAAGGTATAACTGAACAATCGTCCGAGGTTGTAGAAGAGGGGGATAAGAGGGGTGGTTTTATTTTTAGCAGAAGAGCCCATGGTAAGTAGAGACGCGATACCACCACACATACCCATACAATGACCGGCTCCTACTAAGCCGATCATCAACGCACCGATAAAATCAGGAGTCATAAAGGTCGCTACTTTTTATCACTATTAGATTGGTCTTCTTCGTCGAGAAGAATGTTGTGCCCTTGCCGTTCAAGATCTTCAAACTGATCGCTTCTTACCGCCCAAAGAAAAACGGCGACAGCAACACAAACGAGAACGATAGCGATGGGAATCAATATATAAAGACTTTCCATGTTTGCTTTCTCTACTTATTTCTCTTTGAGCAGGCGCAAAGAGTTAGATACAACGATAATTGAGCTTGCAGACATGCCAACTACTGCAATGTAGGGAGCCACTAAACCTGCGACCGCCAAAGGCAAAATTAACAGGTTGTAACCCAAAGACCAAGCCAAGTTTTCTCGAATAATCTTTCTTGTACGCAGTGCAAGCAAACGTGCCTCTAGTAGCTTTTCGAGATTATCCCCAAGTAACGTCATATCTGCAGAAGCTTTAGCGACATCTGTACCACCGCCCATTGCGACAGAAAGGTGAGCTCCGGCGAGAGTCGGCGCGTCATTGATTCCATCACCAACCATCATAGTGATACTGTTTTCGTCCAAGCTCTTAAGGTATGCAAGCTTATCTTCTGGCTTTGCTGACGCGACGATGTGATCGATACCAATTTCATTCGCCACTGGTTGGGCGTTTGAAAGAGAATCACCAGTTAGCAGGGTTGTCTTAATTCCAGCGTCAGCAAAGCGTTGAATAAAGGCTTTGCTTTCTTTTCGGATAGGGTCGCGGTAGTAAAAGCTAGCGACATGCTTGCCATCAACCGACAGATAGACCGCCTGGCTTTCACCACTTTCTTTGCCTTGAACAAAAGCAGCACTACCTATCTTAACGATGTTGCCATTCCATATCCCTTCAATCCCTGACCCAATCACGTTTTGCACATCAGACACGATAAAGTCATCATTGGTGAAAGTTGCAAAAGAACGAGCGATAGGGTGGTTTGCATGAGCCTCTAAAGCTGCAGCTAGTGATAGACAATCTTTCTGTGGGAGATCACTAAGTACCTTTGTTTCACAGATCTCAATATCACCTTTCGTTAGAGTGCCTGTTTTATCTACAACTAAGTGGTTGATCTTACATAATGTCTCAAACACATGGCCTTTACGAAGTAAAATGCCAAAATTACCCATTCTAGAGGTAGCACAAGTGAGTGCGGTCGGTGTGGCCAGAGATAGCGCACATGGACACGTAGCGACTAACACAGACAGCATGATCCAAAACGCATCATCTGGTTTTGTTTGATGCCAGTAAAACCAAGTACCAGCAGAGATAATAAGAATCACACCAACAAAGTAACGGGCGACAATGTCTGCAATTTCCGCAATTTTAGGTTTGGAGTGTTGAGCTTCATCTTGTAAACGCACGATGTTAGAAATCATTGAATCGGCCTTTGAGCTTACTACCTCAAGTTCAAATGATTCGTCTCCGTTTAGCGTTCCCGCATAAACAATATCGCCTTCTCGTTTCACAACGTGCACTGACTCGCCCGTTAGCATGGATTCATCAATATGAATACGGCCTGAAATAACTTTACCGTCAGCGGGGATATGTTCACCAGGTAGAACGCGAATACGATCGCCAACTTTTAGCGTCTTCACGGGTATCTGATCACCGTCCAGCGTTGTAGCAATTGCAGGAATCAACTTAAGAAGGTTACCACTCGCTGCAGCAGCTTTGCGACGAGCGCGCATCTCTAAGAATCGACCTACTAACAAAAAGAAGGTAAACATCGAGATAGATTCAAAGAAGACTTCGCCTTGTTCAGTTACTGTTGCAACTAAACTTGCAACATAGGCAAAGATCAACGCGATAGAAACCGGGACATCCATACCAAGGGTTCGGCCTTTGATACTGCGCCATGCGTTTAAGTAAAATGGAAGAGCGGAATAAAGCAAAACAGGAGTAGCAAAAATCAAACTTACCCAACGAAAGTAACTTTTAAACTCTGGCTCTAAATCACCAAAGACTTCGAGATACAGTGCAACGGCGAGCATCATGACCTGCATGGTTGCTAAACCTGCAATACCTAGCCGATATAGATATTGCTTCATCATTCGATGGTAAGAGGCTTCTTGCTTATCTGCTTCAAAAGGTGCAGCTTTGTAACCAAGTTTATGAATAACGGAAAGGAGCTCGCTTAACCGTACCTGAGTTTTATCCCAGGCTAGTAACGCTCGATTGGTGGTTGTATTAACACGGATAGATACCAACCCGGCCGTATTAGAAACTTGCTTTTCGATTAACCACGCACAAGCGGCACATGAAACGCCTTCCAAAGAAAGGGTTACTTCAGAAACATTTTCGCGATTTCGTACGAATTCAGATTGTACATCCGCATTGTCATAATGAATTAAAGCTTGGAGTTGCTCTGGTACTAGGTCTGCCTTTTCTGCAGGCGCAGTGCGGTATTGGTAATATGATACAAGACCACTATCGACAATAGTCTGCGCCACAGTTTCGCAGCCCGGACAACACATGTCGCGAATTTCACCCAATATTTCTACTTTGAAATCCGTGTTGGCTGGTACATCTTCACCGCAGTGATAACAGGATTTACACATATGCTTACTTCATTAACGGTGTTGAAGAGGCAGGAAACTCAACTTTACCTTGGATCATCCATTGCTTGTCGTGTGGTTGTAGTTCAACAAACCATGGTCCTTGAATAGATTCCTCAGCTTTTAGTCGGTAATTACCAGATGCATCCGCTGTTACAAGCTTTGTGAAGTCACGATCAGGAAGAGTACGATGAGTGAAAGTGGCCGTTAGAGCAGGGTAATGAGGTAGCTTCCCTTTAGCGAAAACAATCACAACATTGTTATTTTCAGAGGAAATCTCAGCGTTAAGACCTAGGTCACGAGCGACATTCATTTTACTAATGTCGATATTAATGCCTTTGCCTTTTTTATAGTAATCCTCGGCGACTAAAGAAACAGAGTTGTTCGAGAAAACGACCACAGTAATCACAGTCCAAACTACGACAGTAAGAGGAAGGATGATTAGGAACCACGGCCAAAATTGTTTATACCAAGGCTTTACCATAAAAAAGTTCTCAACAGCTAAATGAAAAAATGTAAGGCGTTAAATTTAAAGGAAAGACAGCCCCTATGAAAGGGGCTGTTATTGCTATGTTACGTAATATCTCAGTTACTTACTCTCTGAGTTACTTAAACTCCAGACATATGAGGCAACGAGCTGAACTTTATCTTCACCCAAAATGTCTTTCCACGCAGGCATTACGCCTGAGCGTCCGTTCATTACGGTTTCGGTTACAGCTGCACGAGAGTCACCAAATAACCAGTCTTGGTCTGTAAGGTCAGGCGCACCGACTGCAGGGTTACCCTTACCATCGGTACCATGACAAGCTGCACACACTACGAAGCGTGCTTTACCTGCCGCGGCTTCACGAGCATTTACTTTACGACCAGATAAACTAAGTGTGTAACTTACAACTTCTTGAACACCTTGCTCACCAAGGGCATCTTTCCATGCTGGCATTTGACCAATACGGCCGTGCATGATGGTTGTAACGATCGCTGCTGGCTCGCCACCATATAGCCATGCATCATCAGTCAGGTTAGGGAAGCCTTTCTGACCACGTGCATCAGAGCCATGGCATTGAGAACAGTTTTGCAAAAACAAACGCTGACCAACTTTTAATGCTTCAGGATCTTGCGCAATTTCAGGAATTGGGCGTAGACCACTGTCATTGTGCGCAAGTTTACGGAATGCTTCGCCGAAGTAAGCGTCGGCATCATCCAGTTCTTTTGCATATTGGTTTAGTTGCTTGTTCTCTTGTGCTGCAGCGATGGCTTCTTTTGACTCTTCTAGTGAGCGAACGGTTTGAGCCGAACTCTGCCAGTTTAAAAAGCCCTTGAAGCTACCTAGACCTGGGAATAGGGCAAGGTAAACTGCTGCGAACACAAATGTGCTTACAAACAGGTAAGTCCACCACTTTGGTAGAGGGTTGTTTAGCTCGCGAATACCATCGTACTCGTGGCCCATGTCTTCCCCTTCCTCGACGCCCATTTTATCTTTAGCGCACCAAGTCAGGAGAATCGCACAGCCTACTAGCGTACCGACAGTAATCACGATAATCCAGAGACTCCAGAATGTAGTCATTACTTCTTCACTCCTTGGTTATTAGGGGTCTTTTGTTCTTCGTCAGCAAACACCAAGTTGGCATCTTCTTCAAAGCGTGCTTTACGCTTTTTACTAAATGCCCACCATACGATGCCAATAAAACTAGCGAAGAGTACAACGGTATAAATACTATGAATTGTACCGAAATCCATATGATCCCCTTACTTCATTGCATGACCAAGAGACTGAAGGTAAGCGATGATTGCATCCATCTCTGTTTTACCTTCTACTTCTTTAGCCGAATTCGCGATCTCTTCATCAGTGTATGGAACGCCGAACTGATCACGAAATAGCTCAAGTTTCTTCTGAGTTAGCTTACCGTCTAAAACGTTTTCAGCTAGCCATGGGAAACCTGGCATGTTTGACTCGGGTACAAGCTCACGAGGATCTAACAGGTGAACACGGTGCCATTCGTCAGAATAACGACCACCAACACGAGCTAAATCCGGGCCTGTACGCTTAGAGCCCCAAAGGAATGGGTGTTCCCAAACACTCTCACCAGCAACAGAGTAGTGACCGTAGCGTTCAGTCTCTGAGCGGAAAGGACGAACCATCTGGCTGTGACAGACGTTACAACCTTCACGGATGTAGATATCACGGCCTTCCATCTCCAAAGGAGTGTAAGCGCGCAGATTTTCTACAGGTTCAGTCGTTTGCTTTTGGAAAATCAGAGGAGTGATCTCTACAAGAGCACCCCAACTGATAGCAAACACGATAAAAATAGCCAACAAACCGACATTACGTTCTAAGATTTCATGGCGATTATTAGAATTATTACTCATTCTTAAATCTCCTTATGCCGGATGTGGGATAGCTTTTAGGCTTTCTTTAGGTGCACTTACCGTTTTGTACGTGTTGTATGCCATTAGGAACATACCAGATAGGAAGATAAATCCGCCTAGGAAACGTACAAAGTAGAACGGATAAGACGCTTCTACAGATTCAACAAAACTGTAAGTTAGCGTACCGTCAGAGTTAACCGCGCGCCACATAAGACCTTGCATTACACCAGAGATCCACATCGCAACGATGTAAAGAACGGTACCGATTGTTGCTAGCCAGAAATGCACATTAACTAGACCAACAGAGTACATACGCTCTTGGCCAAATAGGCGAGGTACCAAGTGATATACAGAGCCGATAGAAACCATCGCAACCCAACCTAACGCACCAGAGTGAACGTGACCAATGGTCCAGTCTGTGTAGTGAGAAAGTGCGTTAACCGTCTTAATCGACATCATCGGGCCTTCAAAGGTAGACATACCGTAGAACGACAGTGAAACGATTAGGAAACGTAGGATAGGGTCATAACGAAGCTTATGCCATGCACCAGATAACGTCATAATACCGTTGATCATACCACCCCAAGAAGGAGCAAATAGAACCAGCGACATAACCATACCTAGAGACTGAGTCCAGTCTGGTAGCGCTGTATAATGAAGGTGGTGAGGGCCTGCCCAAATATATAGAGAAATAAGTGCCCAGAAGTGAACGATAGATAGACGGTAAGAATAAACAGGACGTTCAGCTTGTTTAGGAACGAAGTAGTACATCATACCTAGGAAACCAGCGGTCAGTAGGAAACCTACCGCATTGTGTCCATACCACCACTGAACCATCGCATCCACTGCGCCCGAGTAAATCGAGTAAGATTTACCAAGTGACACAGGAATAGCCATGCTGTTCACGATGTGAAGTACTGCTACTGTGATAATAAAGGCACCGAAGAACCAGTTTGCCACATAAATATGTGACGTGTTTCGCTTCACTAGTGTGCCGAAGAACACCACCGCATATGATACCCATACTAGCGCAATTGCGATATCAATAGGCCATTCTAGCTCAGCATACTCTTTACCCGATGTTAAACCGAGAGGCAAAGTAATGGCTGCTGCCAGGATGATTGCTTGCCAACCCCAAAAGGTGAAGGCAACGAGTGGGCCACCAAAAAGACGTGTTTGACATGTGCGCTGTACAACATAATAAGACGTTGCGAACAGAGCACTGGTACCAAACGCAAAAATTACCGCATTAGTATGCAGTGGACGTAAGCGACTGTACGTCAACCACGGCGTATCAAAGTTTAGCTGTGGCCAAACTAATTGAGCGGCAATCAAAACACCAACAGCCATACCAACTATGCCCCATAAAATGGTCACAAGGGTAAATTGGCGAACGACTGTATAGTTGTAGTTTTGTTCAAGCTGCTTTACTTGGCTCATTTGCATGCTTCCAATTTCTAATTAACTACACTTTTACTTCCAACACGACTTGCGTCGTAACACCACCCAAGTAAACTCTAGAATTCAAGTGTTATCATCACCTTATTTCCATTGCTGACTTTAATAAAAAGTGGCATTTTCAGCGTGACACTATACTTGAATTAACAATTCAATGACAGGGTAGTAACCTTACTGGACCTCTGGAAATCATTTTTTATTTAAAAAGTTTGAAGTTTGTAACAAGGATATTAGTAATTATGCCTGCACAAAAGTTAACAAAGGCGCGACTTGCACAAATCTTAATCATGCTCAGTGTTTTAATAGGCGCATTTTTCTGGCGTACCTTTACACACGAGAGTGTTAATAGCGTTGACTGTTCACAAAAAGAACGATGCGATGTAACAATTGAAGGAGAAATAATCACGATTAATCGTGACTCAATGGGAATTTCGCTCGAAACGACAGAAAGTAGCACTCTAAAAATTGATCTAAATCAATCTGGTAATTTTATCAATCTCAACGAAAAGCATAAGTCAGTAGAATGGGACATCATGCCTGAATCGAAAAAAATCACCTTTAAAAAAGGTGAAAACATTGTTGTAGTTCAATTATAAATACGATCTATCACGAGATAATCGTAACTTATTAATGAAATTAACACCTTCTTACCTAGAGAAAATTGGTTGGAATGGTATAACAGCAGAGTGATATCCAATTATAAAATCGTATGCATTGCCAATCAGTTTTTACTCATATTAAAGATGAAGACTCAGCGATAAAAACGCTCAGGTCCGAATTGACACAACAGAACTTGTCTTACGTGATGTGTTACTACACGGAAGAATACAATTTCGAGTTGATTCGAGAAGCGTTTCTTGCGCATTTTCCTGGTGTGCCTTTTCATGGAGCCAGTTCATGTCAAGCCGTAATGACAGATCAGGGCTTTCATACAGGCCCAGTAATTGCGGCACTTGCTGTTTATGATACAGGTCCTCATGCTTATGGTACTGGTATTTCTAATCACAACTCAGGTGACAGCGTCACCAAGGCTTTGGATATGGCCCTTGAGAGCGCTAACCGTGTAGGAGAGGTACCAAACTTAATTCTACTTCATGCCACACCAGGGCAAGAGGAATCAATCATTGCGTCTATAGATGAAAGATTTGGAACTCTAATTCCAATTATTGGTGGTTCGGCCGCTGATAATAACATCGCTGGGAAATGGTCTGTGATAACCGCCCAAGGCTCTCAAACTTCAGGTTTAAGCTTAACTCTCTTTTACTCCTCTCAACCTGTTGATATCGCTTTTAGCGCTGGACATACACCAACTAATATCAAAGGTGTTGCAACCAAGACCAACGATAGATGCTTACTTGAAATTGATAACGAACCTGCGCTCAATGTTTATAGAAGGTGGACAAATCACCAGGATAACCAAGTAGGTAAAGATAATATGCTGTTTACAAACTCGAGTGCTTATCCATTAGGGCGGATCGCAGGTCATCTCTATGATCGCCCATATTACAAGTTATCCCATCCGATCCGTGAGACGCAAGATGGTGGAATCGAGTTGTTTACACGAATAGAAGAGGGTGACGAACTCACATTAATGAAAGGAAGTCGTGAGCATCTCGTTGCGCGCGCTGCAAAAGTCGTCAATGCCGCTTTTAACCAAAAATTAGAAGAGTCTCGAAAAATTGGAGTGATAAATATCTTTTGCGCAGGTCCCATGTTGCACTTAATGCAAGACATGAATAGCGTTTGTGAACAAATTAACCAAGAACTAGAACATTTGCCTTTTATTTGCCCTTTTACTTTCGGCGAGCAAGGTAGATTTATTGGTGGTGAGAATGGACATGGAAACCTGATGATTTCATCGGCTATATTCCATAAACCTTATGAAAGATAAATACTTAGACATATATCAACAGGAAGCGCTTCAAGAAGCGTTAGTTGAGCTAAAGCAGGCTAGACAAAGAGAACGACTACTCGCCGATGAAAACAAGGCCATTCTTTCCGCGATATCTGCGATGAGTGAGGCAAAGAATCGGCATGAGATATTTACGGGATTAAACAATGTCCTCAAAAAGTACATCAACTTCGATGATTTTATTGTACTGACTCGTGATGGTGAACGATATCCCTTCAAGACATTGATATCAACTAATAGCGTATTTGATAATGTATCCTGGTTACACGGTAACACCTATCAAAGAGCTCTCAATGGTGAATGCATTCTACTGTTCGAGCCAGATAAACTCGCTGAGTTTGTTAACTTAAACAGCTTTATAAAAAGCCATGTAAACTCGGTCGTTTTAACTGGTATACGTTCAGAAGTAACGCAAACCGTAATCCTACTTATTGGAGCTCAGAAAGGGCACTTTAGCATAGAGAATAAGGAAACCTTGAGGCGGTTTCGTCCCTTAATTGAAAGGGCGGTCATTGATATCGAGACCAAAGAGAAGTTACAACGTATCGTTGAAGTAAGAACAACTCAGCTCGCTAAAGCAAGAGAAGAAGCAGAGCTTGCGAACCGGTCTAAGTCGGAGTTCTTAGCGATGATGAGTCATGAAATAAGAACCCCTTTAAATTCCGTTCTTGGAATGCTAGATATACTGAAGCAATCAACCTTGTCAGAAGAACAAATTGATGCTTTGAGCCAAATGGAGTGCTCTGCAGAGTTACTTCTCGCGATAATCAGTGACATTCTTGATCTTTCTAAAATCGAGTCAGGTCGCTTTCAGCTCAATGAACAATGGATTAACTTAAGAGACACTGTCACTTTTGTTATTTCTCAGCAAAAACAAATAGCTAAGAAGAAAAATCTTAAATTCAAGCTCAACTGTACTGTCACTAATGACAAACAATTTTGGATTGACTCCACGCGGTTATCTCAAATTCTGTTTAATCTAATAGGGAATGCAATAAAGTTTACAGACGAAGGTGAAGTAAAAGTTTCTGTATCTGAGCAAGATGCTGAACTTGTGATCTCAATATCTGACACTGGAATTGGTATATCTAAAGCAAAGCAAGAGCACTTGTTTACGGCATTTCATCAAGGAGACCGTTCCATCACGAGACGCTTCGGTGGTACAGGACTGGGGCTCGCAATAACCAAGCATTTAGTCGAAATGATGCGTGGAAAGATTGCCGTTAAAAGTGATGAGCATGTTGGTTCAACCTTTACGATTTCGATTCCAGTTTTGACTCGTTGTAATCAAAATCGTCCAGTTAGAATCGAAACCAATCAACCGACAAAAGCAATGGAGCTTCTCGTCGTAGAAGATACTGAATCGAATCAGTTCGTAATAAAGCTTATCTTAAATAAGCTTGGCCATAATGTTCATATCGCAAGCCATGGAGCAGAGGCATTAACATTTTTAGAAGAGAATGAGGATTTAATCGATTTGATTCTCATGGATGTCTCGATGCCAGTGATGGATGGAATTACCGCAACAAGACTTATTCGAGATAAAGGTCTCAGGACCCCAATTATAGCGTTAACTGCACATGCGCTAGAAAGCGATAGAGATAAATGCCTGGATGCCGGTATGGACGGATTCATTTCCAAGCCAGTTAGAAGACAAGATATCTTTGAAGCTATACAGTCATTTCAATAAGTAAAAAGGCGTTAATATAGATCTTAACAATCGATAGATTATTAAGATCTATATTAAGTATTTTATGGTAAATCAGAATACTGTTAAATATGCATACTCTTATGAACCTAACAAAAACCTAGAAGCACCAACACATGAAGTTAGCGTAGACCTATAACTCACAATAGGCAAGTGATTGGAAAGCAGGGTAAGTGATTGAAACAGACCTGTTTATGAACCTAACTAAAAACCCTACATATTTAACATAACACATATAATGCGCACTTAGCTATAGCTACTTTAAGGTCGCCAAGCCACAACGCAAACATGCCACAAACCATTGAAATACTTGATAATCCTAGCCCGTTAAACTTTTTTGCAATGTTTTCCCACATTCCTTTTATGTGTGGATTTTCGTTGCGATCAGCGTGACATCCCAACAAAGCTATCTCTGGGTCAATTCCTGAATTCTCCGCTAGAAAAACTGCTTCTGAATCAGATATATAGCGTCTTCCTTTTCTCATTTCGCTGATTCTGGACGCGTTTACATTCAAATCGTGTGCGATTTGCTTGTCTTGTACGTAGTTTTTCGCCTTTTTGTAGGCATCTAACAGCTCACTTTGATACATGGGACTACCTCCGTTTTCTTGATTTTAGCTTAGTAGTTACGGAAATTCGCATCTAGTAATTACGAAAATCCGCAATTACACTTACGACAAATCGTAATTATGACCGCCTTAGCTTGGGGCGTTTGCCCTTGACGCTTACGTCTTGGCTTTGGCGGTCGCTCTCACACTCAACTAGTCAAGGTGGTTGGCCATGAAAAAGCTCAAAACGAAAAACGCGATTATTCTCGATACTGAAACTACGGGTCTTGGTTCCAATGCAGAGATTGTCGAGTTCACTGCTATCTGTGCAGAGACTGGTAAAGTTATTGTCAATGAGTTGGTAAAACCAACGTGCTCTATCCCTGTGGATGCAACGGCTATCCATGGCATCACAAACGAAGATGTCAAAAACGCATCTGATTTTCATATGGTGTTTTCAACTCGTTTTCTCCCACTTCTCAATGGTCGTCCAATCATCATCTACAACTCAGATTTTGATACGCGCCTTATCATCCAGTCACTACAAAAGCACTGTAACGACGCTTATGTCGCATCAGTTCAAGAAATGTTACTCAAATTCTGCGTTCCTCAGTGCGCAATGCTTTGGTACGCGGAGTTTTACGGTGACTGGAATGACTACCATGAAAACTACAAGTGGCAGTCTCTAACTAACGCATGCTTTCAACAAAATGTGGATGTGTCAGATTTAGCGGCTCATCGAGCTTTAGCTGATTGCGAAATGACTCGACGTCTTATTCATGCTGTTAACGCGAAATTAGAGGCGTAATCATGGATTCCATTTATTTCGATGATGAACCCCAAATCGGAATCAATGTGTATTTTCCTTGGGGTCACCATTTCTTTAAAAATCAAGCTGAATTCAACCAGTTTTTACACATCCATTACGGCAACGATGCTTATCAACTGGTTGAAATTACAGATGAAAATTACAACGAATTGCTATTAAAGGGGGTCTTTCATGCAATTTAAAGATGAAACACGCCCAGTCAAAATTGACCACTTGGCTTTTACGTTTAACTACGGTGATTTACGCCATCTTGATAAGTCTAATGACCAAGATTTCATTAACTTGCAGATGCCTGAGTTTCGTCAACCTACTTCTAGCACTCCAGATGCCATTGAAAGCGCAATGGAGCGTCATAAAGACAAGGTTCGTAAAGTGCTCTCGCATCGCTTTGATGAATTCATGTCAAAGATTTTCGGTTTCCGTTTGTCGCCTATGCGTGGCCGTGGCTTGCATGGCTATCAAGATTCGATGGTGATTCTTGATAAGACGGGAACCGTTGAATGTGGCTTGGTTGGTATTGGTGGCAACAATGACACGGTATTCGTCCAAATCAACGGTACTGGCTGTACCAAGCTTTTTGATTACACCACTCATAAGAAAATACATTTCTGGTTAGCTACGGTGCTTGGTGTTACTCGCCTCGCCCGTCTTGACTTGGCTGTCGATGATTACACGGGAGTTTTTGACTGTGGCTATGCAGAAATATGTTTTTACAACGGTGCGTTTCGTACGGCTAAGCGTGGTCGTGGTCCTTCAATGGTTCCACATAAGCGCATTACTGAATCTGGTGAGTTAATGGAAGAAGCAACGATAGTAGGTTCACGTTCTTCAACCGTTTATTGGCGCATTTACAACAAAAAGTTGGAGCAAAAAATTACTGACCCTGAGGTCATTTGGTATCGAAATGAAGTTGAACTGAAAAAGTGCGACGTCGATATGCTCGCCTCTCCTGCTTCGGCTTTTGCTGGTCTCTGTGATTTTGCCGCCAGTATTGAACCGTCTGAACCAGTCAAGTTTTCCAAGAACAAAAAGGCTCAAGGTTTGGAGTTTTTCTCTCGTATCGCTTGGGCTCGTCGCCAGTGCGGTAAAGCGTTATCTGAGGTCATTGCGATGACTGAGGGTGACTTAGGGGAAGCGTTTGGAATGCTTATTCCTGAAAAATACAGACGAACAAATTTTAACGAGCTAGGCGTACCGGACGCTTACGCTCATCTCAAATCCTTAACTTTGGAGAGTCAAGGCTATGCCAACAATTACAGCAGTAGTTATTAAGAAGTTCCCGAAATCGGGTATGGAGTTCGCGGAGCTTTCAGTTCTTCGTACGGTTGAAGAAGTTGACGTTGAGAAGTTTCAACAGCGTGGTATCGGTTTAAACACTGATATTCCTTTTAACAAACAACCAATTCGCATCAATCTGGAGTACGCAAACCAGTTAATCAACACCAGAGCGTTTGTGCCTAATCGCGAATATGAACTTCGCTTTGATGTGAATATTGATGACCCTCTTGATATTCAAGTTAAGGAACTCATCCCGCTTGATGACGATATTAAAAAACACTTTCAAGCGAGCCTTAAATAATTATGACTCTCTCAGTCTGTGCGGAAATCCTCACTGATGGAACGATTAAAGCTTTCCCCTACGAGCCGTTAGCCAATTGCACGTTCGTAGTGGTGAGTAATGACGACTATCAGTTGATGGCGACTCGCGCAAACTTGGAGTTTGATATTGATGCAGCATTTTACGCTGAGATAACAGGTTATTTGCTGCTCTCTTTTGTGTCCGGTCACGTGCTCGGACGAATCGTTAAAGGGCTTGGTAAAGCCTAATCCTGTAAAACCTTTTGGAGATATTCCTATGAAAAAACTATCTGTTCTTTTGGCTACTGCGGTAGCGTCTGGCTCTACTTTCGCTGCTGACCACTCTGCGGCTATCGGTACGGCTGTTACTGAAGGTCAAGCAAACTACACGCTAGTTGTGGTTGGTCTGATTGGTCTAGCGGCTATCGGTTTTGGTCTTCGTATGATGATTGGCGCGATGCGTTCGTAATCACTATGCAAGAGACGTTAACCGCCATACTCACCCTACTTTTCGCTCTCTCGATGTTCGGTGGATTCGTTGGGGGTTTTAAGTCTGGTATTAACGCCTCCTAGTGGGGCGTTATTTTTTTATAAGGAATACAAATGAGTATTAAACAAAGCATTGCGTCACTGGTTATTTTGCTGAGTGTTTCGTTTAGTGCTTTTGCGGGTTATTGGAACCATCACGGTACTAACAAGCGCTTCCCTACAGCATCCGCCGTTGACTCTTATGTAAAGGATACTTGGAATAATACGGTTCCTAACGGTGAGCCTGACTATATAAAGTATTACGATTGTTATTTTTCTTATTCTGGCACTTATGGAGTTGGTAAGTGTAAGGAGACTGGTTCAAGCCGTCCGTCTAATATTGCGAGTTTCTATTATTTTGATTCTAATATCTGTCCAGATGGTCAGGAATTAATAGACAATGAATGTCAGATTCCTCCTCCTCCTTTCTGTGAGAGGCCTGACACAATTCAACAAATGGACGACTTTAGACAAGCCTGTTATCAAATGGGTAATGGTTTTTCTCCTGATGTTTCCTGCTCTGATGCAACAGAATCTTTAGATATGTTTTGTGATGCTCCTCCTCCTGAGAGTTGTGAGCCGGGTTCCCCTTCATTTCCTGCATGTTTGGACGATGAAAACAAATGTGATGAAAATCATCCTGATTGGAATCCAGAATACGGTATGTGCTGTACGCCAGAAAACAATTGGTGTGACGTCCCTCCACCTGAATCTTGCACCATCTTTTCCCCAAACTGGCCGGAATGTTCGGGTGATACTGATATCGACCCTCCAACGGGTGGTGATTTAGGCGACCCTGATAAACCATCTGGCGGTGGCGGTGGTGGTTCTACTGACCCTGATAAACCTGAACCGGATGTTGATAATACTAGTGATACTCTAGCGGCTATTAAGGCGATGAATAAGGATGTTAACTCTCAGCTAACTGGTATCAATAACGACATGAATAAAAACCAAGTTGAAACAAAATCCGCTCTGGATGCTCTCAAGGCTTCTGTTGATTTGAATACCGATACGGTTGTCGATAATGCAAACCATGTGGCTAACGCTATCAAAGGGCAGTCAGATATGTTGTCTGGTATTGGTAATAAAACCAACGGCTTGCTTACGTCTGCAAACAACCTTTTAAACAACGGCTTTGGTCAGCTATCCAATGACCTTGATGACTTGGAATCAACTAACCAAAAGGGCTTTGGTGATGTGGTCGATGCTATTGAGGGGTTAGGTAAACCTATGGTTGATGGTGGCGGTGGCGGTGCCGTTGTTCCCCTTTATTCAGCTACCCAATTACACAACTTAAACGCTGAAATTACTGTCCTTAAAAATGAGTATAAGGATTTGCTAAACCAGTACCGCGCCTACTTCAATTTTACGTCTGATGTTAACGGCGGTGATTACAACGCTCATAACATCGAACTCACGGTTCGCGGAAATGTAGTCCGTCAACAGAATGCAGTTATGGCAGCGTTACAGGATAACGCAGGAATCATCGGGGCGGTGGTTTTGTTTGTATTTGGCTTGTTAGGGATAAGAGCAATCGGAGGGGCTTTCTAATGTATGAGTTTTTTCAATACATCACCAATATGGGTGAGACCATTCTTAACTATTTCAGTAATGCAGGTAGCTATTTTGATGCGGCTTTTGTGTGGCTCCAAGCATGGTGGATAAAAATGAAATTCATGGTGATGATTGAGTTTCTGCGTATCTCTTATTTGGTGGCTACAACATTATTAGATGAGATTGGTTTTAGCTCCCTATTTTCTGATTTGTTTAACTTGCTCCCCTCTGAACTTCGTTATTGGGGGATATTATTTAAAGTGCCTGATGGGATGGCTATTTATGCCAATTGCGCCACTACTGCACTTGTAATGAGAATGTCGAGGTAACAACAATGGCGATTAGTATCAGAACGGGTGGCAATGGTTCTTATAAATCCGCTTACACGGCGTGGTTTGTTATTCTCCCTGCCCTTAAGGCTGGTCGTGTGGTTGTGACCAACTTTGAGGGTATGCAGCCCTTAGAAGAAATTGAAAAGCGCTTGAATATTAAATTCCCTTCATCTGCTAAGTTGATTCGTATTTTCTCGCGCTCTGAAATTGGTATTGAACTCTGGCAGCATTTCTTCTGTTGGTGCCCTCTTAACGCGCTCATTGTTATTGATGAGTGTCAGGATATCTTTTCTAAAAACATCGGCTTCGATGGTCGAAAAATTAAATACCGCCCTTTAGAAGAATTTCTTCCAAACCTACCTAAAGGTTATAAGGAGTTTTTCGATTCTCGCCACGTTCCTGTCGATTTGAGTACGTTGCAATCGTGCGAGATAGACGATTTAGGCGTGGCTGAATACGACGAAAATGGCCGCATAATCTACCCGTTAACTTATAACGAGGGCTTTATGCGTCATCGAAAATACAACTGGGATATTGAGTTGCTCTCTCCCGACTGGCAGCAGATAGATAGCTCAATCAAGGCGTGTGCTGAGCAAGCTTTCTTTCACAAAAATAGGGATGGTTTTTTCTTTGCTAAGCGTAAACCGTGGATATATAAACATCCTACCAATGTGACTAAGCCAGTCATTCCTCAAAAGAAAGACGCAAACCTATTCCCTCAAAAAATCCCCTTGGAAGCGCACCTGCTTTATAAGTCTACGGGTACGGGTGCGGCTACTAAATCAGGTGGCTTGAATACGCTGTTTCGTTCTCCGAAATTCTTTCTAGCCTTGTTCTTAATGATTGCTTGTCCGGTGTATTTTATTTATGGCGCTATGGATTTACTTACTGAAGATGAAAGTCAGGTTTCAACAGATGAACTTGAGACGAAAACTAACAGCCAAAATTTGGAATCTGTTCCGGCTGGACGGGCTTCGACGTCTGCTCAAGGGGATTCTGTTTTACCTAGCGGTGGGACTGTTAATTCGAGTAGTCAGCAAAGCGGCTCTCCTTTTGTTCCTGTAACGGATGTTCTCTATTTTGAGGGACTTCAATCTGCTTATCTGTCTGGTTTTCATAAGAAGACGATCATTAAACAGAAAAACGGTATCAACTTGAGAACGGCTAACTTTGATGTTGTGATTAACGCCTATACCGACGATGGGCTTTATTCAATCAATAAGCGCTATCTCGATGCCGTGGATGTTCAATTTGAGCTATTGGACGAATGCTTAATGGTCCTCAAGCAAGGTGAGCTTAAAAGCCTGATAACGTGTGAGCCATCCACTAATGACCGTGGTGGTCGTGATGTAGATTCCATTCAGACGGATGTCGCCAGCATTGGCTCTCTACGAGGTCAAGCGATGAGTGAAAACTCTTTTTTGATGTAAGTTGATTTTGCTATCAAAATGCGAACCGGTGCCAGGACTCGAGAGAATTTTTTGCTATCATAATTA
Source organism: Vibrio sp. D417a (assembly GCF_030248595.1). Taxonomy (NCBI): domain Bacteria; kingdom Pseudomonadati; phylum Pseudomonadota; class Gammaproteobacteria; order Vibrionales; family Vibrionaceae; genus Vibrio; species Vibrio sp. D417a. The sequence goes on along the minus strand of NZ_JAHGAM010000008.1, from coordinate 26,297 downwards.
AACCAAGTAATCAGCTGCAGCTAGGTGAAATGATGGCAATTACAATTCGAGATATTCAAGAGCATGAGGAAATGCTCTCACGACTTAAAGAACAAACTGGGACTTCAACAATGAGTAAGGCTCTTTTGAAAGGCGGCTACGATGCCTTGAAGTTCAAAGAGCTTTATTTAGCTGAGTGTAATAAAAACAAGAAGCTTCGTGATGAGCTTTATCGAAGTTCGGAGGCTGTCGGTGATTATCTTGACGCTCTTGACGGTCTTCGTTCTTTTGCACGCTAGTTTCGTCATCCTCCCCGAAGGGATAAGGAGTTGCGGAGCGACGACGGGGCACCAAGCCGCCCACTTAACTAAAGATAGCCTCCCCACTTAATCGGCGCGGTTAGCAACCCAAACTCACTTGGGTTCTGCCGCCCTCCTTTCCTGCTAGACCATTCAAAACGCCCAGGGCACTCCCAAGTGTCGGCTCTATCTCATCTTTTCCCATAGTTCTCTAAATCAATCGAGTGTCGAGATTGATTCTTCTATTTGGCGGTTGCCCGACAATAAGTGACGACGACGAAGACTGAGGAGGAGGAGCGCAGCGGAGGGCAAACCCCCGTTCTGTATCACGGGGGTAAATTCCCCCGTAACTTAAGGCCTTGCACTGACCTAGACTACCTGCAAGCGTAGCGCACCAGTGTTTGAGCGTTAGCGAGTTATAACCCGCATTCTTTCCATAACTTTGTATAAACCTTCTTACTTCCGGCTAGGGAAAAAGTCACCCTACGTTTTCCATTAAAGAAGCTCACCTCGACTGATTTACCACTTACAATTTGCTGAAATAGTTCTTTTGGCGGGTTCCTTGAATAATACATGTCGTCATATTCTTTAGAGCCTCCTTTGATCGAGATACTATTTCCTCCATCTACTTTTAATTGTATGTTTGAAACTCCATGCCAAGAGTAAAAGCTAGGATGTTTCAACCCTATCATGGAGAAAGCTTTCTTATCTGTTCCAATGCCACAACCTATGTGAAATTGTGCTCTGTCACTTATCGTATATTCAGTTTTGAAATATGACCCACTTGCTGAACTCTGACCTGATGTGCCACTAAATCCTGCATAGCAAGGCGTAGATAAACTCACCGCTAGTAATAGTATTTTTTTCATTTATAAGCCCTTGACGCTTGTTATATGAAATTTATTGCCTTTTAAGTCCGGCTATACATCTAGCATATTTAACGAGTCTTGTAAGCGTTTCTGTGTCACTAGGTGATTGAATTTCAAGTAAAGCTATTCCAGTTAGGATCTCTTGGGGTGTAACTAGTTGTCCTGTGGGTAGTTCAAGCGTGTCTTTATGCATTTTGAAATTTTCCCAAGCTTCTGAGGTGGCTAGTTCCCTCCCCTTGGTCATTCTCATCAGTCGTTTGCATTCAGGTGGTATGGGCTTTCCCGAATCCCATAATTTGACCACCCTCACACTTTTAAAACATAGTTTTGCTGCTTCTTCTACGCTTAAACCACACTCAAATTCACGAAAAACGTAATTCTTGCTCATTTTTCGAAAGTTCGTCATATATACCCTGATAATCAAAAGGGTGTATATGTAATTGATATGAAACATTATTCAACATAACGTCGCATAATGCGCACTGTAATAGTGGTTCCTGTGGACTTGCAATCACTAAAGCCAATCCGGCACAAGCCATTGAAATACCTGATAATCCAAGCCCATTAAACTTTTTTGCAATCCCTTCCCATACTGCTTTTATCTGCGGATTATCATTGCGATCAGCGTGACAACCCAACAATGCAATCTCAGGGTCTAAACCTGATTGCTCTGCAAGAAAAATTGCTTGTGTATCAGTCATATAACGCTTTCCTTTGCGGAAATCACTGATTCTCTGCGGCGGCACATTCATATCCGCTGCAATTTGTTTGTCTTGTACGTAACTTTGAGCCTTTTTGTAGGCATCTAATAGTTTGTTCTGATACATACCGCTTCCTCCGTTTCCGTCAGTTTAGCTTATCAATCACCATTTTTGGTGTCTTGCGCTAACCAATTTTGGTGATTAGGCTACTAACCAAATTTGGTTATTCAATCAGTATCAGACCGCCTTAGCTCTGGGCGTTTGCCCTTGACGCTTTCGCGCTTGGCTTTGGCGGTCGCTCTCTCAACTAGTCAAGGTGGTTGTTTAAAAATGTTTGATTATCATAAGCTAGATTGTGATCACATCATCGCTTGCGATGGTATCGAGTTTGGTTTTAACGAAACTACCTCTGAGTGTTGGTTTGCTGTTTGCCATACTTTTAATGCCTGTGCTGTTACGGTTCATAGTGTTTTTGAGCCTCAAACAATCTTCCATTCTGTTGTTTCTATTTACCCAAATCGCTTTCCTGCGGTTAGTTTTGATAAGAATTCTGTTGAGTTCCGTTTTGATGATATTGACTGCTATAAGCAGTTTTGCCGTCACTTTTCTATCAATCCTTGTCAAAAAGTTCTCCAAGATATGGAGGCTCAATAATGCGTGAACTTGTTATTGATTTGGCATCAGGCAAACAAGAATGGATTGATTTTGTTCCTGTCCATTCTTGGGCTTCATGTGAGCACATTCCTGACAACTTATTCGACCATCGTTTTGAGTACGTCGACCACAGATTCACAACGCCTGAGGATTTCATTCCGTCGGCTGTGAAGTCGGCAATGAGTGCGCCAATCTACTCACACGACCTGTCAGATTTTATTGAGCGCCCTACTTCTAACCCTTGCTTGGATTTGCCGAAATCATTACACCGTAACGGCGACTTCGCTCGACACATGACACGCGCTTACACCGACATCCTGAAAACACGCAACGCTTTAGAAGCTGTACGCGCAGTTAATGACGCTCACGACCGTTTGACTGAGCACGGCTACAGCTACGCGATGTCAGATGAGCAAATTACCAATCTAGCCAAGCGCAAATCACGCGACTTTTCTCGCGTGTTAAGTGCAATTCCGCTTGAAGAATCACAAGCGCGTTTTGATAAAGCATGTCAGCTTCTTGATTCATTAGGCTTGGCATTCTCACCTGAGCAAATTCAATACGCAGAAAACAACTGTGAACTTTTCGCATTGGTGAACCGTGCGCTTGATGAGCATTGGCTTGTTCGTCAACTGCGCCGTAAATGTGCTTACGAGGTTGAATGTGTTGCGCGTGATTTAGCGCTTGTTCAACGCCGTAAGCAAGTTTACTGCTCGGATTTTTCTCTAAACCGTCAACGTGATCGCAATACGTCTAACCGCATCGCGCTAGAAAACACGATTGCTTACGATGAGGCTGACCCGTCTAACTACTTCACACTCAGTGAGTTATCGGCTAAGTCGGTTTCTAACGCTGAGATTCGCCGCGCTGAAATGTTCGTTCGTCTGCGTGGCTTTGAGGAAATCGCTCAAGAATCGAATCACGATGCGGTGTTCTTCACTGTGACGGCTCCGTCTCGTTTTCACTCTGTTTCTAAAGGCGACATCAACCCGAAATGGCTTGAGGCTGGCAAGCCTGATGCGAAAGCGGCTCACGCTTATCTAATGGGCGTTTGGGCAAATCTTCGTAAGTCGATTGATAAGAGCAAAATCAAGGTTTACGGGATGCGCATTGTCGAGCCTCACCAAGACGGCACTCCGCATCACCACTTGTTGCTGTTCATGGAGAAATCCGCACGCAAATTTGTGACGTCTGAGTTTCGTCGTCTTGCTATGGCTGACTCTCCTGACGAAAAAGGTGCAAAGAAAGCCCGTTTCAAAGCCGAAGTTATCGACTGGTCGCAAGGTTCAGCCGTTGGTTATGTCGCTAAGTACCTAAGCAAAAACATCGACGGTCAGCACATTGATTCAGACAAAGGTTCGTCTTTGTCTGGCTCGGATGCGGCGGAACGTGTCGTAACTTGGGCGCGTGTGAATCAAATTCGTCAATTTCAATTTATTGGTGGTCCATCTGTCACGGTATGGCGTGAGCTTCGTCGTCTTCGTGATGAATTCAAAGAGGACGATGCTTTGTTTACAGATTTATCTCAAGACGAACACTTTCTATTAGAAAAGGTTCGCCGCTCTGCTGATGAGGGCGACTGGAAAGCGTTTTGTTACGCAATGGGCGGCGTGTTTGTTAAGCGCAAAGACCAACCAGTAAAAGCGGAATATTCCGTTTCAACCTCTATCGAAAAACTGATTGCTTCGGGCGGTGAATACTCATCGACTCGCTACGGTGATATGGCTCAAGCACGTTTGAATGGCTTGATGTTCCATAAGATTTTTATCGCGACTCGCTTCCGTACTTGGAAGACCGAGAACAAGCAACAATTCATCCGTGCTCAACAAGGCATCATGTCTAACGTGGTCGATTACTTCGACGCGCTAGAACGTGAAAAAGAATACGAGCGTATGTATGACGACCTTTACGAGCAATACGAAAAACACCTAGCGCTCTATGACGAAATGGAAGCGCTGTTGCTCACCGACCCTCAGGAAATTAATGCGTCGTGTTGGGTGGGCGCAGCCCCGCCCGACATGATGCATTAATTTCCCTTGGACTTGTGTCAATAACTGTCATTTCAATTTTCAACTAACCAACAACGTAAAAATAAGGGCAAAACACTATGAGAATGGAAGGTTTAATTCTAGATGCTTCGGACATCGTTCAAGAAACCAAAACAGACCGTAACGGCGAACAAAAGCAAAACGGCAAGCTGCGTCTCATTACGACCAACCCGACAGACACTATTGAAGTGCGCGTGTCTCCTGAGCTTTGGGAAAACGGCAAGGCTGGCGAACTACTCAAGCGCTGTGTGGGCAATCGCATGATGTTTGATGTGGAACACAAGAAATTCAGCTTTGGTAACGATGAGGGTAAACACGTCTCTATCGACGGTTTCCACCTCTACGCCCTACCTCAATTAAACGAGAAGTAAGGGCTAAATCATGACCGAGACGCAATTTTCAGAGCTAATGGCTCGACTCGATAACTTTCAGTTGATGGTGTTCTTAGGCATTTGCTTCTTGTTAGTTGCGCTCGGTTGGATGGTCGGAGGGCAAAGATAAATGCTGTCAATAGAGTTCATGCTCGGCTGTTTTGGGGCAGCATTTATCCTTGGCTTCTCGATTGGTTTCCACATTCTTGGATTCAAGAAAGCGGCTGAGGTTTCAACTTCTTCATAAACAACACATAGGAAATAAGACTATGGAAAAGCAAAGCAAAGTACGCGCAGCAATGGCTAAGTCTGGCGCAGTAGTAACAACAAAACGTGCGACATTTGGTGGTGCACTTCTCATGGCTGCATCTGGAGCACATGCAGCATTGCCAGATCAGGCAGCGCAAGCATTCGCTGATTTAAGCACGTTTGTTACTGACATGCTCGCCTCTACTTGGACAATCGCTGTTCCACTAACGGTTGGCTTCATCGGCATCAAGCTATTCAAGAAAGGTGCAAACAAAGCAACGTAATTCTAACGATTGTTTTATACACCACCCCCCACGGCTTTGTGAGTGGCATCAATACTCACTAATCAACGGATAAGGGGGCTCATGCTCCCTTTTTTCTTGGTTTTATACAATGAATCACTATCTGCGTTTTTTTATCGCCCTTATTATTCTATGTGCTAGTAGTCATACGTATGCTTTAGAAGCACGTATTAGTCATATGCAAATGAGGGGTTGTGGCTCTCAAGGTGATTGGGTTGACCCTTACAAGGTGAATACTTGTTTTTTGGATACTGGGTATTTCGACTCATGCACATTTGAGAAGACATCATATGCTAATGCTCGCGATCCCTATCAAACGGTTTGTGATAATGGGCTCGGTCTTTCTTATTCTGAGGTTCGTTGTCCAGAAAATAGCGAATTTGATCCCTCAACCTTACGTTGTAAATCGGTCTGTGAATATGGCGAAAACCCTGACGGTTCTTGTATGGATGCCTGTCAGTTCAAGCAATCCATTGATGACAAACAATCACTTCACTGGTCGGCTTATGTTTATGGTGAGCAAGTTACGGGGGCATGTTATGGCGATTTTGGCGCAACCCGTTGTGAACTTGAGCGTATTCCAAATGACACTACGCTTTGTACCGATGTCGACTCCGGCGAGTTCACTCAAAACACTCGATGCCACGGTAATTTTCAATTCACTGGTAATCAGTGTGAGGGTGGTACGCTGTTTTGGGGTAAAGATGGTCCTGACACCCCTATTATTCCCGATGATCCAATTCACGACCCTGACGACCCAACGAGCGACATCGAAGACCCTAGCGTACTGCCTGACGGCTCAACCAATACGGTTAACCCACCGGACACTGACGCGGAGCCAGAAGTCGAAGACCCTGACACGGATGAATCAACCGATAAGGGCGTTGTCAGTGCGATTAAAGGGCTTAACTCGGATGTGAACAAGGCACTTAACGCACTCAACGTCGACCTCAATCAATCGAGCGCTGATATTCAAAACCAAATCATTGCGCTCAATGCGTCAATGGTGACTAACACCCAAGCGATTCAGAAGCAGCAAATCAACGACAACAAGATTTACGAAAACACTAAGGCGCTGATTCAGCAAGCTAACGGTGACATCACGACCGCGGTCAATCGAAACACCAATTCTGTTGGTGAGGTGGTAAAGGGACTCGATGATTTGCAAACCACTAACGCTGATGGATTTGCAGAGCTATCGGATAAGCTCGACGACCTCAAGCCTTGTGAGCCTACCGAGGAAAACAACTATTGTGAAAACCCTCATGGTTTAGGTTCGGATTATGTCGGTGATGTGCTGACTCAAGCGGATAAAGCCGTGTCCGGTGCGATGAATTCCTATGAAAAGACCGTGACCGATGCGGCTAACAATTTGATTGAGAAGAATCTGACGGCGGAGTCTGAGGGGCATATTAATGCCATATCGGATTCGTTTTTGAGTGTGTTACCTAAGCCTACGCCCTGCATGAATCTATCCTTGCCTACGCTTGGCGGTGGTCGCGCTTCTATTTCTTGTGAGTTTTCGCAGAAACTCAAAATGATCATCTCAATTCTGATTTACATCTACACGATTAAGACGCTTGTTGAAATCCTGCTGACTGAGGTCACGCCTGTACCAAGTAACAAGCCAGGTTCGGGGAGATATTACTAATGATTCAGCTATTACCAATTGTCAGCACCATTGGGACGGCGTTGCGCCTCCCTGCTCTGGTTGCCTTTATCTCTCAGATAGCGACAGCGTTATTTGGTTGGTTCTTCATTGCGAAAGCACGAAACGTCACGATTAACTTGGTCATTTTAACGCTGCTAATCGGCTTGACCGTCACCCTCACCTTGGCAATTTACACCCTTGCAATGGGTCTGTCTTATGTTGCGCCTCCAATGTGGTCACAAGCAGCGGGTATGTTCATCCCTAATAACGCCGTGCCTTGTGTCAGTGCGATTTACTCTGCGCGTCTGCTTCGTTGGGTGTGGGAGTGGAAGTTCTACGCGATTGTGAGGGCGGCGTAATGGCATCGGTCTACTTTGTTACGGGTAAGCTCGGCTCAGGTAAAACACTAACGGCAGTCGGTAAGATTCGCGAGGCATTTATGCGCGGTGTGCCTGTGGCGACAAACCTCGATATCAACTTGAAAGAAATGCTTGGACGCAACAAGCGCAATACTCGCCTTTATCGTCTGCCGGACAAGCCTCAGGTAGAAGATTTGATGGTGATTGGCTCGGCAAACAAGAGCTATGACACCAAAAAAGACGGCTTGATTGTGCTCGATGAGTGCGGAACGTGGTTTAACTCGCGCACGTGGAACGACAAGAATCGACAAAAGTTAATTGATCACCTTTTGCATATTCGAAAGCTTGGATGGGATGTCATTTTCATTGTTCAAGACATTTCGATTGTTGATAAGCAAGCGCGTCTCGCACTGGCTGAACACACCGTGTTTTGTCGCCGTTTAGACCGTCTTCAAGTCCCTATCGTCTCCACTGCGGTATCCGTTCTGACGCTTGGTCAACTCAAGTTGAAAATGCCTAAGTTGCACGTTGGCATCGTGAAGTATGGTGATAACGCAAACTCGCTCACCGTCGATAAATGGATGCTCTGGGGTACAGACTTATACAGCTCTTACGACACTAAGCAGATGTTTAGAAACAACTATGAGGACGGCGTTTATTCAGTATTGCCGCCCTACTATACCCACGGACGTTACACTGTCCCGTATACGTTGAGAAATATCATGCGCATTACGAAAATCTATCTCCGTAAATACTCTCGATTCAGTGTGTTTGCGGCAGGTGTCGCCGTCTCGTTTGCGGTGTTCACCTTAGTTGGCACGCCGAACATGTCGACAGAACCCGAAACGGCTCAAACAGCGGTGCCTCGTGAGTCATTGAGTGACTTGCTCGACGGCTATCGAATCGAATCGTCAATGAATCCCCCAAACGTTGCCCCGTCTTTTGTGTTGGTTAAGGACGATGTACGTCTGTCGTCGTCGCAACTATACGCAAAAGGCTTTACGGCTCAATCTAACGGCTCTTGCTCCATTACGGTGAGTGGCAACGGTCAATCATTCAAAGTCATGTGCTAGGGAAAAAGGTGCGCTTTATGTCATGGATAATCGCAAAACTCACAGCTTTTCTTTCAAAAAACCAAAAAGAATTTTATTGCGCCGGAGGCTCACTGCTTGCGCGCTCATTACTCATCATGCGCTGTGGTAAAGTTGAGAAACAAACAACGGCTTGTTCCAACTTTTCCACATCCAGCATCGCCGCTTTATTGCTCGCGTGCACCCTGCTCAGCTCGACTTCTTTTGCCGCAAGCTCTGCACCTTTTGAGGCAAAGAACACACCGATTGGAGACTTTGCATCGTGGTTCTCGGTTCACACTGGAAACACAGTTGTGCTCGGTCATGGTGTCACTGGTGAGGTCAGCTTTACCGCACCGGATTTGAAAGATGAGGACTATCCTGCCTTTTTCCTTTCGGTACTTCGTGCGCATGGTTACGAGCTTACTCATGACCACGGCGTTTTTACCATCATTGCTGACGCGAACAAAGTGGAGACGTTCGAACCCTCTCAAGTGAAGTTGTACTTCTTTGAGAATGTCCGAAATACCAAGGTCGTTGATTTGATTTCCTCGATGCTTGCTGCAACTCAGAATCAAACACTGAGCAACAAAGCGATTAAGAATTACAAGGTTGAGGTACTGCCGACTACAAACAGCATTATCGTGACTGGCTCTGAGAACCAATTGAAGCACATTGATGTGCTCATCAAAGGGATTGATAGACCACAAAAGCAAGTCTTTATCGAGGCGGTGATTACCGAAACTGAGCTCGGTGATTCTCAAGAAGTCGGTGTGAATATGGACTTGGCACTGAGTGAAGCTGGCTTTGTTTCGCAACCGACCGCAATCAAGAAAGCCGTTGATAACCTGCTGTTCTATGAGGGCGGTGATTTTAACGCGCTTATCAAAGCCGTATCAAAGAATCAGAATACTAAGCTCTTATCGCGTCCAAACATGTTCATTATGGACAGGGAGCGCGGTTACATCACGGTTGGTCAGAACGTGCCGTTCCTTACTTCGTCTGAGGTAACTGACGGCGGTAATCGAGTCCAGCAAATTGAGCGTAAGGATGTGGGTGTGTCACTTGAGGTAGTGCCTCATGTGATTGGTGATCATGTTGTGCTTCAGATAATGCAAAAATCCGACTCGGTGACGGATTCCTCTATCGCATCCGACATCATTACCAATACGCGAACACTGCAAACCGTGGTCAAGGTCAAAGACCGCCAAACGATCTCTTTAGGGGGCTTGATTTCCCAAGAACAGCGCGACTCGGTAAGCGGTGTACCTGTCTTGATGGATGTGCCTTTGCTTGGTGCTCTATTCCGGTCAGAAAAGACCAATACGGTAGATAAAGAGCTTAAAGTAACGATAAGAACCACGATACTTTGAGTTAGAAAGAAAGCCGAACAATTGCTGTTCGGCTCTGCTTTAGCTGTACTGTAATACGCTTTCCAATTCTCTACACTTTATTATCGTGTCACGTTCTAATACGGTTGCGATATGTGTTTTGTCATAAGAACTTCTAGCTTCAAACCTAAGCAACGGATGGTGTCCGTTAAGTGCATTGTTTACGTATATGTCTCGTTCTTGTCTCTTCTTCTGCCTATGAGATGAATCATCTAGCTCTATCACCGCCAATACTTTTGTGTCTCTATCCGTTATCACGTAGTCCATTCTTTTCGCCCAAGTTCGAGAATTGTCTTTAAAGTTGGTCGGTTGAACTAACGCCATCAATGAAACTTGGCTATGAATCACGTATTCATCAGGTATAAGCTCCTGCAACACTTTATAGAATCTGCGCTCTGTCTTGGTGGCCAAATATGTACTTTTCTTGTGAGGTACAGAATTGGTCTTATTGTTGGTGTTTGGAAAAGGTACTTCGACTATCTTTGGGTTCTGTTCTACAACTTTAGGTTCAAAAGAATGTATGCTGTTCGGTCTTCTAACTGCTGCACCTTGTTCCCATTCGTTAAGCCTATGTTTAGGTTTCTTACTCTTTTTTGTGAATAGATACACAATACACGCTAAGGATATAAGTATCAGTAATTCAGGCACTTTCCGTTCCTCACTCATAAAAAAATGAGTGCATGGTAGCATATCGTTTTTGTTCGGTGTGTTATTGAAATCAGCTTTTATGCGCCCCCGTAATGTATTACGGGGGTAAATTCCTCGACAACAAGCCCCTCTAGTTTACCTCTGCCCAAAATCGCCATACCTAATTATGGTCACAGTTGTATACTTTGCTCCCATTTACAAAATTTATGTAAAAAAAAAGCCTATTCGCTTTACTAACACTGCTTGCAAGACTACATTAGAGCCAATTAGAGACAAAAAAACGTCACAAAGGTAGTTAAATGATAAAAAATTATCGTTTTAAGAACTTCCAGTCCTACTACGATGATACTTTCGTAGACCTAGAAGTTTCAAAAAAAGCCGCTCATTCATACTTCGATTATGAAACACAGTACAATTCACGTATTTCTAAAGTTATGTGTGTTTTCGGAGCAAATGGCGCAGGTAAATCAAACTTGTTGAAACCATTGTCGTTTGCAGCTTGGTTTGTCACAAATTCTTTCAAGAAGATGGATGCCAAGCAACTTATTCCTATCATTACTCATTTTTCTTCAAAAGAGGAGCCATTCGAGTTTGAGGTTGAATTTGTTGTGCCTAAAAGACATAACGATGCAAACATGGATATGGACTTTGAGTATCGTTATAGCTTCATTGTTACAAGGAAACGAGTTCTATACGAAGAACTGAAATATAAAAATCATGAAACGAAGTTGTTCAATCGTGTATTTTTGAGAGAGTACAATTCAGAGACTGAGAAATATACTTACAAGCGAGGTCATGATTTCCCTGTAAGTGCAACTATAGTGTCAAAATGTCCAGATAATTGCTCATTAATATCTTATATAAGTCGACTTGTAGACGATGATGCATTAAAAGAAAATGGTACAACTGATGTTCAGTTAGTTAGTTCTTATTTTAGTTTAACTACGACTAACCTATTTCTTAATGGTAGAAACGAGTTATCTTCTCCAGACAATGTCACTGAAGTTTTAGAAAGTGATCCAGAACTTTTTGATAAAGTTAAGTCTCTTATTACGTCTTTTGATATCGGTATTAAGGATATAATAATTGAGGAGAAAGAAGTTATTAATGACACTACTGGTGATGTATCTATGAAAAAGCTACCAACATTCATACATGAATGTGATGGTGTTGAGCATAGACTTCCTCTTTGGATGCAATCAAACGGTACTCAATCAGCTTATATAATGGCAACAATGATTGCCTCTAAATTAGATCAAGGTGGCCTAGCAGTCTTGGATGAGTTTGATAATGACTTTAATCCACTATTGACGCTGCAACTTTTAGAAATGTTCAAACATGAATCCGAAAATATAAGTAATGCTCAATTGTTATTTACGACTCATACACCCCAAGTGTTAGACGTACTAAGAAAACAGCATGTTCATTTGGTTGAAAAGGTAGATAACAAGTCGGAGGTTTGGCGCATTGACGAAATAGAAGGCATTCGTGATAGAGATAACTTATACGCAAAATATATTTCCGGTGTTCTCGGTGGCGTGCCAAATTTTGAATAAGGGATTTAAATGGCAAGAAAAAAACAACAAAAACCAACTCGTCACCAAAGATTACAAAGAACAATCGTTGGAGAAGGTCCTACGGAAAAAGCATTTCTTTCACACCTTCGCCAGTTTTTTAATCATGAAAAAATAAAAATCACAATTAAAACAGCACATGGAAAAGGTCCTAATAATATTATCGGCGATGCTATAGGGACTTACAACGCTACGGCTAAAAATATGCAAGTTGCAGCTTTGCTGGATCTCGATCTTGATTGGGATAAAAGCCAAGTAAAAGACTGTGAAAAATGCGGGATTAAATTAGTCGGGATTAACCCTTGCATTGAAGCCCTAATGATTGAGATCTTGGGGCTGAAACTTCCTCATCCAGCAACAAATGAATCATGCAAGAGCCTCATGCAACCGAAGTTATCTGGTTCTTCAACAGATAAGAGAAGCTACGAAAAGTTGTTTACTGAAGAAGTTATTAACAAAGCATTAGAAACTTCAGAAAAGCTCCGTGAAGTCAAAAGCCTATTCCAGCCTTAGTTTTATTCCCCCCTTTGTTAGGGGGGATTTTTTTAAGACATAATCCCCTTAAGAGCCCTTGCGTACTTCAAAACTTGCCCTGCTGCCTCTAAGTCCGTCAACGCCCCAATCTCTAGTAAAGCTATTCCTGTTAAAACTTGTTGAGCTGTAACAAGTTGCCCAGTCGGTAACTCCAACCTGTCGTAATGCATTTTGAAGTGCTCCCATTGGTTTGATGGGCTTAGTTCCCTTCCCTTTGTCATTCTCATGAGCCGTTTACACTCCGGCGGAATAGTTTTCCCCTTATCCCATTCTTTGACTGTTCTCACAGTTTTTAAACAAAGTTCAGCAGCTTGTTCGACGGATAAACCACATTCAAATTCACGAAAAATATAGTTTTTAGTCATTTCGTGATACTTCATTGAATTGTCCCTCAAAAGAGAGACATTTTATAGGATACGCATATGCAATCGTATTCAACATAAGCAGATATAATGCGCACCAAGGGGTGAGATCTCCAAGCAATAATGTCCGGTTTTAGCTACTTTAAAATGTCCTCCTAAGATTAACAACATTGTTTTCTTTTGAAGCTTTAACCGAGGTTCCTGTGGACTTGCAATCGCTAGTTTGGTTTGTGGTTATGCTTACGAAGCAAATCAAATCTCTTATTGAAAATTGATGCGCGCGTAGTCCTCGACTTACTGGCGTGTTCTTCCGTAAGTACCTGAATCAATCTATGTATGGTGATAATGGCCAACTCACTGAATTTGCCATTCAATGGCATCACGATTACTAACTTAAGCGCTACCAAACAAAAAAGCCTTTCATACTCGCCTCGTACAACAGCAAAAATCAGCTAAACGCTCTAATCGCTCCGCAACGAAATCTGCCAAAAATCACGAGCTCAGTTCACTCGCTCTTAATCAAGGCGTTCTGAAACATTTATAAGCCTGTGGTTATATGGAGGCGAATGTACTTTTCGGGGAATTTGTAACGATAGCGTTTTCCTTTCTTCAAGTTGGACTTAACGTACCTACACACTTTTTGGTCACCACTACTGGTTACTCTTTTTATTACTGCGTTTTTACTTTTGTGCTCCATTTCTATCATGACGTCACAATAACCTTGATAGCCATCAAACTTATTGTCTACTTTCTTTTGAAGCTTAGTCTTAATCTTTTTAGCCAACAGGTTCGTTTCTGAATCGTCAGCAAAAACTGAATTACTTGCAAAGATCAATATCATTAAAGTTACAACGTATCTCATCGTTTTGGTCCGTTTATGTTGTTGATTGTTCGATGATAAGTAATTTTTCTGTAGATACGAAAATGGGACGCCACATTGCGTCCCATTTAACATGATGAAGTAACTGATATGTAATTAAGCGCGCTTCTTGCCTTTGTTTGCTTTGAAGCCCTGGTGCGGAAAAACGTTACGAATCCTCTGTTGAACTTTTTTGGGAATGCCTTTGGAAAAGCTTAAGCGCATTCCTGTTCGTTGGCTATACACCTTCATTTCACCAGTAAACGGGTTATGCTCACTAATATCCTGTAAGTTGTGTTTGAAAGAAGGAGGTAGATGCCCTTTTACGTTACTAATATGGCCATTATCGAACTTTACTTTTAACACCGGCCTATCGACTGCGATCAACCAAAAGATCACGATGGCTGCAATTAAGATTACATATAACATTTGGCACTCCCTATCCTAGCTAGATAGCAATTTACTCAAATCCTCTTTAATTGAGGTAACTTTTTGACTCGCTTTTTCACTTCTCGACGCTTCGGAAAGCAAATATTCAATTGCGTCAGATAACGTACAACCAAGTTCATTCGCTCTACTAGAAAGCTTTTCCCAAACTCGGTAATCTAAATCAATGGATTTCTTCTTTGTATGGACTTGCTCTGCATTGAAGTGACGTTTCCGTTTCGCTCGGATAGCCTGCTTGAGTTTATTATCTAACTCTTCTGACATGTGGTTTTCTATCCAAGCCAAGACAAGTGTAGGCTCGTGTTCAAGGCGTTTTAGTTCTGCGACCGCTGCATCTGCTTCGCTTGTATCAATATGTCGGGTAATCGCTTCACCATCTTTCCATTTTTTGATGAGATACTTCCATTTCCACCCACATTCTAGATTCTCAAGCTGTTGATATTTCATTTGTTCCGACCCATAAACATAACCTAGTGACAGCGTAACCCAGATGGTTTACTTGGGCAAATAAAACTCTTAGAAGTATCGATGTTGATCACTCATTTGTCTAAGTATTGTTCATTGAGAGTTGAATGCCGAGAGCAAACCAAATTGGTGCTAGGGTGTTATAGTCCGTTTCGTTATAATGTCGGCAAGATTGAATTACGATGAATTTTAATGAACCAACTTAATTGGCAAGACGTAACACCTTCACTTGAGCAGTACGAAGCACTTTTAAAGTCTGCACCTTCGTTACCAAAGAAGTCTTTTACTGATCTCCAACCGAGAATGTCGGCAACGATATCTCGTTTTTCAAAAATTTCCGGATTGACGCGAGTACTACTCATTAACTGCGTAGATAATTCTGTATATAGAGAGTTCATCAGTAAAGCTCTTCAGAGCCAGTCTAACGCTGCGATAGTTTTTTCGGAATCACTTGATGCCAAACGTTTATTTGACCGTTACAGTGTTGATGTAAGTGGTGATATTGCCTTCCAACCTGGTTTAATTTCACAGGCAGATAACGGTTACTTAATTGTACCGGCTAATCTAATTTTGGCTAACCCAGGACTTTGGCCAAATATAAAGTCTGCAATTCAACAAAACCTTATCGAACCACTGAACCTAAGCCCTACTCGTTTACCTACTTCAGTACCGCAAGCTAAAGCTTATGATGTAAAACTGATTGTAACAGGAGAAAGAAGTCAGTTAGCAGAGCTAGAATACATCGATGAAGACTTCTGTTCTGGCTTTGCCATGTATACGGAAGTTGAAGAAGATATTCATCTGTCAGGGCAGAATTTGACAGATTACTTTGGTTTAGTGAACTGGATATGTTCTCAATATCAGCTGCCTCACTTAACTGAATGTGGTTTTAGAAGATTGTTGCTAGCCGGTATGAGATTTACTGAAGATCAACATTATCTGCCTTTAGGAGTAATGTGGCACTCTCAACTTCTAACGCTTGCCAGCCAGTTCAGTGATGGTCACGCATTAGATTACAAGTCGTTAGATAAAGCGATTGACGACAAGTATTACCGAGAATCTTACCTTCCTCAGCGTGCCGTGTACGATATTTTAGATGGCCAAGTCATCATTGAGACAACTGGGGAACAAGTTGGTCAAATCAATGGCCTAACCGTTATTGATATGGCTGGGCACCCTGTCAGCTATGGTGAGCCTGCACGAATATCTTGTGTAATTCATTTTGGTGATGGCGATGTTTCCGATGTTGAGCGCAAAGCTGAGCTTGGAGGCAATCTACATGCAAAAGGCATGATGATTATGCAAGCTTTCTTGAGCTCTGCTCTGAAACTGGATGAACCACTGCCTTACTCAGCCTCCATCGTATTTGAACAGTCTTATAGTGAAGTTGATGGTGACAGCGCATCTCTTGCAGAACTTTGTTGCTTGGTAAGTGCTTTATCTGAATCTCCAATTAATCAACAAGTTGCGGTTACAGGAGCTGTTGATCAGTTTGGTCGAGTGCAAGCCGTCGGTGGCTTGAACGAAAAAATTGAAGGCTTTTATCAGGTTTGTAAACATCAAGGTTTTACAGGAAATCAAGGTGTTGTGATGCCAAAATCAAACCTTAAACACCTTGCATTACATAAAGATGTAATAGAAAGCATTAAAAATGGTGAGTTCCATATTTGGTCCGTTTCTACCGTAGATGAAGCTATTCCGATTGTAATGAATAAACCTTTTAGAGGTGAAGACGATAGCATTATTGGCAAAATAGCGGAACGTATTGAAAACTTTGAAAGACATGAGCATCCAGAAGGAATTGTGCAGCGCATCAAAAACTGGTTTGTCTAGTACTGATCGGAGTTGTTTAGCGTACACGTGTTCACTAAGATGCAGCTATCAAAAATTGGAGTAATTGATAATGCAAAACAAACGTGATTCTTATAACCGTGACGATCTACTTGCTTCTAGCCAAGGCGAACTGTTTGGGCCTGGTTACCCTCAGCTTCCTGCGCCAAACATGCTAATGATGGATCGTGTTACTAAAATGTCTGAGACTGAAGGCGATTTTGGTAAAGGTTTGATCTTGGCGGAATTGGATATTACTCCAGATTTGTGGTTCTTTGACTGCCACTTCCCTGGCGACCCTGTAATGCCGGGTTGTCTTGGCCTTGATGCGATGTGGCAACTTGTTGGTTTCTTCCTTGGCTGGGTTGGTGGCAAAGGAAAAGGTCGTGCTCTGGGTGTTGGCGAAGTGAAGTTTACAGGTCAGATCCTGCCAACAGCGAAAAAAGTGACGTACGAAATCCACATGAAACGCGTTGTAAACCGTAAACTTGTGATGGGTTTGGCCGACGGTCGAGTATGTGTGGACGGCAAAGAAATCTACGTAGCAAAAGATTTGAAAGTTGGCTTGTTCCAAGACACTTCAAGCTTCTAATCACGATTTTAATCGATTTATTAAGGCTCCTATTTAGGAGCCTTTTTGTTATCGAGTGTTAACCTACTTCCCTATGTCCCTATAATGTAGAAAAGGCTCCGTAGAGCCCTTTCGAATCCTTCTTTTTGTATGTGGAGAGTTTATTTGTAGAGACCAGATTGTCTTTCATCTCTGGCATCACGCCAACCACCTAACCAATACGACCGAGCATCAACTTGTTGATATGGGCAAGCCTCTTGAGACCTTCCATTCAACCCAGCTTTGTAGCCTTGAGATTGAGCTCGTTCTAGGCGATCACGCTTTTGTCTCTTCATAGTTAATTCCTCATACAGGTCCATTTACTAACGTACAGCTGTTATTGTGAAACTTTGATGGAGTTTTTATGACTCCACTTATAAGAATCGATCAAAGTAGGCAATTTCTCAAGGCATAAAAAAAGCAGAGACTCAAATGTGTGAGCCTCTGCTTGATTTAAAAATTACTGACGATTTTTAACTATTTTCTACGGAACCCAAACAATCCAAGCATGGTCAAAGCTAACCAACCAAGACCTGCACCTTGACGCTCTGTCGTCGTTGAGTCAATGCTTCGAGATACGATGTCGTCCTTCGTTGCGTCAGCAATAGGTACTAGTTTGACGGCTACAATTTGCTCTTCAGAGCTACATGTCGCATTGTTTGCTGTTGTGCTATAACCACCTGCACATTTCATAGCAGTACCAGAGATCACACCTGCATCATTGATATCAGTTGCATCGATAATACGAAACTGATTGTTTTGTTCAGAGTAATCACCGCCATTAGTCAAACTGTCTAGGAACCAAGCTTTTCCATTAAACAATGTTGCAGCACGTTCACTAGTCTCGCCACCTAGGCTATATGGATAGATAAAACCGCGCTTACGACGTGGCTTGCCATCGTCTTCACGAGTCGTTTCTGCATCAAGTTGCCCGACGATCTCATTGTAAGAGTTGATACCGCCCATCTTACCGCCCGCACCGCTAAAGAAAATGCCAGTAGTTGGGTAAAAAGCGCTAATAGAATCCTTACGAACATCATCTACGATAAAGAGACGATTCGGAGCAGAGCCCGTTGGCATTAAGTATCCGCCCGAACGTTTCGCTTCACCAATAGCAACAAAATTAGAGTTAACGTCGGTTAATCGTGAGTTTGTATGAACCGTATCATCACCTTCGCGCTGTCTAGCTCCTACAACAACTTTATTTTTCCAAGTTGCGTTTTCAACGCTACCTTCGGCTTCTAGAGTTCCAACAAAAACAGTCGCATTCAGGTAGTTATCATCACTGTAAGTGTTGTAACCTACGCCATAGACCGTAGTTCCATCAGTGATCAGGTCACGCATGCTCCCTTGAGCTAACCTTTCTCCATCTTTAGATGTGCCACTTGGCCAAGCCAATTCACTGACGGTTCCGCTTTGATCCCAAATCGCTGCTTTTGATGTGTGGTGAGATCCATTGGTATTGCTTGCTGTTCGAGAAACACTGCCAACAGTAAAATTGCCGTCTGTGCTCCAAGCATGGCTTTGCACAACACTTGCGTCACCATCGCCAGTAAGAATATTTGGCTCTACTGGTGCAACTACGGTATTTCGTGTTTCTAATGTAGAAGTATTTTCTGTGCTAACTTTACTCTGATTACCGACAGCTGCACCATCCTCGGTAAGCTGGTTGATAACATTGTTATATTCATTTTTATAAGCAGCAGAATCTTCTTCTATGAACGCTAACGCATTAGAAGTAAAGTCTTTACTACGTTCTTTGTTCCACGGCGTCCAGTTTACTGAAGCCCAAGAGTCACAGGTGGAATAGCGAAGCTGGTTGTAACAGTAACGCTCAAAGTCTTTGAGTTCTTGGATGTAATAAAAGCCAGCGTCTAATCCGAATGGGATTTCTTCACGATAGCTGTTCCCATCCACGGCTTGTGTCGCTGAAATCGGTGTAGTGCGAGTTTCCATTGCAAGTTTAAACTGCTCTGGCGTGCAGTTTGCTGCTGCATCAAAGCAGCCTAAAGCGAAAGGTGAACCTGTTGAAGGATCTGTACCTGCATCGCCCTGTTGAATTGCAACCCCGTAAGCCGTTTGGTAGTCACCGTTTGAACCATGATCCTGAGGTGAAACCTCAACAACTTGATACAATGCCGCCTGTGCGTTCATTGTGGTACCAACCATCATTGCAATGGCGGTCAATTTGAATTTATTACTACAATTCATTGAATTCTTAACTATCCTGTTGCATTGCTTCGAGTTCTTCCCATCTCTCGAATGCGATTTCCAACTCCTGCTCTAGTGCAGCAAGCTGTTCCAATACCGGCTGAGTTTGCTCTACAGGTTTAGCAAAGAACTCTGGATCGTTCACTTGCTCCTGAAGGCTCTCGATATCCGACTCTAATTGTTCAAGTTTAGCTGGTAGAGCCTCTAATTCTCTTTGCAGCTTATACGATAACTTCTTCGAATTGTTCTTAGGTTGCGTAGTTTTGGGAGTTTCCTCAACCACTTTCTCTTTCTTCGTTGGTTTTTCAACCTGACTGCGCGAAGCAAGAACTTGGTCACGCTGCTGTTTAGCATCATGATAACCACCAACGAACTCTTCGATTATACCGTTACCCTCAAAAATCCAGCTGGTTGTTACTGTGTTGTCTACGAACTCACGGTCGTGACTCACTAACAATAATGTACCCTGATAATTGGCAAGCATTTCTTCTAAAAGTTCCAACGTTTCGATATCCAAATCGTTAGTTGGTTCATCAAGAATAAGTAAGTTGTTTGGTTTCAACAAGATACGGGCTAGCAATAATCGGTTTTTCTCACCACCGGAAAGTGCCTTAACCGGGGTTCTGGCGCGCTTAGGTGCAAATAAGAAGTCTTGGAGATAACTCAGCGCATGACGCTGACGTCCCCCAACCATTACTTCTTGTTTCCCATCCGCTAAGTTATCGATCACTGTCTTTTCTGGATCCAAAATCTCTCGGTACTGATCAAAGTACGCGACTTCTAATTTTGTTCCGCAGTGTAAACGACCAGACTGCGCTTCCAATTGCCCTAGTAGCAATTTAAGTACCGTACTCTTACCGCAGCCATTTGGTCCGATAAGTGCAATACGGTCACCACGCATGATGTTAAAGCTAAAGTCGTCGACAATTGTCTTGCCTTCGTAAGCAAAAGATACATTTTCTGCTTCAAATACAATCTTACCTGAACGAGAAGCATCATCGATGTTTAGGTTAACTTTACCTTGAACTTCACGACGGTCACGACGCTCTTCACGAAGTTTTTTAAGGGCTCGAACACGGCCTTCATTACGAGTACGACGTGCTTTAATGCCTTGACGAATCCACACTTCTTCCTGCGCTAGTTTCTTATCGAACTCAGCATTTTGCATTTCTTCGACGCGAAGCATTTCTTCTTTGTCATTCAAATACTGTTCGTAATTACCAGGGAAAGAAGCTAATTGACCGCGATCTAAGTCAACGATGCGTGTCGCCATCGACTTGATGAATGCACGGTCGTGAGAAATAAAGATGATCGAGCCTTTGAAGTCTTTTAAGAAGTTCTCTAACCATTCGATCGTTGTCACATCGAGATGGTTTGTTGGTTCATCAAGAAGCAATACATCAGGATCACAAACCAGCGCACGAGCTAAAGCAGCTTTACGTTGCCAGCCACCGGATAGATCGGTCAGTTTGGTTTCTGGGCTTAGTTTTAAAGCGCCAAGTACGTTCTTAACACGGTCATCAAAGCGCCAAGCGTTAGAATGATCAAGTTGCTCTTGAACTTTCGCCAAACGGTTAATGTTCTTCTCACTTGGGTCTTGAGCAACAAGATCGAGAAGATCGTGATAGATCTTCAATTGTTCGCCGATTTCAGCCAAACCGCCAGATACGTATTCGTAAACCGTACCCTCTTGATTGCGCGGTGGATCTTGTTCAAGCCGAGAAACTACTACGTCTTGAGTTATTTGAATCTTGCCATCATCCAACAAAATGTCGCCGGCAAGCACTTTCATTAACGTGGACTTACCTGCTCCGTTACGACCAACTAAACAAACGCGTTCGTTTTCTTGAAGAGCGAACTCCGCTTTGTCTAGCAATGGGTGGTCACCAAATGCAAGTTGTGCGTTATGAATGGTAAGTAATGCCATTATTATCCAACCAATGTGTGAGTTGTTCTAAGTCAAACGGCCAGTTCAACTCAGAATCTTGATATTTTAATACGGGTATTGTGACGCCGTAACGAGAAAATAGTACATCATCGAACGCAATATCAATGATATCTGTTTGCTCGGCCAAACCGACTTGGTCTACTAGAGCAAATGCCATCTCACAAAGATGGCATCCCTCCGTGCTATACAATATCAGCACGTATTAATCCTTTTGTTTATACTACGCGTGCGTTACTAGCCAACAGTTATGAATCTGTTTATTACGCGCAAAATCTAATGGTAACGTTTGAGAAGAAATATTCTGAGCCTTCAAACCCAATTCAGCGAGTGATTCTTCATCCATCTTGAAATGACGTTTGTTATTTGAAAATACGATTGTGCCTTCACTTCTCAGTAAACGTTTGAGGTTCTTCATCAGCTTAATGTGGTCACGTTGTACATCGAATGATGTTTCCATACGCTTAGAGTTAGAGAACGTAGGTGGGTCAATAAAGATCAAGTCGTACTCACCTTTTGCGTTTTCTAGCCATTGCAAACAGTCCGCTTGTTCATATTTATGTTGGCGCCCTACACAGCCATTAAGCTGCATATTGTCTTTCGCCCAGTTCAAGTAGGTGTTTGACATATCGACAGTTGTAGTGGAACGCGCCCCACCAACTGCAGCGTGCACTGTTGCACTACCAGTGTAAGCAAACAAGTTAAGGAAATCTTTACCCTGTGCCATTTCGCCAAGACGACGACGAGTGATCTTATGATCCAAGAACAGGCCTGTGTCTAGGTAGTCATGAAGGTTAACGATCAGCTTCACACCGTACTCGTTTACTTCGAGCGTCTCTGATACCTGACCTAATTTTTGGTACTGGCTTCGACCTTTCTGCTTCTCACGAACTTTCAGTACAACTTTGTTCGCTTCGACACCGGTCACCTGAATCGTCGCACGGATAATGTCCGTTAGACGACGCTTGGCTTTTTCTTCAGGGATGTTCTTAGGTGCTGCGTACTCTTGAATCACAATTTGATCGCCGTACACGTCGATCGCTACGTTGTATTCTGGAAGGTCTGCATCGTAGATACGATAGCAGTCTAGTTTCTCTTTACGCGCCCACTTGCCAATCTTGCCAATGTTTTTCTTCAAACGGTTTGAGAAGTCTGGTGCGATTTGAACGTTAGTATCTGCACCTTTCACTTCATCAGCGCTGCGCTCGGCAATGCTGTAGTTCTTTTGGTGACACGGTAACGCACCATTGTTCAATTTAAACTGTTTATCAGCGCGCATACGAAGGCAACTCAAGAGCTCGTCTGAGCTAGAGAAGATAGATGCTTTACATCCGCCAAACTCAGATTTTAGCTGTCCACCGAACGCGGTATAGAGCGCAATCAGCCCCGGCTCAGTTCCTAGACGCTCACCGTAAGGTGGGTTTGAAACGATAACACCGTGTTCAAATCCTGCGGGACGAGTAATAGTTGCAGCATCACCTTGCGCAAACTCAATCAACTCTTCAACACCTGCTCTGCGGGCGTTTTCTTGAGCGACTTTTAATACTTTGGGGTCGTTATCGAATCCAAAAAACTTAGCGTCAACTTTCTTGACACCTCGTCTAGCTTGAACATTAGCCTCTGATTTAATCTCAGCCCAGGTCTCCGGTTCAAAGTCTTCCAAAACTTCGAAGCCCCATTGTTTGCGCTTAACGCCAGGTGCCATGTTGGCTGCCATCATTGCCGCTTCAATAAGCAAAGTACCAGAACCACACATTGGATCGAGTAATGGTTGATGCCCATCCCAGCCACAACGCATGATAATCGCAGAAGCAAGCGTTTCACGTAATGGCGCACGACCCGATTCTGGTCGATAACCACGCTGATGAAGACCACTACCTACCATGTCTACCCCAAGCAACGCTTTATCTTTATGCAAACGAACGTGAATACGAATATCTGGGCGTTCTTTGCTGATATTAGGACGTGGCAAGCCTTTGTTCTCAAAGCAATCTACGATGCCATCTTTGACCTTCATAGCCCCGTATTGGCTATTTCTAATCTCACGGTTTGTGCCGTTAAAGTCCACAACAAAGCGTTTAGAGCTATGAAATTGGTTAACCCAGTTAATAGTGGAAGTGGATAGATACAAGTCCATGTCGTTGTTACACGTGAACTCAGATAAAACACGTACAAATCGAGACGCTAAACGGCTCCACAAACAACAGCGATAAACCTGTTCGTTTGTCGCTTTAAATTTTACGCCTGCCTGTACTGGTTTCGCATTTTCAATGCCTAGTTTAGTCAGTTCTTCAACAAGCAAATTTTCCATGCCATTTGAAGTTACCGCGAGATATTGATTCATAGTGTTCTTTCGCTGATAAAAAATGGCTTCAATTATACCTGACTTTACGATCAATGCCTCGTTTTTAAAGGTATTTTCCCACCCGTTAGTTCAAATCATCACCACTCAAATGATCTAAAACTTTCAACATCTTTAGTTTGAATGTTTTTCATTTATGAACGTATTTTGTTTCCTTTAGAAGAAGTGAATACTTATTTACATGCATTTTGGTATACACCAGTTTGGATTGGTTGATGTAAATTACTTACAAATGCCCTTTATAGGGGAATAAATAGGGTTGTTTTAGGCGCTAGGTTGCCTAATTAAAGGAGTAATCAAATTGAAATAAGTAAAATAAAAGTGACCAGCTTCATGTTTGCATGCATAGAAAACAAACAGTTTCATGGTCTTTCGGATTGGAGTGTCAGAGGAAAGGACAAAAAAAATCGACCCAGTAAGGTCGATTAAGGCAAACAAAGGAACGAAATAAAGAAAAATTAAACAGCTTTAACCCACCATTGCCATAGGGGTCATTGCAAAGAGGTGGTTTGCACAAGCCATGCGATCATGCATTACTTTAATCGGCTGCCCAAATTGAAGCGCCTTATTGCCATCAAGAACAAAGGCTTCTTGGTTAACATAAGCACATAAGCTCGATGTTTCGCCTGGTTCTAGAACGATGAACATACCATCAGAATATTGATTTGTGAGGAAGACCATGTCCCCTTCTTGAGGTTCATAATCAGAGGACTGTGCATCGAAGAACCAGCTCTTAGGCTGTACAGGTTTATGAAAACGCTTTGCAGCAACACAATACAGTGTTAATTCAGCTTGGCGATATTCACTGATATCGAGACAGCGAATGCGCTCATTAAACGTTTGAAATGCGCTGGCGTCATCAACGGTAAATTCACTGTTTGAGAAGGCACAGTTAACCAACAATTTTCGGGATAGATTGGTTTGGAAAATCATTTCCTCCCCCAGATCCAGCATTAAGCAAGCTTTTTGCTCGTCAAAATACCAATTCCATTTGTCGCTGGGTTTAAGCATTATTCCGTTCTCTCTTGACTAGTTAAATCAGTGGTAAAGAGGTAAGACGCTTAATTACCTACTCGTGATTTTTAAATTCTACAAACGAACGGATAAAAAAAAAGAGGAAACAAAGTCCTCTTTTTTATGTAACAGGTACTGATTTTTCAGTAGTTTTTGATGTATATGTTAAAGATTCTTAACAATATTACGTACGAGACCTGGGCCGTGGTAAATAAAGCCAGTGTAGACTTGAACAAGTTTAGCGCCTGCCATGATCTTTTCTTTGGCCGCAACATAGGAATCTACACCACCAACACCGATAATTGGAAGTTTGTCTCCAAGCTTTTCATGAAGCTTACGTACGACCTCCGTAGAGCGTGATTGCACAGGGCGACCACTCAAGCCACCTGCCTCATTGGCGTGTCTCATCCCTTCTACGATCGTGCGATCCAAAGTTGTGTTAGTCGCGATCACACCATCTATATTGTTTTTCAATAAAGAATCGCAGATTTGGCAGATTTCATCGTCACTTAAATCTGGCGCAATCTTTAATGCTAACGGGACATACTTGTTGTACTTCTCTGATAACTCCGCTTGTTTCGCTTTTAATTCGGAAAGCAGTTCATCAAGCGCTTCACCATATTGAAGTGAACGAAGACCTGGAGTGTTTGGCGATGAGATGTTTACTGCAATATAGCCAGCATACTCATACACTTTTTCCATACAAATCAGGTAGTCCTCTGCCCCTTTCTCAATTGGCGTATCTTTATTTTTACCGATATTAATTCCGAGAACACAATTGAATTTTGCTCGTTTAACATTCTCGATCAAATTATCAACGCCTAGGTTATTAAAGCCCATGCGGTTGATGATCCCTTCTGCTTCCACTAAACGGAATAAGCGTGGTTTATCATTACCTGGTTGTGGTCGTGGCGTTACAGTGCCGACTTCGACAAAGCCAAAGCCCATGGCATCAAATGCTTCAATACATTCGCCGTTTTTATCTAAACCAGCCGCAAGACCAACAGGGTTACGGAATGTTAGACCCATACACTCAACTGGACGAGTTGGTAACTGTTGGCGGTAAAAGAGATCAAGTGGTGTGCCGTTAAAGCGTTGGAAGTTCTTGATTGCAAGATCATGTGCCTTCTCGGCATCGAGTTGGAAAAAGCCAGTTCTGGCTAGACGGTAAAGCATTGTGCCTCCGAAAGAAAAAAGCCCCGTATAAACGGGACAATATTATTTACCGTTTTTCATCGTAATTCAATGAAAATGAACGTAATAAGTAAAAACCTATATCTTTATAAGATTTTTAAATATAAAACAAACAATTACAATCAAGTTTCTGCGATAAAAATCGTAACTAACCGCTTAAAAGCAATCGATTTCACTCTGTTTTAATTTCAATTCAATGTGACAATGTAACTATTTTCGTTCCAAATGTGAATAATAGATAATAAAAAGCCCCGTTAAATAACGAGGCTTTTACTTATGACTTTGTGCCGTCCTAAATA
>NZ_JAHGAM010000071.1:0-640 GCF_030248595.1 Vibrio sp. D417a | reverse complement strand
AGAGATCTTCGACACCGAGATTGTCCCACTTCTCCAGGCGGCTCCCGGCCTGCGGGCCGTTGCCATATTTGAGGAGATGCTTCGCCGGCATTCGGATCTGTCGCCCGGTATCCGGAGGACCCTGGAGCGGCGCATCCGGACATGGCGTGCGCGGCATGGTCAGGACCAGGAAGTCATTTTCCGTCAGACCCACGAGCCCGGCCACATGGGCCTGTCGGACTTCACCGATATGGGCGACCTCGATGTGCCCGTCACGGTCGCCGGCGAGCCGCTCAAACATCTCCTCTATCACTTCCGGTTGGTCTGGTCGGGTTTCGAGCACGCCCATGTCATCCTCGGCGGCGAGAGCTATGTCGCCTTGGCCGAGGGACTGCAGAACGCCCTGTGGGCGGTAGGCGGGGCGCCACGCCTACACCGCAGTGACAGCCTGTCGGCCGCATTCCGCAATCTCGACGCTGACGCCAGAGTTGACCTGACGCGGCGATATGATGCGCTTTGCGAGCATTATGCGATGGAGCCGACGCGCAACAATCGCGGTGTCGCCCATGAGAACGGCGCTATCGAAAGCCCCCACGGCCATCTCAAATATGCCGTGAACGACGCACTGTTGATGCGCGGATCCGGCGACTTCGACGATTTG
>NZ_JAHGAM010000070.1:0-563 GCF_030248595.1 Vibrio sp. D417a | reverse complement strand
GGCCCACTAGACCATGCGGTAAATAGTGACAGCCTACAAATTGATTTCCCGATTATCGCGACAGACTTTGATGGTGATACGTCGACAGAAACATTGCCTGTCACCATTGTTGACGATAAACCAAGCATCACTGACGTAGACGCGATCCGCGTGGATGAAGATGACTTAGCGAAGATTGGCTCTGACGGCTCAGATCCAATTTCAATCGATGGCAACTTCACTACAACGCAAGGCTCTGATGGGGTAGTAAGCTACCAATTAGATACTGCTGCAACGCCAGTTGATGGCCTAACATCGCAAGGTGTGGCAGTGACCCTGACTGAAACTGCAAACGGTGATGGTAGCTTCACTTACCAAGCGACGGCAGGTACTGAATCGGTCTTCACGCTAACAGTAAATACGGATGGCTCATACAACTTCACGCTTCAAGGTCCAATCGACCATGCGTTAGACAGTGATGAGCTGACGCTGAACTTCCCAATCATCGCGACGGATTTTGATGGTGATACCACCACAGAAACGATCCCAGTCACCATCGTGGACGATAAGCCAACTATTACCGA
>NZ_JAHGAM010000007.1:0-229726 GCF_030248595.1 Vibrio sp. D417a | reverse complement strand
TTGCTGTTGCTGTTGCTGTTGCTGTTGCTGTTGCTGTTGCTGTTGCTGTTGCTG
Organism: Vibrio sp. D417a; assembly: GCF_030248595.1. Taxonomy (NCBI): domain Bacteria; kingdom Pseudomonadati; phylum Pseudomonadota; class Gammaproteobacteria; order Vibrionales; family Vibrionaceae; genus Vibrio; species Vibrio sp. D417a. The sequence continues at coordinate 229,672 of NZ_JAHGAM010000007.1, read as the reverse complement.
TTGCTGTTGCTGTTGCTGTTGCTGTTGCTGTTGCTGTTGCTGTTGCTGTTGCTGTTGCTGTTGCTGTTGCTGTTGCTGTTTTAGCTTTTCTTCTACAACCGATAGGTTTTTCTTCGCGGCTTCAAAGTTAGGCTTTTCCTCTAGCAGTTTTTTATACAAATCAGCCGCATCTTCTAATTGACCATTTTTAGCGAGCGAGTTGGCGAGGTTATAGCGGCCGTTAAGGGAGGCATCATGAGAAAATGCTTCGATAGCGGCTTCGTAGTCACCTTTTTGATAACTGGCGGCTCCTTTCCAGCTTGGGTTTGTAAATAGGTTTTGCGCCTGTTCATACTCACCTTGCTTGTATAGTTCCGCTCCTTGTTGGTCGGCATTTAAGAACGGATTAGCTTCTGCATGCGGTGTCCACGTTACTGGGACTACAGTCGCAACTACCATCCAAATCAGGCCGCGTCGAAACAGTAAAGCCGCAGGAAGAAGTAACAACGGCAGTAACCAAAAGCCACTGTTGAGACGAGAATCAGTTTTAACTTCTTCGCTTTGGGTCGCAGAAAGCTGGCTACCAATGTTATTGGTAAAGGCCGCGATGTTTTCAACATCACGGTTGGTGTGTTGAATAGGAACAAATAGGCCACCAGTCTTATTCGCTAGCGTTTGTAGATTTTTCAGATTTGTTTTCGCTACGACGGTTGTGCCTTGTGCCGTTTTTAGCAGAGAGCCATCGGGCAGCGCGATAGGCGCACCGTTAGGAGTCCCGACGGCAAGAACAGAAATGCGAAACTTTGTACCTTGGACTAAATCTAACGCGCGAGACAGCTCTGACGTATCAAGATCATCCGCTAACACGATGATATCGCCTTGTTGCGTGCCGGCTTGAGAAAACTGGTTGATCGCAAGTTCAATCGCGGCAGGCAGGTTTGCTCCTTGAAAAGGCATCAGCTCTGGTGACAAATTTTCGATAATGCCCGCAAGCGTGCTGGAATCAGTTGTCAGTGGACTTAAGTTATAGGCATCGCCAGCGTAAGCAATAAGTCCAGTGGCTCCCTCTTTCCATTTAGGCAGCAAATCGAGCGCCTTATAACGTGTTTGTGCTAGCCGATTGGGTTTGATGTCTGTAGCAAACATAGAGCGAGACATATCAAGCACCAAGATACGGTTTTGGTTTAACTCAAAGCTTGGTCGAGCATTGGACTGCCAGCTTGGCCCCGCTAATGAAATGCAAGTTATTGCCCAAGCTAAACCCCATAGAGTGAAGTAATGCTTAGACTGCGTGTTTTGTCCGAGCATCCGCGATAGGTGAGGGGCAATCAGTGTGGACTTTTGGGCTCTAAATTTGTGATTAAGCAAGAGTGCTATAGGGATCACGATGAGCCCCAAAAGCCAATAAGGATTGAGGAAAATAAACTCAGCCATGTTTTCTCCTTAATAGGAATAACAATACCGATAATACAAATGCAGCGCTTAATGGATATGGAAACCATTCAGACTGTGGGCGCCAAGTTTGTGTGTCGCTAGATACGGGTTCTAGCTGGTTGATGGTGTCATAAATCTTTTCGAGCTCTTCCGTATCTCGCGCTCGAAAATATTGTCCACCTGTCACCTCTGCCACTTTAGTCAGTGTTTGTTCATCTAAGTCGGCTGCGGTGTTGACTTTGCGAGTCATGAAAAACTCTTTCACCATCATTTCACCAGCGCCCACGCCCACGGTGTAAATAGTGGCGTTGTATTTTTTCGCAATTTCCGCTGCTTCTAGCGGCTCGAGTACCCCTGCAGTATTGCTGCCGTCACTGAGCAAAATCATGACTCGTTGGGGAGCATCACTGTCTACAAAGGTTTTTGTGCCTAACCCAATACCATCACCAATGGCGGTTCGTTGACCAACCAAGCCGATGACGGTTTGATTAATCTGTTGCATGACGCTTTTGCGGTCTGCAGTGAGTGGTGTTTGCAAATAAGCATGGTCGCCAAACAAAACAACTCCGAGACGGTCACCTTTTCTCTTTGCTACGAAATCAGACAGAACTTTTTTGACTGCTGTGAGGCGATCGATATATTCGCCGTTGAGTTCCATGTCTTCCTGCTGCATCGAACCGGACAGATCGACGACTAACATCAAGTCCCGATACTTGGGTTGGAATTCAACGGGATCGCCAAACCAAACTGGACGCGCACAAGCGACGACAAGAAGGCCCCAGATCGCGATTGAAAGTGCTTTTTGCAGCGCTTGCTTAGGCTTGCTGCGATTCTCATTAGTTGGTAAGTACGCCAATTTGATCTCGGCTTGTTGAGATTCTTGTGGCAGAAACTTGTATACCAGCCAGGGGATGGGCAACAAAAACAGTGCCCACCACCAGACAAATTCAATGTTTAGCCATTGGGCAAGATCGGTTATGAGTGTTTGCTCAGTCACGGTTATTTGCCTTTTTCTTTGGTGGCAAAGCGTAGGTTATCCAAAAGACACAATCGTCTACCAAGCTTTGATGCTGCCCTTGGGAAGAATTCTGATACAACGCTTCTTGCCACTGATGTTGTTTGTCTACGAATCGACTTTCTTTGGTATGGCTATCGAGAAATTCATACCAAGCGATTCCAGTTAATGGTGCGATCTCTTCACGCGGAAAGTAACTCAATGCTGCCTGGCGCAATATTTCCAGAGCAGAGGAAGGGGTATGAGGCGCGGTAGGTTGAGTTAAAAGTGTTAATGCTGTCTTTTTTGCGCGTAAGTGTTTTTTACGCCATCTCACATAAAGACAAATGCCGAAAACGAACAGCAAGGTTGCTGCAAGCACCACCCACCATCCCCAAGCGAGCGGAAACCAATCCGGTGCGTTTGGCAAAATCAAAGGTTCAAGGTCTAGGCTTTGGTTGTTTGTTGTCATTATTATTACTGCTTAATAAATACTGCTTGTCAGTTTGTTAGCTTAATTGTGAAATTAAGGGCCAGCCACTTGATAGCGTGTTAAATGGAATTGCTATCGAATGGCACTGCTGCTTAATGGTTTCTTGATGTTGGGTAAAGTGGCTTTCGAGTTCTCTTCGTTGTCCTTTAGAGCCAAAGTTAAACCATTGACTATGCAGCCCATCCGAAGCTTTCACTTGACCTCTAAAGTCTGTTTCGCCTCTTTCTAACGGATCATAAAACTGAACGGCCCTTACGCTATTGTGTTGTTTGAGTCGACGTAGTTGTGCCAGTTTCGTTGGTGTTACGTGGGCAAAGTCACTGAGCATAATCAATTCGCTGCCTTTTGGGGTGAGCGTATGAAGTGTCTCCAATACTTGTGTATAAGGCAGTGTACGAGTGTCGTTGCTTGCCGTACGAGTTACTTGCGCATTATGTATGTCGACTATGGCGTTAAGAATCCGCAGCCCTTGTCTTTGTAAAGAAGAGGGGCGAAATTCAAGACATTGATGTCCGTCATCAATCACTGCGCCGATGCGATCTTTTTTAGCTAGAGTTAGCCAAATTAGAACACTGGCAAAGTGGGCCAATTGAACGGATTTGAGTACATACTTAGATCCAAAATGTAGACTAGAACTTAGATCAAGATAAAGAATGACCGCTTGCTCTTTATCTTCTGCAAACAACTTCGTATGTGCTTTACCGGTCCTAGCGGTGACTCGCCAATCAATGCTGCGAATATCGTCGCCAGGTTGATATTGGCGCACCTCCATAAAATCCATACCTCGCCCTTTTTGGCGACTGGTATGGTTACCACTCATCTGCGACCAGAGACTCTGTGCTGGTGGTAACCAACGTACAGATTGAGTGCGATATTGGAGCAGCTCTTCAAGGGTTAATGTCACCCCATTCGCATGAGGTGGTAATGAATGTGTAGCGGACATATCACTCACTCGTTTATGCACTGCCAACAAGGTTTAGCAGTTTATCGATGACCTGGTTTGCCGTAATGCCTTCAGCTTGAGCGTGGTAACTCAATAATAAACGGTGGCGCAGTACCGGATAAGCCATGGTTTGAACATCTTCCGGAGAGACAAAATCACGACCAGCAAGCCAAGCGTGCGCACGTGCACAGCGATCAAGAGCGATGGTAGCACGCGGACTCACACCCATTGACAACCATTTGTCCAACTCAGTGTCATATTTGTTGGCTTGACGTGTCGCCATAACTAAACGGACGATGTACTGCTCTATCGTTTCTGCCATATGAATATCCAACACTTCTTTACGTGCGGTGAATATATCTTGTTGGCTTAACATTGGGCGTTCAACCTTTGCTTCGCCTTTTGCTTCTCCGCGGTTAATACGCAAGATAGATAGCTCATGCTCCGCATCTGGGTATTCCACTTCTAAATGCAATAAAAAGCGGTCTAGCTGCGCTTCAGGAAGGGGGTAGGTCCCTTCTTGCTCTATCGGGTTTTGAGTTGCCATAACCAAAAACAACTCTGGCAGCGGGTAGGTATGACGACCTGCTGTGACTTGTTTCTCTGCCATTGCTTCAAGCATTGCCGCTTGTACTTTGGCTGGTGCACGGTTTATCTCATCCGCAAGAATAAGCGAGTTGAAGATAGGACCTGATTGGAAAGTGAATTCTCCGGTTTCGGGACGGAAGATATCGGTGCCGGTTAAATCGGCTGGCAGCAAATCAGGGGTGAACTGAATGCGGTGGAAGTCGCCTTCAACACAGTCTGAGAGTGATTTTACTGCACGGGTTTTTGCTAACCCAGGAGGGCCTTCAACTAAAATATGCCCATCCGCAAGAAGCGCAACAAGCAGTTGCTTTACCAGATCTTGCTGTCCGATGATCTGCGACTCTAAGTATTGCTGAAGAGTTTCGAAGTTAGATTTATGCATGCTTTGGACTCTCGGTATCCATATGATTTTCGTGTTGAGTATTGGTCATTTTCCATGTGAAAAAAGTTCCAACGCTCTATTGCAATTTATCTTTTCAATATTGGGACGCTACAGAGAATTGCAAGTACGTGCTATCTCTGAAAGTGCTTATTTGACAGTGTGTTACATTTATTTTTCATAATATAATGAGAAATGCCTCTAGTTTTGTACATATGAGCCGATAAAGATTCCGTGGTGTGCGTGTCATGAGATATGCACCTGATTCCCCTTGTGGGGCCAATAACAAGTGATTCTTTTAAAAGGTCCGAATATGTTGAAACTTCATTCCTTGAGCATCAAACAGAAGGTTGTACTTGGCATTACGTTTGCTGTTCTAGCATCAACAATCATTGTTGGTGTTATGGCTCAGCGTCATGCGAGAGATGTATTGAGCCATCGTCTTATTGACATCGAGCTACCTGCGATGTTGCAGCAAATCAATACCGAAATTGACCGCGAAGTTGTCGAAATGCAACAAGCGGCAAAACAGCTGGCTACAAACGAATTTATTGTTGAAGCCCTATCTAATACAGACCGTGATCCGTCAGTAGAAGTTCAGTTGGTTCAGCAGCTCAATAACGTTAAATCACAGTATGGTCTTAATGATGCGTCGGTAGCGAATCGTCAAACGGCATATTACTGGAATCAAAACGGATTCTTACGTCAACTTAACCGAACGCAAGATGCTTGGTTCTTTGGATTTACGTCGTCTGGTCAAGAAACGTCCGTGAGTGTGTTCCAAGAGGCAAATGGCGAAGTGAAAATGTTTGCCAATTTCCAAGATCTTAATGGTACATCAATGTCAGGTCTCTCTAAATCTATGGGAGACATGGTTGCTTTGCTCAATGGGTTTAAAATTGAAGATACGGGTTACGTGTTCCTCACTAATGAACAAGGCCAGATTCAAATACACCGCCAACAAGGTAAGAACCAAACTTCTATCACTAAACTATTTGGTAGTGACGCAAGTGCGCTGTTGAACAAAAATAGCTTCAACCTAATTAATGTGGAGTTTGAAGGGCAGGATACTTTTGCTTCTAGTTTGTATGTTCCTTCAATGAACTGGTTTGTTATTGGCGTGGTTCCCGTTGATGAAGTATTCGCAGACCTGAATGTGACAGCTAAAAAAATGCTGTTTACGACCATCATTGTTGCCGTTGTATTCATCCTCATGGGCGTATGGTTAGCAAACAGCATTACGAAACCAATCCGACTGATTGCCGATCGTTTTACCGACCTTGGGCAAGGTGAAGGCGATTTGGCGCAGCGTATTGAAATTAAGAGTAATGATGAAATTGCTCAGCTTTCAAAAGGCTTTAATGGATTTATTGAGAAGATTCATGCCACGATGAAAGAGGTTGCTCTAACCAGTGGCTCATTAAGTCAAGCGGCAGAAAGTGTGTCAACGAAAGCAACATCCACACACGACAACAGCCAAGAGCAGCGTGATCAAACCATTCAAGTAGTTGCAGCTATCAACCAAATGGGTGCGACCATCAGTGAAATTGCATCGAACGCTGCTACCGCTGCTGATACGGCAAATCAGGCTTCAGATAACACTCAAACTGGTCGAGAAGTTGTGATGAAAGCAAAAGAGGTGATCAGCCGCCTAGCCGATGATGTTGAAACAACCAATATTGTTGTTACGCAGTTGGCATCGACAACCAAAGATATTGGCTCGATTCTGGGTGTAATTCGTGACATCTCTGAGCAAACGAATTTACTTGCGCTAAACGCTGCAATTGAAGCTGCTCGTGCTGGTGAGCAGGGACGTGGTTTTGCGGTTGTTGCTGATGAGGTAAGAAACCTAGCTTCACGCACGGCTGATTCTACAGAAGAGATTCAGCGCATGATCAATCAGCTTCAAAGTGACGCACAAGACGCGGTAAATGCTATGGAAGCGGGCAAAGCGGTCACCATAGAAGGGGTTACTTCTACCGATGAAGCAGTCGAGGTATTAATCAGTATTTCTGAACGAATCACCGACATCTCTGATCGTAATACACAAGTTGCAACGGCGACGGAAGAGCAATCCACGGTGGTGCATACCATTAATCAAAATATCGAAGAAATCAACGCGATAAATGAAATGACAACCGCGACAGCAGAAGAGTTGGCGGATGCAAGTCGCGATCTTCAAGCGCTCTCTTCTCGTTTAGACAAGATGGTTGGTAGCTTCAAGTTATAGAGTTGGATAGAATAGGCGAAGTTTAAAAGTTCAATCATTAATTTTAGGTAAGTACTATGAATGACTTCGAAAAAGAACTAGAGCAAATTTCTCAAGAAACCGCTCAGGAGCCAGAAGTAAAACTGCCGTCGCTAGAAGAGCAAAAAGCGATCGTCGCTGAGCTGAAAAAGCTGGAAGCGGAAGGTAAGCTGACGCCAGAAGTGTTAGAACAACACTTTGGTAAGTTTAACCAAAAAAACGCTGTTCCAATCCACTAAGTTAGGTGGTGTTTTGCCTCTAACGTGCGTGATTAAATCACCTGCTCAAACACAAAAAGGGAGTTTATACTCCCTTTTTTAATGTCTGAAAAATGCTAATACCTCTCATATACTTGCCACTTAAAAATTATTGACACTTCAATGAGTTATTAATTAGTACTAGTGATTTTCATACTTGACAATACTACCGCTCTATCTAAATCTATTGCGTATTTCAATAAAAACGACCAAGGGAATGCGATCAGGATGGAGCAGCAAAAAAAAAGAAACGTTATTTTAATCACGGAGGGAAGTCTACAGTCATCTCTGTTGAAAGATGTATTGGAGACCAAACTCGGTATTAGTGTTGCTCTAATCACGCCAGATAATCTGATTCACGGAGTGTTACATGAATCTCTTGCATCAGCCATTATTGTTGATTGCAGCGTGATCACGGATGAAATTTTTCGCCGTTATGCGGAGTTTAAAGCGGCCAAGCAGAAAGACACGCTTGAAATCTTAATTAATTGTGAGCAATCCATATCGACAGAAGATCTCTTTGCTTGGCGTACTTTGGCCGGTATTTTCTATACCTCTGATGATATAAAAACGTTGCAAGTTGGTATTGGTAAGGTGCTTCAAGGAGATATGTGGTTCAGCCGTAAGTTTTCTCAGCAGTACATTACTTACCTTCGTCGACATTGCAAACCTATAAATAAGAATGTTTCCGCTATTCTGACCAAACGAGAGCAACAAATAATTACCTTTCTTTCCATGGGGGCGTCCAATCAACAAATCGCCGAACAATTATTTGTCAGCGAGAATACGGTAAAAACGCATTTACATAATATTTTCAAGAAGATTGATGTAAAAAATAGAGTTCAAGCACTTATTTGGGCAAAGGAAAATATTTCAGACAACTCGTTAACGGTGTAATGCTATTGCAATATTAGGTTGCCTAATTTAGTAAACTCTTAATAATTTCTGTGACCTGAATGTGTTAAAAGTGTTTCTTTTATGAGAAACACTTTTTTTGGTTCTCTTTTTAATAACTTTAGAATTTAAAAAAGTAGCAAATAACTTTACTCTGTGAACTAGCACTTACATATCAAACTAAGTGCTGACGATTAACTACTAATTTAAGAATGTTAAGTCACTGAAAGTATGAGAAACATTATGGAACAGTATATGGAAAAGCCTGAAATCCTAATGCTCACTCAACAAAGTTTACAGAGTGAAAACTTTAAGGAAATGCTTTCTAAAAATACAGAAACTAAAATAACGATCATTGATACTAAAAACCCTAGTTATCATGAACTCATTCCGGAACGCTACTTTTTGCTTGTTGATTTTTCAGTTGAGATTCCTTCCGAAACTTTAGTTTATTTAAAAGATAGTAATAAAGTGCTAGGAACCATAATGCTTAATCTAGGTTATGACTTAGACACAGAAGAACTCGCTTCTTGGCCTCATGTAAAAGGTATATTTGGTCCAGGAGATTCAATGGACAAGGTTTGTCAGGGATTAAAAGCAATAATAAAAGGGGATAATTGGCTGTCTCGAAGATTACTTGATCAGCTAGTAAATTATTATCGAGGTAGAGAAGCAAATAACATTATCGAACCTGCTATTGAGGTTGAGCTTACTCGGCGTGAAGTTCAGGTTTTAAAAATGTTGAAAGAAGGTGGTTCAAATATGGAAATCGCTGATTCTTTATTTATCAGCGAGCATACTATTAAATCACATCTATACAATATTTTTAGAAAGTTAGAAGTAAAGAACCGTACGCAAGCTACAAGTTGGGCTAAGAGAAACCTGTAGTACTAGTATTAACTTGCTGTAATAAAAAGAAAATACTCTATAAAGTACTAAATTTTATATTTATTATTAAAATGTCAGTCTGAAATATCATCCCATATTCAAACTTATTCCTATTCAGTTGACTATTAGACTTCTCATGTCGTGACGAATCTAGTCAGACGTGGAACAGAAGGTCTATTCAATTAATAAGCTAAGAGGGAATAAAAATGAGCGCAAGTGACAATGACACGTATTTAGGCGATGCAGGTGTAAATAACCAATTTGCTGATTTCGATGGCGGCGATGATTTGTTTATCGGTTTTGGTGGTAATGACTCGTTTGTTGGCGGTGGCGGTAATGATTATGTGATCGGCGGCGACGGCGATGATCGCCTAACCGGTGGTGCAGGAGATGACATCCTTAGGGCTGGTACAGGAAACGACTACCTCGGCGGTGGTACCGGTAATGACTTGCTGTTGGGTTTGCTGGGCGACAATAAATTAAATGGTGGTGTCGGTGAAGATATTCTTGTTGCTGGTTCTGGTGACAACGTTTTAGTTGGCGGCAGCAATGGCGATAAGTTTGTGTTCACGGATAAGTTTGGTGGCCATGGCGAAGCCAAAGTTGTTGACTTCACCATTGGTGAAGACTCTTTGCACATCATTAGCGACTCTGTCACTGACTTTGGTGATTTAAGCTTTAGCTACGATGCAGTTGGGAATGCAGTGTTTACCGATGGGGCTGATCTAACAGTGAAACTTATTGGCGTGACTGAAACTGACATCAACACCTATGGTGCAGATCTGTTCGTAATCTAAACGACTGAAAATAACTCTGGATGGGAATTAGTTTGCGTGGCTCTGCCATGCTGAGGTGAACTAATCGGACACTCTAGAGCGATTTGAGGTTACCTTAAGCTAGGCGCTAGTATTTCTGGCGCCTACAATTTTCACGTTAAACGGAAGTAGTCGTGCAAAAAACGGTTTTCAAAGAAGTGAAACAAAAACTATGCACGCTTGCGGGCTTGCTGATCGTTTTTAGCCTTTTAATCAACTTATTGGTTCTCTCGATTCCGTTGTACATGCTTCAAGTGTACAACCGAGTGATATCCTCCTACTCAACCGATACTTTATTCTTGCTCACTGTCATCGTAATTGTCGCGCTGTTAACCATGTCCATCATCGACATTGCACGAGCACAAATGAGTAAATCTTTTGGTTATTGGATGGATACAAAACTCTCCGCTTTCATGCTCAAGCGCACGATTCAATATCAATCACATACCGGGAAGAGTTATACCTCGCAAACTCTGAGAGACATTCAGAACATCAAAAGCTTTTTGAGCAGTCAAGCACCTTATCCACTGTTGGATGCGCCCTGGACACCGCTGTTTATTTTATTTGTGTATTTATTGCACCCGATACTAGGTCACATCGCGTTACTTGGATCTATCGTATTGTTTAGCCTAGGTCTACTCAATGAGCTGATGACGCGTAAAACAATGCAAGAGAGCGAAGTCAGAGCGATTTCTCATATCAACAACGCAGAATTAGCCACGCAAAACTCCAATTCAATTCTCGCAATGGGGATGATGAATGCATTTTTAGAGAAGTGGCAGTCGCGCGTGAGTGAAGTGAATGTGCTTGAAGAGCGAGTTGCAGGTAAGTCCATCTACATGGCTAACTTTTCTAAGTTTGTACGTGGCTCATTACAGATATTTTTACTGGGAGGTGGTGCATGGTTAGTTATCCAACATGAGATAACGGCAGGGGCGATGATCGCGAGCTCCATATTAATGAGTCGGGCATTATCGCCGATGGAGCAGGCGATAGGCACGTGGCGAAGCGCGATGTCTGCTAAAGGCGCCTATAAAAGGTTGAAAGAAATCGATGCGATCGTGCGCCAAGATGAATCAGATATGCCACTGCCTAAACCAAAAGGACACTATGAGCTTTCCGGACTGGCCTATCGCCATCCTGGAGCAACTGAACCAGTGCTCTCATCGCTCAGCTTATCGATTCCTCCGGGTGTTGCTGTTGGGGTGATTGGCCCTTCTGGTACGGGTAAATCGACGTTTGCTCGGCTGCTATTAGGTACGGTTAAGCCGTTAGCGGGTAAAGTGACTCTTGATGGTATGGAAGTCTCCGTATGGTCATCTGAAGATCGCGGCGTACATTTTGGGTATCTCGCTCAAGAGGTGGAGTTATTTCCTGGCACAATTCGAGAGAACATCGCACGCTTTAAAGAAGAAGACCCCGCTAAAGTCATCAAGGCGGCGCAACTAGCAGGATGTCATGAATTAATACTCAAGAAAAACAAAGGCTATGATTGCATTATTGGTGAAAATGGCCGTGGTTTATCTGGGGGGGAAAGGCAGAGAATCGCTCTTGCAAGAGCCGTTTATGGCGACCCATCTATTGTGATTTTCGATGAAGCGAATGCCAACCTCGATGGTGAGGGAGAGGCTGCGTATCAACGTTTGATTGCCCATTTAAAAGCACAGAGTACAACGATTATCGTCATTGCCCACAATCCGAGTACGTTACGACAAATGGATAGGCTGTTGTATTTGGCTGACGGCCGAGTCAAGTTATACGGCGCTAAAGATGAAGTATTAAAACGTTTGATGGGCGAAGAAAGAACAGATATCCCAAGGGTAAGAAATGAGCAATCAACTGCCAACCGTTAATCAGAGTTCTACCGAGATCGTATATCGTTTTAGCCCCAAAGCGAGACTAAGCTTTCGAAAACCAATTTTACTCGGTGTGGTGACCTTAAGTGTTTTTCTTGGAGGTCTTGGCTACTGGGCTGCAACAGCCAAATTAGAAAGTGCAGCGATTGCTTATGGTGATTTGTCAGTTCTCACTAAGCGACAAGAAATTCAGCATTTAGAAGGCGGTATTATTGAAAAGCTATATGTACAGGAAGGGGATTTAGTCGAAAAAGGTCAGTTATTAATTCAACTTTCTAAGCGTCAAGCTATGGCTAAGTTGGACTCGTTAAGTGGTCGTTTTATCCATACTCTAGCAAAGGAAAACCGTTTAAGTGCGGAGCTTGACGAGCTTCCAACGATTGTATGGTCTGATGATCTTGAAAGCATTCCCCGTGTCGATATCGTACAAGAAGCACAACTGGTTCAAAACAAGATCTTTGAAGCGAGAAAGCGATTCTTTGATAGTAAACTGAGTATCATTGAGCAGAGTATTTCTGGAGCAAATTTAGAGCTTGAAAACCTTCAGCAAACCAAAGTGATTGAGACGGAACGACTCAACTTTATTGCTGAAGAAATAGACAGCAACCAAGCCTTGGTGCAAAAAGGTTTCTCGGGAAAATCTACTTTGCTTCAACTCAAGCGCTTAGCAGCGGAGGTGAGAAGTACCTTAAGCCAGTTAGACAGGCAATCGCTCACCGTTAGAAAAAGGTTAGATGAGAACCTAGCGCAAATTGAAGAGTTGAAGCTTGAAAGGCTGAATGAGATTGTCGAGGAACTACGAAACACCAAAACGGAAATTGTCGCAATTCGGGAAGAATATCGCTCCGCTCAAGATATTGTCGCAAGAACAACGATCAACGCACCTATTTCTGGTCGCGTAGTCAACATGCAAGTGTTTACCGAAAAAGGTGTGATTGGCTCGGGTGAAACGTTACTAGAACTGGTCCCGCAAGACGATAAGTTGTTAGTCGAGGCTCGTGTTAATCCTCAGGATATTGATTTAGTGAATCCAGGCCAGCAAGCGCATGTTCGTCTGACCGCTCTGAATGCACGGACGTTGGCACCTTTAGACGGTACTGTGCTGACGATTTCTGCCGATAAGCTCTCGCAAGAAAACCAAGAAGATTTTTATCTCGCTAGAATTGCAATTTCACCGGAAGATGTGACAAAACATCGTTTAACCTCAGGCATGAATGCCGAAGTGCTTATTTTATCTGAGCCACGAACGCCATTGAGCTACCTAATAAAGCCAATTACAGAAAGCATGAATCGCGCCTTCAGAGAGGAGTAATTTCAAAAAGACTTGAGTGAGCACGGACAACAGACAAAATAATTTGTTATCGTTAGCTGTTACTGGGCCGTATTTTTATTCGAGGGAGCCGTGGAATGGAGAAAGTGCAGTTAGTTGTCGATTTTCTTCTCACTCATAAATTGATTTTTACCGCACTGATCTTTGCGATTATGTGGTTAATTCGTCGTGCAATTTTATCGATGATTCGTGGTGATCACGCTTTTCTCTCAGAAGATCAGCGTAGTTGGATGTCCAGAACTAAAAATGGCACCTTTGCTGTTACATTACTGATTTTATTTATTTTATGGCAATCAGAAATTAACGAGTTTGCTCTGAGTGTAACGGCGATTGCCGTTGCCATTGTAGTGGCATCCAAAGAAATCATTTTGTGTTTTACGGGTTCGATTCAAAGAGCAAGTTCACGTTCTTTTCGCGTTGGGGACTGGATTGAGGTCGGGAAGTTATGCGGTGAAGTGATTGAGCACAATATGATGGCGACGGTGATTCAAGAGATCGACCTGCATCACGGGCAATATCATTACACCGGCAAAACAGCGACATTGCCTAATAGTATGTTCTTTACCTATCCAGTAAAGAACCTCAACTTCATGAAGCGGTACGTTTACCACAACTTTTCTGTAGTGGTGAAAGACTTCGTCAATTTGTATCCACTGTTACCGATTTTAACTGATAAAATTGAAGAACATTGCAGTTACTTTGCTGATGTTGCACATCGTTACAATGCGATGATTGAAAAACATGCTGGTGTTGACCTTCCTGGTTCTGAGCCACATATGCATATTTCTAGTAACATTAATGGCGAACAAATTCTGCACGTGATGATTTTCTGCCCAACCGATAAAGCGAACCACTTAGAGCATTTAATTCGTAAGGACTTTATGGAACTTTATGAGCAACGTTTTCCTGTAGTGCGAGAAGAATAGAGCATCGTACTTCGCCTTTAATTTCAAACCCCGCTATCAAAATAGCGGGGTTTGTGTTTCTTAGCGTATTTTTAGGCAGTCAAAATATTCCCAACTTAGCTGAATTTACTCTTCAGCATTAAAAATAGGAAGTAAGTGCTGCCTATAATAGCGACCAACGTGCCAGCTGCGACCTGACTTGGATAAATAGCGATTTGTCCTAGCCAATCTGCCCACAACATTAGGGTTGCGCCAATTAAGGCTCCGACACACAGTTGCTCTTTCACTTTTCTTGCTCCTAACATCATCGCCATATGGGGAGCGACCAAGCCAACAAAAGATATTGGACCAACTGTAGCGGTAGAAAAGGCGCATAACAAAGCAACGATGGTGAGCATAAGCGTATTGGCTACGGTAGGGTTAAGCCCTCGTGCATTTGAGAATTGTCGCCCGATGGAAATTAGTGTTAGCCAACGAGAAATCGAGAATACAGCGGCAAGCAGAACTATTATGGCCAAACATAACATCAGTGCGGTGTCGGCTGTGACTCGATAAATAGAACCAGTTAGCCACAATAAAATTTTGTAACTGTCACCTGAGCCTTGAGCTAGCGAAAATTGAACGAGGGCTTCTAATAGTGCCGTTAGTGCGATGCCGGACAACACGAAGTTAGATGGATTAAAATGGCTTCGTTTACCGATAACCAGCAATAACATCAATACGGACATACTTCCGAAAAAAGCGATACCCCAGCTAAATGCGGAGAGAAGCGACCCAGCGATGACTCCTGTCGTAATAATGGCAAACGTGGCTCCGGAAGACACACCGAGAATATCGGGACTTGCCAGAGGGTTGTAAACTATGCGTTGCAAAATGATTCCGGCAACGGATAGCGCAATACCGACAGAAAGTGCGGTTAACATGCGCGGCCAGCGCAATTGCCATTGGAACTCACCTGGCACAGACCATTGAATTCCGTTTATACCATGGGTAACGAATGAGTAAGCTAGAATCCCAACCAGACTGAATAGCGCAATGCTGCATACCGCGCGTTTAGAAAGCGCCGTTTTTCCTTGGCTCATTGAAAGGTTAAGTTGATCGGTTGCCGTCAGTTTTTTACGAGTAAACCAAATTAAAGCGGGAGCGCCAATAGCTGCAGCCGCTACGCCGCTAGGAATGGTTTCCTCTAACCATAAGCTCAGCGAGATAGCGGCAGAGTCTGTGATGATTAGTAGCATTGCGCCCAAAAGCATGCTGCTGATCAATTCGTCGCGCGGTGTTCTTGCCCCCATCGCTCTGGCAATATTGGGTGTCAGTAATCCGATGAAGCTGATAATACCAACTGCGGTGATGGAGGCAGATACCAGCCAAATACCCATCACCATTAACGCACCAAACGCGGGTAATACCGCTAAGCCTCGGGCTGCTGCGCCTTCTTGTCCTAGTTTCATTAAGGTCAGAATACGTGGTGCGACGATCAAAATTACGATTGCGATAGCGCAGCGAGGCAATAACCACTCAAACCAATCCCAGCTGTATTGAGAGAGGTCTCCTGCTCCCCACATAAAAATATTCTGTGCGAACTGGGCGTTTAAAATAATAATGGCTGTGGCGATAGAACCGAGCAAGATATTGATCACCATCCCCGAAACGACCAACGGCAAACCTGTCATATTACGCACACCGGCAATTGATACGATCAGGCCAAACGCCACTAAAGCCCCAAACATTGCGGCTAATGCAGAGTAATCGGCGACCCAATCGACGAACCAAATGTTTACCACGACTAATGCAAGCCAAGCACCAGAAGAGGTGCCAAGAGTCAACGGCGAGGTGAGGTTATTCTGCGTTAATTGCTGCATTAAGCTGCCGGTGAGACCAAGCATGGCACCAACAAGCAGGGTCATACTTAACCTAGGAAGCTGCGCTTGCGTAAAGAATACGTCACGAAACTCGGTTGCTACCTCTGGTTTTGTTAATAATTGCCATTGTTCGAAAAGTGATAAATTAGTATCAATTTGTAGGCTAAAGACGCTAAGTAATGTAATCAGCGCCAGATAACCAATATAATGTTTCGTTCTCATTGTTCTGGTGCCAACTCTATTAGACTGTCGGTAATCGCTTCAGCGGTGTATTGCAAAGACATGGCACCGCCATACGCCCACACTGCTCTGACTGAATTTACCCGCTGCTTTTTCACAAACGGCATCGCTTGCCAAAGTGGCGACTCTTTCAGTTTTCGTTCTTCTGGGAAAGGTTGTACGTAGAGAACGTAGCTGTTTTGAAGGCTCTGAAGCCGATTGATTCGATCTTGCTTTACTCCCCACGCACGTGGGTCCTCTTTAATTGGAGCCTGTAATCCCAGTTTTCTAACCACGTAGTCAGTGGTGGAGTTTTCGGTTGCAAGTAATACAGTATTCGGGGTTGAAAATCGCATCACAAGAACGCTGAGTGGAGCAGAGTAATAGTGGCGAATTCGCTGGCGCATCTGCGCAAATGAAGCATCTAATTCTGCCAGTTTCTGTTCAGCAAGTGCCTCTTTATTGAATAGCTTGCTGAGTGTACGAAAGTGACGAATGGCCGTTTCAGCTGCGGCCTCATTTTCAGAAAAATTAGGTAAATAGATTACCGGAGCAATTTGTTTGAGTAACGGAATCAAGTCTTGCTGTGGAGACGCAGCAAGGATGACATCTGGTTTCAAACTGGCTATTTTTTCTAAGTTGGGCTCTGCTCGGGTTCCAATATCTTCAATTGACTCTGGTGCAGTTGGATTGACGACCCATTGGCGGTAGCCTGGTAAATTTGGGGCTGCGATTGGTTCTACGTTTAGCGCCAAAACTTGTTCTAAGATGTCCCAGTTTAAGGCTACAACGCGTTGTGGCGCGTGCTCAAAACTATGCTCACCATATTCATCGGTAACGGTGATGACTGCATGTGCATTGGTCATAAAAAATGCGAGGAGAAAAGCAGATTGTGTAACCACAGTAAGTAAACGAGCTATTATGCGCATACAACAGCCACCTTTTGGCTCGCTAATGTGTTAGCCGGGCTTGGGTGTTCAATCAGCTTAATTGGTGACTCATATAGTTTAGAAAGGCGTGCCTCGTCTAACAACATGTCGGCGTTGCCTTCAAAGGCAATCTTACCTTTTTTGAGCGCAACAATGTGGGTGGCGTAGCGCAGTGCTAAGTTCAGATCGTGCAGGATCACGATAATGCCTACATTCTCGGTTCGATTCAGTTCTGCAAGCAGCGCCATTAGTTGAAACTGATGGTGAACATCGAGCGCCGAGGTTGGCTCATCGAGAATTAAAATTGGCGATTGTTGAGCCAGTAGCATAGACACCCAAGCGCGTTGGCGCTCGCCGCCCGATAAGTCATCCGCCAAAGCTTGAGCAAAAGGTGTAACTCCTGTTCGTTCCATAGCCTGCGTGATGATCTGTTTGTCTTCGGTTTTCCAACGACCAAGTGCCCCACGCCACGGAAAGCGACCTAAGCGCACTAGCTCTTCTACCGTTAAACCAGCCGAAGAGGGCAGCTTTTGTGGCAAATAGGCGATCTGTTTTGCCAACTCTTTGGTTTTAAGTGATGAAAGGGAAGTATCGTTTAGTGTTACCGTGCCTTTATCTGGCGACATTTGACCAGAAAGCAGGTTCACCAGTGTCGACTTACCTGAACCGTTATGGCCTAAAACGACCGTTAGCTCATTTGTTGGGATGTTAAGTTGTTCGATGCCGAGGATCTGACGTCCACCTCGCACGATCTCAATATTAGACAGTTGAAACATGGATGGCTCTTAGGAGAAAACTCCCCTCAATAGAGGGGAGTAGAAGTACAATTACCAGCGGTAGTTTGCGTTTAGCATAACAGAGCGAGACTGGCCGTAGTAACACCAGTAATCGCAACCTGAAACAAACTCTTTATCTAGGATGTTGTTCACGTTTAGCTGTGCTTGCCACTGTGAAGTGATGTCGTAAGTGACTGACGCATCCCAAAGAGTGACTGAAGGAACCGTTAGGTTCGAGCTCTTAGGGTTATCTTTTGACTCACCTACGTAGCGCACACCAGTACCGATATTGAGGCCTGGAATCAGGCTGTAGGCGCTGTAGTCTACCCATGCAGAAGCTTGGTGCTCAGGAATAAGTGCGGCTTGTTTTTTACCTTGGCCAAAGCTCTCATCTGTTTTCGCTTTAGTGTAGGTGTAGCTTGCCATCAGTTTTAGATCGTCTGTTAGCTGCGCCGTGCTTTCTAGCTCAACACCTTGAGATGTCACTTCACCTGTTTGTGTCGCAATCCATGTTGATGGGTTAGTGACCAACGCGTTCTTTTGCGTGATGTCGAACCATGCAAGGTTGATAAAGCCATCCATAAAGCTTGGCTCATACTTTACACCCACTTCTACTTGCTCGCCTTCCAGCGGTTTGTAAAGTTCATTGGTTGCCGCATCAATAGTGCTGATCACTTCAAACGACTGAGAGTAGTTTGCGTAAGGTGACAGGCCATTGTTTGCAAGGTACATCACACCCGCACTTAGAGAGAGCTGACCATCATCACGAGATTCACTTTGATCAACGGTAGCGCCTTTGCCAGAGTTTTCTGTTTTCACCCAGTCGTAACGAGCACCGATGTTACCAATCCACTGTTCATGCAGTTTCAATTGGTATTGTGAATAGAGACTTGCTTGAGATTTCTCAATCTCACGTTTCACGTTGTTGGCAGGATCAAGAGGGGTGAAGTTGCCGTAAACTGGGTTCCACGGATTGATGGTGCCAAATGCGTAGTTGTCCTGCTCGTCGCCATCGGTTTTGTGGAATTGCAGATCCATACCGATAAGCACTGTGTGCTCTGCGTTGTCTGTCATCCAGTTGCCGACAGCATTGTTATCGAACGTGATGCTCTGGTTTTTTCCGTCACGGAATACGATGCCTTGCGCTAACTCTTCTTTCGCTGGATCGTTGTTTGAGAACGCGTAAGAGCTGCGCAAGTACAACTCATTCGAACCGTAGTTGAGGTTTTGCGAGAGTGACCACGTGTCATTGATGTCGTGCTCTAGTAAGTAACCCAGAGAAAACTGCGTGCGTTCGTATTTATCGTAGTTTGGCTGACCAAGGTTAGTCGAAGGATCGATTTTGCCAAAGTTAGAACCAATCAGAGTACCTGCTGCTGGGAAGAATGGGTTAGTTGGTACACCGTCATCACGAAGGTAAGTTGCCAAAACGGTCAGCATTGTACGGTCAGAAATGTCGAACTCGACACTTGGCGCTAGGTAGAAACGCTCGTTGTTTGTGCCGTCCAGTTCACCATCTTGGCTTGTCATCAAGCCAACCAAACGATAGCGCACAGTGCCTGCGTCGTTTGCTTCGTCAGCAATGTCAAAACCTACGGATTGGTGTTGGTTGTTGCCAACTTCGACTTTTACTTCGCCTTGAGGCGTAAACGTTGGTTTTTTCTGAACAGCATTCACGATACCGCCTGGTGCCGATTCACCAAACAGAATAGCCGATGGACCTTTAACGACTTCTACACTTTCTAGGCCGTAAGGTTCGACCAACCATGTGTAGTAACCATCGCGGAATAGGCGGTTGCCGTTTAGGTAAGTCGCTGCATCAAATCCACGAACTTTGAACCAATCAGTGTCGTTGTCTGCGCCATAAGGCTGAGCGGTTACACCAGACGTGTAGCGTAATGCTTCATCTAGCTTTTTCGGTGCACGAACACGAAGTTCATCTTCAGAAATGATAGATACGCTGCGCGGCGTTTCTGCTGCCGGGGTTTCTACTTTAAGTGCTTGCGCGGTGACCGTTATGGTCTCCATGGCAATCACGTCATCTTGTACGACGTCTTCTTGAGCTTGTGCTGTGAATGCAACCACTGCTGTAGGTGCGAAAGCACAAACCAACGCGTTGCGGATAGCGATGGTCAGTGAGTTATTCTTTTGCATAAATCTATTCCCGATAATTATGATTAACGCTAAGCTTAATTGTAATTATTATCATTTGAGCTTTTGTTTCGGTATTTTACTGACTTTTGTATCAAAAGATAGTAAAACGTTCGCAAATTCATTCGCGGTACCTAAAGTCATTGTTATGTTCAATTGGTTTGAAAAGCTGACCCAACCCTTTCCCCAGATGGAAACCGAAAAGCCACCGAAGACGCTATTTGGCTTTTGTCGTTTTTACACTCGTGGCTTTGAAGCCCCTTTACTCGTTATGGCTGTGTTCAGTGCGCTTATTGCCATTACTGAGGTGACGCTGTTGCGTTATATGGGTGAGCTCGTCGATATTCTCTCTAATCAAGATCGCGCAACATTCTGGCAAGACCAGGGTGATCGCATGCTAATGATGCTGTTCTTAGTGGCGGTTGTGATGCCAGCTCTCGGTTTTGTCCACTCAATGGTGATGCACCAAACGTTATTGGGTAACTACCCGATGTCTATCCGTTGGTTGATTCACCGTTACTTGCTAAAACAAGCGGTTGGATTTTTCCAGCGTGACTTTGCAGGCCGAGTTGCGACCAAAGTGATGCAAAGTGCGTTAGCGGTACGGGAAACGGTCATGAAGCTGGTGGATGTACTGGTTTATATCAGCGTTTATTTTCTTTCGATGCTTTGGATGATGGGCGAAGCCGATGGTTTGCTAATGCTACCTATTGTGATTTGGATAGGAATGTACGCGGTTATCCAGTTCTACTTTATCCCTAAAATGAAACAAGTAGCGACAGAGCAAGCGGATGCTCGTTCTGTAATGACTGGGCGCATTGTCGATTCTTACACCAACATATCTACCGTAAAGCTATTCGCGCACTCGCAACGAGAGTTGGAATACGCAGAAAGCAGCATGAAGCAATTTTTGGTGACGGTTTACCGCCAAATGCGCATGGTGACTTGTTTACTGTTTAGTGTGGATGCCATCAACTATTTGCTGCTGATGTCTATTAGTGCCATTTCGGTTTATCTATGGCTAGATCACGCTGTAACAATTGGTGCTATTGCGATTGCCATCAGTATTGCATTGCGCGTACAAGGTATGTCGAAGTGGATCATGTGGGAAGTTAGCGCACTGTTTGAAAACATCGGTACAGTAGTAGACGGTATTAATACTATTTCAAACGATGTTGAAGTGAAAGACGTACCAAATGCTAAGCCTTTGCAAATCTCTCAAGGTGAGATCTGCTTTGATCATGTAGGTTTTAACTACAGTGATGAGAAGGCAGTATTTGAGAACTTGAATCTGACCATTAAACCGGGCGAAAAAGTCGGCATTGTCGGTCGTTCTGGGGCAGGTAAATCCACGTTGGTCAACTTGTTGCTGCGTTTTTACGACGTAAATACCGGTAAGATTTGTATTGATGGACAGGACATTTCTCAAGTCGAACAAGAGTCGCTTCGCCAACACATCGGTATGATCACTCAAGACACCTCTTTGCTGCATCGTTCAATTAAAGAGAACATTCTTTACGGTGATCCAGATGCTTCAATGGATGCCGTTATCGCAGCTGCTGAGAAAGCACATGCTCATGATTTCATTCAATCTCTACGAGACGAGCAAGGTAACGTTGGCTATGACGTTGAAGTGGGTGAACGCGGTGTGAAGCTGTCTGGTGGTCAGCGTCAACGCGTGGCGATTGCTCGCGTTCTGCTGAAAAACGCGCCAATTTTGATCATGGATGAAGCAACGTCTGCACTTGATTCAGAAGTAGAATCGGCAATTCAAGAAAACCTTGAAGTTCTGATGGAAGGAAAAACAGTGATTGCGATTGCTCACCGTTTATCAACGATTGCCGCGATGGATCGTTTGATTGTAATGGATGACGGCAAAATCATTGAGCAAGGCTCGCATTACGAGCTGCTGCAATTGGGTGGTGTTTACGCTCAGTTGTGGAAGCATCAAACCGGCGGATTTTTGTCTGAGCAAGGTGATGCTCAACTGCAAGTCATCTAATATGACGCTACACGAAAGAGGAGCAAATGCTCCTCTTTTTTGTGTCTGTCGTTTATACCGAGTAAGTAGGCGTTAATGGGCAACGTTAACTTGTGATTATTCATTGAGTTAGGCCAATTTAATGATGATTATGTTTATAACTCACTGTCGTGATTGAATTTTTTACGCTTTTTTTACGCGAACTCCGAATGGGCTTTTGCTAAAGTTTTCTACATCGAATTTTGGTTGATGTATTTTATGTTTGTTCAATGGCGAGATAACACCTTTCTCTTTTCTACTACCGTGATTGTTGGTGCGGTTGTCGTCTCATGGCTGTTAGACCAACTGTTTGGCTCTACAGCCGCAGTCCTGCTGATTTTACAGTTAGCGGTCGTGGTAGTGGCGTTTCAATGCAACTCGCGATTCGCTTATGCGGCGGCGGTGATCGAAGCGTTGAGCTTCAACTTCTTTTTCACGACGCCTCGTTACTCTTTGCAGATGTTTCGTCCGGAAGACATTTTTAATTTAGTCGTGTTTATGGTGGTGGCTTTTATCACCAGCACCTTTGCGGATCTTTATCGTCGGCAGCAGGGAGAGTTAAAACAAACCAAGCTGCAAAACAGCATCCTGCTATCGGTGTCCCATGACCTACGCACGCCGCTAGCAACCATTATTGGAACACTGACCACACTCAACGAGTACATGCCCAAGCTCGATGACTTAGAGCGTAAAGAATTGCTCGACAGTGCGACTTCAGAAAGCCATCGCTTGCATCAATATATCGAGAACCTCTTACAGGCGACTAAGCTCCAGCACGGCACATTAAAAATTACCAAAAAAGATGAGCTGATTGCAGATATTGTGCGGGATGCGGTTTCTCGTTTGCCGAATTACACCGAGAAAGTGTCCATGAATATGGATGATTCCGTTGGTTATTTATCAGTAAGTCGTTCGCTCATCGAACAAGCTATTTTTAATGTGTTGGATAATGCCATGCGATTTTCACCAGAGAATGAATCTGTTGAGGTTTCACTTTCTAAGCAGGGTTTGTCGTGCGTGATTGATGTTCGGGACATGGGGATTGGCATCAAAGCTGAAGATGCGGAAAAAATATTCAGCCTTTTCTATTCCGGCGCGAACAACAAATCGGCCGATTCAGGCACCGGAATGGGACTCGCGGTTGCCAAAGGCATCATCACCGCACACCAAGGATATATTCAATCTATGCCAGTATCAGAAGGGACGCTGATCCACATTCGACTTCCACTCAATCAAGGAGCAGAGCAGGCGTGAGTTACAAAGTTTTAGTCGTGGACGATGAGCCTCGCATTCATACCTTTATTCGAATTTCGCTGTCTGCTGAAGGGTTTGATTACATTGGCGCGAGTACCATTGCAGAAGCCAAAGCGTGTTTCGAAGCGTATTCGCCGCACGTAATTCTGCTAGATTTAGGCTTGCCCGACGGCGATGGGACGGAGTTTCTCACTACGCTTCGTCAGACCTATAAAACGCCAGTGCTAGTGCTGACAGCTCGCGATCAAGAAGAGGAAAAAATCCGCCTTTTAGAAGCGGGCGCGAATGATTACTTGAGCAAGCCTTTTGGCGTAAAAGAGCTCATCGCGCGCATCAAAGTGCTGGTTCGAGATTTGGTGGATGAGCAAACCGTCGCTGATGAGCTGGTGGCTGGCCGAGTCAAAATCATCAAAAGTACTCACCAATTTTGGTTGGATCAGAGGGAAATTCCACTCACCAAGAAAGAGTTTTCTTTCATTGAACAGTTGATTCTCAAGCCGGGAAAACTCATTGAGCAAACTCATTTGCTAGCGGTGATTTGGGGAAAAAGTCATGTCGAAGACACTCACTACTTACGCGTGTTAGTGAGTCAACTACGCAAAAAACTGAACGATAGTGCTGACGAACAGCGGCTATTAAAAACCGAGCCGGGGCTGGGTTATCGTTTAGTGCTTGAGACGTCCAAGCACTACTAAATTCCAAATTTAATCAACGTTAATGCCAAGGTTTAGTGCTGGTTATCGGCACTCGAACAGGATTCGTTTTGCCTATTTTCCGTGACGGAAAATCAGTCTAACCCTTAACGCATTAGCATTTTCTATACATAAAACACAGTTAGGTATTGATATGGCTCACTTTACAGTAATTGGTCTAGGGCGATTTGGCGTTGCCGCCAGCTTAGAACTTATTCATCTTGGACACACCGTAACGGGGGTGGATAGCGACCCGAAAATCGTCGAAAAATACGTCGAAGAGTTAACGCAAGCGGTCATATGTGACGCAACAGACGAAGGTGCACTCAGAGAGTTAGCGTTAGCAAACAGTGATGTGGTGTTGGTGGCGATTGGCGAAGACATGCAAGCCAGTTTGTTGTGTACTCTGGCGCTGAAAAATCTGGGTGTGAAATCCATTTGGGTCAAAGCGAGCACCAAAGCACACCACACCATCGTGTCTAAGCTTGGTGTACAACGCATTATTCATCCGGAAGAGGAGATGGGCGTAAGAGTCGCGCAGGCACTCAACTATCCGATGGTGAACAACTATTTGGAAATGGGGCATGGCTTGTATGTGGTGGAAATCCACGTTAAATCCAATCTGCACGATACGCCGCTTTCTAAGTTGATCAGCCGAGGTAGTTACAACATTCAGCCGATATTGGTGAAGCGCGAAGAAGCCGTCTACACCAATATCAATGATGAGTTTGTGCTTAATGAGTTCGACACGCTATTGCTTTGCGGTAGTCGCGCTGAGCTGAAATACGTCGCTCCAAGGTTGGTGTAACATGGTTTTGTGGCATCCCTCTATTATCCCAATCGAGCGAAAACCCAAAGCGGGCAAAAAATTGTTGGGCGCACCGCCATTAATACTTAGCCTCAGCTTTGCGTGCTTGATCATGCTCGGCACGGTCTTACTCAAACTGCCGATTGCCACCACAGAGCCCATCACTTGGATTCAAAGCCTGTTTACTGCGACATCGGCCATTACGGTGACGGGATTAGTTGTGGTGGACACGGGCACGGCGTTTACGCCTTTTGGGCAAGTGGTTATTGCTTTCCTGATTCAATGTGGTGGCCTAGGTTTGATGACGTTTGCCATCGTGACCTTGCTGGCTCTGGGCGGAAAAATTGGCTTTTTGGAGCGAGCAGTCGCGAGAGAGGCGTTCAACCAGACTGATTCATCGACACTCATTGCCACTGCTAAATCTGTATTGATGTTCGCTCTGCTCGTTGAACTTATTGGTTTCACTATTTTGAGCGTTTATTGGAGTGAAGAGCTGGGCTGGGAAACCAGTTTGTTCCATGGTTTCTTCTACACCATCAGTGCGTTTAACAATGCAGGTTTTGCGTTGAGTGCCGATAGCTTAATGCCTTACGTGGACGACCCGGTCGTTAACTTCACCATTACCAGTTTGTTCATTATTGGTGGTTTAGGCTTCTCGGTTTGGATTGACTTAAAACGCAATCGCCGTTGGCATCGACTCACCGTTTACAGTCGAATGATGATCTTAGGCACGATGATCATTAACGTGGTGGCACTTATCGCGATTTATCTGATTGAATATGACAACCCCAACACGCTTGCCCCGTTGAGCGAAGCAGGGAAATGGTGGGCATCGTGGTTTCAAGCGGTGACGCCAAGAACGGCAGGGTTCAACACTTTAGCTATCGATCAGTTGGAAGATGCCACAACGGCGATCATTCTGGTGTTGATGTTTATCGGCGGTGGATCATTGAGTACGGCAAGTGGCATTAAAGTTGTGACATTTATAGTGTTAGTCTTGGCGACTTACAGCTATTTGCGTCGCGATGAAGCAACCTATGCCTTTCAACGCGAGATTCCCAAAGAGACCATCAGCAAGGCATTGGCGCTGACTCTGATCTCGGTGGGGGTGACTTGGTTTGCCATATTCACGCTGTTACTGACAGAGAAAGCGTCTATGTTAGACATTATGTTCGAAGCGGTCTCGGCACTGGGTACGGTTGGGTTATCGCGAGGCTTAACGGGCAGTTTGTCCGAACCGGGTGAGTTAGTGATCATCTTCATGATGTTTATGGGACGATTAGGGCCTCTTACATTAGCGTACTTCTTAGCCAGTCCAAGAAAGAAAAAAGCGCGTTACGCGAGTACTAAACTGGCAATAGGGTAAATGGGCTAACTCGTACAAAGTGAGCAAAAGGCTAGACAAAAGAGGAGTAACTGCTCCTCTTTTTGTGCTCGTTGTAGCCACGAAACTGTATACGGCAGTCTCTCTCACAACAATTTATGATTCATCTCTATTTTTTATCATTTATAAATTGTCGTTTTTGAGGTGTTGTCCAGAATGGCATTATCCACGTGCAACATAAGATTGCCGGGAATAAAAATAATTACAATACTGCCTTACTGGAAGATACATGAAAATCAAACCCCTCCCACCTTTAAATAGCCTCGTTGCGTTTGAAGCGTCGGCGCGGCACTTGAGTTTTACGTTAGCCGCTGACGAGCTAAACGTGACCCAAGGTGCTATCAGTCGCCAAATTAGACAATTAGAAGAATATTTAGGCAAGGCTATGTTCACGCGAGCCAATCGAAGCATTAATTTAACGCCTACAGGTCTTCAATATTATCAAGCTGTCAGCCAATCTTTGCTCGATATTGCTCAAATCACGGGTGAAGTGAAGAAGTGGCAGGGCGAACAAAAGATCACGGTTGCGACGACAAATGCAATGGCAGCCTTGTGGTTGTTGCCTAAGGTTGCTCAATTTCAAAATGAACATGATGACATCGATATAAGAATATTGGCCTCAGATAATGTGTTGGACTTACGCCGATTAGATTGCGATATCGCCTTGTTTTATTGTCGCACTCCACCTGCGGAAATGGACGTGACAACGCTATTTTCAGAAGAGGTATTCCCTGTGTGTAGCCCGCTTTATTTAGAGAAAATCGGCCAGCCTAGTGAGCCAGAAGAAATCTTCAATAAAACGTTACTCTATCTGGAAGAGTCTCAAAGAGATTGGGTGAATTGGGAGCAGTGGTTTGCGAGTGTAGGATTGCCAAATATTTCGCCTCGTAATCGCATGAACATCAATAACTATCCAATGCTGTTACAAGCGGCAATTAATGGTCAGGGCATCGCGTTAGCCTGGGGGTCATTAGTGGACGACTATTTACAAAGCGGTGCTTTAGTTAGGCCAGTCGAACACGTGCTTTCAACACCTTCCAATTTCTCTATGCTTGAACCTAAAAATAGAGGTTTAATCCCAGCAAGCGTCAAGCGTTTTAGAGAGTGGCTTTTGCAACAGTTGCCAGATGAGGTGGGTGATCGAGGTTTAGCCTAAATCAATAAGCAGAGAAAATAACAGAGTTTGGTCATGTTAAAAAAGCGGGAGTACCAGTTCCCGCTTTGTTTTAATTGATTGATGAAACGACGCACTAACTTAGTACTGGTCCCTGATTGAGTGTGGAATCACTTTTTTGTGAGGATCTTGAAGCGATAGGCTCGGAAGCCACTGTTTTGCTTTCAACAAGCGGTTCAACAGGACCATCAAGTTTCTCTTGCTCTGGGTGAACATGCTCAGGCAGCATTGCCCATGGCTTAGGTTCGCGTCGAATACTATGAAACAGCGTTAAGCTCATCACCGCGATAAAAATGGCGATAGGGAAACCGGCAATAATGGAGGCCGTTTGCATTGCTTTTAACCCTCCTGCGTATAGAAGTACTCCCGCAATGGCTGCGATCATGATCCCCCACAATACGCGTATAGAGGTAGGAGGCTCACTGTGCCCAGCGGCATCGAGGGTGCATAGAACCAAGGTACCCGAGTCTGCGGAGGTAATGAAATAAGTACCGAGCAATAGACACGCAAGCACGCTAAGTAGTTTACCAAACATACCTGTATCTAGATTGTCGAATAGCGTAAACAAAGCGCGTGTCGTATCGGCTTTAGTCGCTTCAAGAATCGGGCCGCCAGAAAAATCCGCAGGTGGTGTTTGTTTGGCTTCTTGTGCCGCAGTGACTTGCTCTTGATGAGCAACACGAGCGTCTTGCTCTACCTTCAACGCTGCACCACCAAATACTGAAATCCATAAGAACGTGATCAGCGTGGGTACGATGAGAGCACCGCCGATAAGTTCACGTATTGTGCGTCCTTTAGAGATACGAGCCACAAACATGCCAACGAAAGGTGCCCAAGTCATCCACCAAGGCCAGTAATAAGCCGTCCACCAGTTTTGCCAGCCAGAGTCATTCTGTGCATCGCTCCATAAGCTCATACCGACAATGTTTTGTGCATAAAGCCCCGTACTTTCGAGTAGCGTATTTAAGATATAGCGAGTTGGGCCAATATAAAGTACGACCAGCACGAGTGCGAGTGAAAGCAGCATGTTCCATTCT
The DNA here is from genome assembly GCF_030248595.1 of Vibrio sp. D417a. NCBI lineage: Bacteria > Pseudomonadati > Pseudomonadota > Gammaproteobacteria > Vibrionales > Vibrionaceae > Vibrio > Vibrio sp. D417a. The sequence goes on along the minus strand of NZ_JAHGAM010000007.1, from coordinate 201,363 downwards.
GATAAACGGCGAATACCTTTTCCTACACCAGATAGCACCGACGCAACCGCACAAGTACAAAGGGAAACGATAATAAAGAGTTGAATCCCCAAACTAATGTCTAGGCCAAAGGCTTGATTCAAACCAGAGTTTATTTGGATAACTCCCATCCCCAAGGTTTGAGAGATACCGAAAGCAGTCACCGCGACTGTTAGGATATCAACCGTGTGCCCGATAGGCCCATAAATACGATCGCCAATCAAAGGGTACAAGATAGAGCGTAGGGTAAAAGGCAGATCTTTACGGTAGGAAAAGTAGGCTAATGCGAGTGCAACAATAATAAAGACAGACCAAGGATGTAGACCCCAGTGAAAGAATGTCAGTTTCATTGATGTTGTTGCGGCTTCATTGGTCAGGCCTTGAGTAAATGGGTTGTCAGCGTAATGCCACATCGGTTCGGCGACCGACCAGAAAATTAAGCCTATCCCCATGCCTCCGGAAAAAAGCATGGATACCCAAGACAAATAACTAAACTCTGGTTTTTCGTCATCTTTACTCAAACGAATATGTCCATATCGACTAACCATAAGGTAAAGAAGAAAACCGACAACGAGTGAAACAAGTCCGATGTAAAACCACTTCATATTCTGCAGCAAAATGCCGGAAATCGTTTCGAAGTATTGGCCCGCTTGGTTGGCGAGAATGGCGCAGAAAAGTACAAAACCGATAACGACGATCTTTGATGCGATTGTCACAGTCGGATTGAGTCCTTTCAATATCCCAGATGTTGCTCTCATAGGCATCCCTCACAGTGCGTTTGTTTTAGCGTTATTGTTTGTTGCGTTATTGTTAATTTTTGAAAGAGAGTAGAGAGAGGGCTTTTGTGTTTCAACTGATTAATACTCATCGGTTAATGAGTATTAATCATGACAAGAAGATCATTGTTAATTAAAAGGTTATTTTTTTGTTCGAGATCAATGCATGAATGACAAAAACTCATCCAAGCCCGGCGAAAAAGTCGTTTGTTTGTTGCCGGGTTGTTAATCAAAATCATCTCCACTAACACAACACGATGTTGTACGCACTGGATGCAACTCGACTCTCGGAGATAAGAATATGAGCAATGTCAACCAAACCATTATTCCTGTTGAACTTGTTGATAATGTACTGAACCCAATCAGTGAAGCAACAGGAATGCCGAATCAGGCCTACACCAGCGAAGGGTATTTTACTTTTGAGCGTGATCAGGTGTTTGGTAACACTTGGGTATGTATTGGTTTTGCATCAGACCTGCTTAAAAATGGTTATGTGATGCCACTTGATTTCATGAATCTTCCACTACTCATGATGAGAAATCGCCAAGGTGAAGTCCAAGTTTTCCACAACGTATGTAGTCATCGTGGTATGAAGCTGGTTCATGAGGCAGGCGAAGTTCAAGGCATGATTCGCTGTCCTTACCATTCATGGACGTACGATCTTGATGGCAATCTAAAAGGCACACCACACATTGGTGGTATCGCAAAACATAAAGATGATCGATTTAAGTGTGAAAAGCACGGCCTTAAGCCACTTCGTTCAGCCATTTGGATGGACATGGTATTCGTCAACTTATCGGGCAAAGCAGAAAGCTTTGAAGAGCATATTGCGCCGCTAGAGCAACGTTGGCAGCAATTCTTAGGTGAAGAAGGATTAGGGCTTCTTCGCCGCGTGAACATGGGTGGCAACTTAGAGATAGAAGTGAAAAGTAACTGGAAGCTTGCCGTAGAAAACTACTGTGAAGCTTACCACTTACCTTGGGTGCATCCGAGTTTGAATAGTTATTCTCGCCTAGAGGATCACTACAACATCATGTTTGCAGAGCGTTTTGCTGGCCAAGGTAGTCTCGCATACAACCTCTCTGATACTGCAGGAACACACTTACCTAAATTTCCAAGCTGGCCAGAAGATAAACTGCGTCATGCAGAATACGTTGCACTCTTTCCAAACGTGTTGCTTGGTATTCAAGCCGATCATGCCTTTGCGATGATGATTGAACCAATCACTGCGAATAAGAGTGTTGAGCACCTACGTGTTTTCTATGTGGGTGATGAAGCAACGAAAGATGAGTTCGCTGCGTGCCGTACTGCTACCGTTGAGTCATGGCGAGTCGTATTCGGCGAAGATATTGGAGCGGTCGAGGGCATGCAGGAAGGTCGTTACTCACCTGGCTTTGGTGGTGGTGTGTTCTCACCAGAAATGGATGTTCCGACGCATTTCTTTCAAACCTGGTTGGCAAAGCAAGTGAAAGCGGCACTGGAGCAGTAATATGATGCATTACCTTAATTATATTGATGGTGAGTGGTGCGATTCAGAGCAAGCGCTGACCGTCATGAACCCTGGCACAGCCGAAGCGTATGCGACGGTTGCAGAAGCCACTATCACCGATGCCGACCGCGCAATGGCAGCGGCACGTCGAGTAGTCAATCAAGGCGTTCTTTCGGACGTTCGTCCAGCCGTCAGAACCGAGTGGATGTTAAAAGCCGCCGCGGCTATTCGTGAAATGGTTGATGAAGGTGGGTTAGTTGCCTGCCGTGAAAATGGGAAATCTTTGCAAGATGCCAAAGATGAGTTTTTAGAATCGGCACGTTACTTCGAATACTACGCTGGCATGGCCGACAAGCTGGAAGGCACGTCAATTCCGTTGGGTAAAGATTATGTCGATTTCACCCAATATGTGCCGTTTGGTGTGTCAGTGCAGATTGTGCCGTGGAATTTCCCAGTTTCTATTTGTGCACGCTCATTAGCACCTGCATTAGCTGCTGGTAACGCAGTGGTGATCAAATCGCCAGAGATTTCCCCACTCGCTATGACGTTGTTGATTAAAGCGATTGAAAAAGCGGGCTTCCCAAAAGGCACGATTAACTTGCTATGTGGCAAAGGCTCAGTCGTTGGCAGTCATTTGGTGCAGCACCAAGAGGTCGATCAAATTGTCTTTACGGGTTCTGTTCCAACTGGCCAACGCATCCTGCAAGATTCAGCGCAACGCGCTACTCCATCGGTGATGGAGCTGGGTGGTAAATCGGCTGCTATCGCGCTGAAAGATGCGAGCCTCGAAACACTTTTGAAAAGCGTTCAGGTCGGTATTTTCTTTAACGCTGGTCAAGTTTGTTCGGCAATGTCTCGTTTGCTGATTCAAAAAGAGCGTTATGAAGAAGTAAAAGCGGCGGTTGTGGAAATGGCAAAAAGCCTAACCATTGGCCAAGGCGAAAGCCAGCCGGACATCACACCGTTGGTATCGGCTGATCAACAAGCGCGCGTGCTTGAAATGATAGAACAAGCAAAAGCCGACGGCGCGAACATCCTAACGGGTGGCTACGCCCCTGATTTGTCGGGTTACTTTGTGGCACCGACGGTGATTGAAGCCTCACCAGATATGCGTATTGCTCAAGAAGAAGTGTTTGGCCCTGTACTGGTAATTACACCGTTTGAAACCGAGCAAGAGGCCGTTGAAATCGCGAATGGCACCGATTTTGGCCTGGTCGCTGGTGTCTTTGGTGAAAGCCTAAACCAAACATTGCGTGTGGCACAGCAACTGCGTGGTGGACAAGTGTTCATCAATGAATGGTTTGCTGGTGGCATCGAAACACCATTTGGTGGCGTGGGCTTGTCCGGGTTTGGGCGAGAAAAAGGACAAGAAGCGATTTATAGCTACGTCCAGACACGCAATATTGCCATTCGTTTGCAGCAAGACAGCAACGTATAGCTACCGTGTAACTGTATTTTCATCACCTCGTACCGGCTTGGATTTCAGACCACAAGCTAGGGCGAGGTTGATGGAATCGCTACAAATCTGACAGCGGTTTGTAAACACGGAAATTCTGAACAAGGTAGTTGGAGTAAAAGTGATGAGAAAGTGGCTCTGTATTATTTGCGGCTTAATCTATGATGAAGCACAAGGTTGGCCATCCGATGGCATTGCACCAGGAACAGCATGGGAAGATGTACCGGATGACTGGTTATGTCCTGACTGTTTAGTGGGTAAGGCCGATTTTGAAATGATCGAAATCACCGACGATGTGCCACTAGAAGAGGTTGCAGTGGTGTCTTCGGTGTCGGTAGAAGCATCTGTTCAGCCAAATACGGCTCAGCCTCTTCCATCTGAAGTTACTCAACCTGTATTCTCAAATGACCCTATCGTTATCATCGGTAGTGGCCACAGTGGTTACCAGTTGGCGGCGGCACTTAGAGCACAATCCGAGACGGTTGCTATCACCGTCTTTACCGCTGATGATGGCGCTCTGTACAGCAAACCAGCTTTGTCTAATGCGTTGGTCATGAACAAAGACGGCGACGCGCTGCAAAGTGAAAGCGCGTTGAAGTGGGAAAGCCGTCTCAATATCCGCGTTTACCCGCATACGCGTGTTGAACAGATCGATCGTGCCAATTCAACGCTACATACCTCCATCGGTAAATACGCCTACAGCCGCTTGGTACTGGCAACAGGTGCATCACCGATTGAAATCCCAATTGAGGGCGATCGCTCTTGGGTTATGAGTGTGAACGACTTAGTTGACTACCGCCGTTTCAGATCGGAGCTGCAAGACAAAAAGCGCATCGCGATCCTAGGTGATGGCTTAATTGGCTGTGAGTTCGCGAATGACCTGATCGAAAGCGGTTATGAAGTGACAGTTATCGGGTTGGGTCAATGGCCAATGGAGCGTTTGATCCCGCAACAGTTGGGTGAATCATTACAAAGCGCACTTGCCGAACGAGGCGTGCAATGGGCTCTACAAGACAGTATCGCCAGAATCGAGCCAAGGTCCGAATCCAGTGCGGTTTTACATCTGAACAGTGGCAAGCAGATTGAAGCAGACCTAGTGCTAAGCGCGGTTGGACTCAAGCCAAATGTTTCTCTGGCTGAGCAAGCAGGGCTCGAAGTGGGCCGCGGCATTAAAGTGAATCAATTCGGCCAGACGAGTGATGAGAGTATTTACTCGCTAGGCGACTGTGTTGAAACGGAGCAAGGTTGGCAGCCGTATATTGCACCGATTAATCAAATGATCCCTTCTGTAGCGAAAAGCTTGCTAGGCGATGTCGCCCCTATCTCGTTAACACCAACTCCAGTGATTGTAAAAACGCCGATTCTTCCACTCACGATTTTCCCGGTAGCCGCTGAAGAACAGGGACAATGGTACATCGAGAACCAAGCAGATGAATTGACCGCTGCGTTTTATTCACCAGAAGGAGCAATGCTCGGTTTTGCGTTGCTAGGAAGAAAAGTACAGTCATTACGCGGCCCTTGGCTAGATCAATTGTCATTGAAACTGTCAGCAGCGTAGCGGAGAAAAAAGATGATTCATTTACCCAATGATGACGTGACGTGTGGTTGGTACCATGCGTTGCCAAGTATTCCAGAAAAATCGGCGTTAAAAGGTAAACAAAGTGCTGACTATGCCGTGTTAGGTGCCGGTTTCGCAGGCCTAGCTATGGCAAGACGTTTAGCTGAACTTATGCCTAATGCACGAATTATACTGATTGATGCGCAACGTATCGGCCAAGGGGCTTCAGGAAGAAATTCGGGCTTTGTTATCGATTTGCCTCATAAGTTTTCACTTGAGCATCCCGACCCTGAGCACAAGAAAAAGTTATTATCACTCAACCGTTCTGCGATTGCTCAGCTAAACACTTTAGTGTCGAAGCACAGTATTTCTTGTCAGTGGTCAGCAAAGGGCAAATATCAAGGAGCCGTAGGGGCGCGCGGTGAAGCATATCTCGATCACTTTGAGCACCTAATGAAAGACCTTGGCGAACCATACTTCCATGTTAATGGCAGTGAGCTGGCGAAAGTCTTGGGAACCAACTACTACAGCCGCGCAATTTACACGCCAGGTGGTTATTTAATGCAACCTGCTGCTTTGGTGCGTGGGCTAGGGGAAAGCCTTCCAGAGAACGTCGAGGTGTTAGAGAACTCGCCAATCCGCAAGCTCAGTAAAGAAAACGGTTGCTGGGTATTACATGGAGATAGTGGCTCTGTTGAAGCCCCTGAACTGCTGCTTGGGACCAGCATTTTTACTCGGGAGTTTGGTTATCTTAAAAACAGACTACTTCCAGTGATGACGTTTGCAAGCTGGACGCGTCCATTAACCGACGCAGAAATGCAACGATACGGAGGTGAGCTGAATTGGGGGTTAACTCCAGCTGATCATGCGGGAACGACGTTACGTATGACCGCCGATCGACGTATTTTGATCCGCAATACTTACAAACACGTGCCGAAATATGGCTCAAGCATGAACGATAAAGTCAGAGAACAAATTCGCGACGATCATCGTCAGGTCTTTCTGGCGCGTTATCCCGAGCTGGCCGACGTACCATTTACTCACACATGGGGTGGGGTGTATGCCATCTCTCGTAACTTTACTAACTTTTTCGGTCAATTAGATGAAGGTGTTTATGCCAGCGCTTGTGACAATGGTGTTGGTGCTGCGTGGGGAACCATTTCTGGAACACTGTTAGCTGACTATGTCGTTGGTGCGACATCTAAATCATTGGATGACATACAGCAAGTGACAGGAATGCCTTGTTTGAATCCGCCAGAGCCTTTTTTAGGTTTGGGAGTAAAAACGCGTATCCAATTAGCAAAATGGCAAAGCCGGAGTGAATTATGAAGCAAGTCAAACTTGTTGATAGTAAAAGTCTAGATTTCAATGTTCGTGGTGATACGCCGGGAATGGCGTATGTTGCCAGGGCGTTAAGCCCAGAAATTTCACCAAACATTGGTGTAGGCTTTGCTAAATGGGAAGGCGCTAAAGTGGCTTGGACAGTGCTTTATGATGAAGTTGTTTTTGTGATTGAAGGCTGTTTTGAGCTGACCGCAAATGGTGAGACACATTTTGTGCACCCAGGTCAGATGCTTTGGATACCGGAAGGAACTGAATTGGTTTATGGTGGGCATGCTCTGTTCGGCTATGTGGTTCATCCAGGAAACTGGAAAGAGTTACATGGTATTGAATGACTTTTATCATTTAGTAGTGTCTCGGAAAGGCAAAACAAAAATCCGATTTTTACCCATGAGTTTTCGTAAAAGAACTTAATCTCAATGGAGCAAGGGTTTCTTACTTGCTATGTTTCTTGGTCACGTTTCCAGACGTGTTAGACCTTTCTCAATTGCTATTTTATCTATCAAAAAGGGAAGCCTTGGCTTCCCTATAATGAGTCTTCTTTTGGCTTGGCTAAATCTTTTATTTTAGCTCAAATTTACCCTGCATGATTGCCCAGTGACCCGGGAATGAACAGAAGAATGAATAGTCACCGCCGGCTTTCATTTTCTCAGTACTGAACGTAATGCTGGTGCTTTCACCGCCACCAATTACTTTTGTGTGAGCGTAGACGCGATCATCATTTGGTTTTACGTAGTTATTTTCTGCTCCAGCTGCCATGCCATCAGTACCGACTGCTTGTAGGTTGGCTGTGTCAGAGATGACCACGTTGTGACCCATCGATTGCGCTGGCATCTTACCTGTGTGATTCAGCGTCAGTTTTACCTCTTTACAAGTGGCTGGTACGCTCAATGTTTTAGTAGAAAACTGCATCATATCGTTAGCATCTAATGACACTTCACACTCGGCACTGGCTTGGGCACCAAAGCTCATTCCGACTAATGCGAAGGTTGTTGCTAATAAACGTAAAGACATATAACACTCTCCATTTTGTATTTTAGGCTGACTTGGATTGATCTTATCCAATAGTTCTCATTATCAGCCAATTTTCACTCCAAAAACGTGCTTCAATCGGTATATTGACGTTTTGTTGCAAGCTTGTACTGGTCAGTTCCGCTATTTGATCACTCAAATACCTTATTTCATGCGATTGCGTGAGTTAAATCAAAAGTCGTGATTAGCCAGAGTTAAGGTGAAATTAATCTCGCTAAACGGGTGGAAGAATCGTTTGGTTTTAAGGTATTGGAGAGGTTTCGAGAAAGAAGCTCAGCTAAATTGCTGAGCTTCTAGGGAACAGATGACAAGTAAACCTAGCGAGTTTGTTTTAACGTGTGCAACACATCATGCAGTGAAGGTGCGACAGTATGGCCTAATTGCTTTATTTCGTCACAAGGCTCAACCAGATCAGGAATTTGATAAGTGATCATGTTCGCTGCTACCGCAGCACGTACGCCATTATTTGAATCTTCAAAGGCGAGACATTTGGTTGGATCTACGCTTAGACGACTTGCTGCAAGCAGGTAGATCTCTGGATCAGGTTTGCCGTGTGACACTTCACAGCCCGTCGTTAAGTTGTCGAAGTACTTGCTTAGGCCCGCTAACTCCAACTTCTTCTGTGCCACTTCTTTTGCTGTAGAAGTGGCGACTGCAATTGGCAACCCTTGGCCTTTCAACCACTCAAGCAGCTCAATCACCCCTTCTTTTACCGGTATCGCTTGGTGCTTAACCACAGCGTCGTAACGGTCGCGCCACTCTTGGTGTAAGCGGTCAAGATCATCCCCATAAGCTTTACGAAAAATCACTTCAATGCCCGCTGCATTGCGACCAATGATTGAAAGGTAAACATCTTTATAGAAGGGTAGGTTCTGGGCTTCACATGCTTCTTGGAAAATATGCATACAGACGCGCTCGGTATCAAGGAGCAAACCATCCATATCAAAAATAGCAGCTTGGTAGTTCATTACATTAAGACTTTTTGGTTGGGATGGCGCATTTTGACACAAGCAGATCGGTTTTTCTTCTAAAAATTAGAACTTGATTTTGATCCTATGAGTTCACATTGCCTCTGAACACACTATACACATAGTCTATAAATTAGGTGTGAAATATAATATTTTTAAAATTATAAAAATTTCAGTTAAATAGATAAAACTCTATCTTAATATAAGCTAGAGTTTTATTAATATTCCATTGTTATTTTAACTATTGGATAATTTATTAATAGTTAAAATTAATAATAAAATAATACCAAGTCACGATTGTTTACGACTGCATGAGTGTACCAGCTCTTGACTTCAGATATTTGTTGCTCTGATAAGCCTCCGAAGTCAACGTTATCTTGGTGAATATCTTGATTTTTTATCATAAAAACAACTGGGAAATCGTCAGGGAATGGGAATTTTATAGGATAATCGGTGTTAGTGAATGGGATATCGCAGAAATCGTTTACATCGCATGGATACCAAGAGTTATTGGACAAGTAATAACCAGTTATCTTACATATAGCTTCAAGCAAGTAAGCATAGGCGTAACCCAAGTGACTGTATTTTATCTCTTCAGACAGCATCTGCATAAGAAGCTCTTCAGCTCGGATGCTTTCGCCACTACTTTCCAGCATTTCATTAATCACTTTAAAGGAGTCTTGACACCTTTCCATGATGGCTTTTTCTAGCTCTGGATTACGCTCATTCTTTAATACGTTAAAAACCTTTTCAGTATCTAATGAATATACTGTCGCCCCATATCCCATATTTTATTCTCCTCACTTTTATACAGTTAAATTCATTTAAGTGTTTTTATCGAAGGGATTATATTTTGATGTTTTTTGAAGGTAAAGTGTATATATAGAGGTTGTATTTATTATGATGAACTTTGAAAGTTTAAATTCTTAAAATAAATACTATATATTTAATTTTATTAGATCTGGCTCATAAAAACACCTTAACTATTATTATGTTTATTGTTAAGGGTTATTAAATCTGTGAGGTGGTTCAAGACAATAAAATTTAGAAGAAAATACCGTCAAACTTAGGTGGCTATTCTATCTGAGCACTCTGCTCACTACTTATAGTGGGCTGAGTGAGCGGTTGGGCATCGGCTCTTTATTTGGCGATGAATATGCCATATTAGGTGATATTCGTTAGTGTCTATTTTATCCCTAGGCGCTTCGCTAATCGGTGCAAATTGCCGTTGTCCAGTTCCAACTGACGGGCCGTTGCTGCCCAGTTGCCTTGATTCTCTTCCAGAGCTCGAACAATCATCGCTTTTTGGAAGGCGTCTGTGGCAGGCTTCAATCCGCCTTCTGGTAGCTCAAGCCGAGAGTTTTGTTCCGCTTCTTCAACGTTCTTGATGTTCTGATTCGGCGTTCGGATATCAAAATCTTGCTCAACCAACTCAATGTCCATGGCATGAGTACGCGCTTTAGCCAAAACACCAGCACGTTTAATGACATGTTCAAGCTCTCGCACGTTGCCTGGCCATGAATAGTCTTTGAGTGCTTGCACCAAAGTGGGGGACAAACGAATGCTGTTTAATCCCAATTTGCTTCTTAAGCGTTCGGCAAAAAAGCCTGCGAGTAACACCACATCGTCTTCACGTTCACGAAGAGGTGGAACATGAAGCGGGAAGACGCTTAGACGATGATACAAGTCGGCTCGGAAGCGACCAGTAGTGACTTCTTCATGCAATATACGGTTAGTGGCGGCGACAATGCGTGTGTTGACTCGAATATGGCGGTCATCACCCACTCGTTGGATGTCGCCGTATTGTAGGGCTCGAAGTAACTTGGCTTGCAGCTCTAACGACAGTTCGCCGACTTCATCCAAAAACAGTGTGCCGCCGTCGGCTTGTTCGAACTTACCCTTACGATTGCTGATTGCACCTGTGAATGCGCCTTTGATATGGCCGAACAACTCGCTTTCCGCGACTGATTCTGGCAGCGCCGCACAGTTGAGGTAAACCAAAGTATTGTTCGAGCGGCTAGAGCGATGGTGAATAGCGCTGGCAACTAACTCTTTACCCACGCCCGTTTCTCCCATCACTAGCACAGACAATTCCGTATCGGCGACGGCATCAATCTGCTCTTGAAGATTCTTCATCCCCTTAGAGTTGCCAATGATTTCATTACTTAAGGTGCGCTTCTCGGCGTAAGAGTCGCGTGGCAGGCTCGCTTGTGTCTCTAGCTGTTCTAGTAGGAGTGCAGTGTGCAAGCCACCTGCTGCCAATGCGCTGACAAAACGTAATTCTTGGTTGCGTAGCCTATCAAATTGGTTGGGGTCGAAGGCGTCAATCGTAATAGCACCGATCAGTTGATCGTCGATCAGCAAAGGTAAACCAATGCAGGAATGGACATGCAGTTTATCATCGTGGTTTGGAATCAAGCCATCGTATGGATCCGGTAAATCACTGTCAGAGGGAAAACGCACGATATCGCCTGCTCGGGCAATAGCTTCTAACCTTGGGTGTTGCTCAATGGAGAAACGGCGTCCAAGCACTTCTTTCGCCAATCCATTGATCGCTAAAGGCTTAAAGTGCTGCTCTTCATACAAAAGAAGGGCAGAAGAGTCACACTTCAATACATCTCGAATCGTGGTTAATAACGTATCAAAGCGAGCCTGTTGAGTGAGCGCTGAGTTAAGGTCTTGCGTGATGTGTAGCCATTGCGCGATTAAAGAAGTCATAGCCAATACCGATTGTGTCAATATGACTATTGTAGTGTCTTAATGACAATTTTCAACTGTGTCTAAATGACAGCTGTCAAAGTTGAGTTTTAGTTAAGTTGTTGAAATTTAATGGAATTAAAAGTTGGCACACCCAGTGCAATACAAGAAGAAATTATTTTTGTTTATCCCGTCATTCAAGGTAGTAATTATGACAATTCACGTAAAAAACAACATCCACTGGGTAGGTCAACGCGATTGGGAAGTTCAAGACTTCCACGGTACAGAATACAAAATGACAAAAGGTACCAGCTACAACAGTTATCTAATTCGTGAAGAGAAAACCGTATTGATTGATACGGTCGATCATCGATTCAGTCAACAATTCATCCAAAATTTAGAGATGGAAATCGACCTTAAGTCTATCGACTTTATCGTGGTAAACCATGCAGAAGAAGATCACTCAGGCGCATTGTCGGCATTAATGGAGAAGATTCCGAACACGCCAATTTACTGTACAGAAGCGGCGATTGATTCGATTGTGGGTCATCACCACCATCCTGAATGGAACTTCAAAACTGTAAAAACGGGCGACAGCATCGATATTGGTAACGGTAAGCAATTGGTGTTCGTGGAAGCGCCGATGCTGCATTGGCCAGACAGCATGATGACTTACCTAACTGGCGATGCAGTATTATTCAGCAATGACGCATTTGGTCAGCACTACTGCGATGAACGCTTATTCAATGATGAAGTGGATCAAAATGAGTTGATGGAACAGTGTTTGCGTTACTACTCAAACATCCTAACGCCATTCAGCAGCTTGGTAACCGCAAAAATCAAAGAAGTGCTGAGTTTCAATTTGCCTGTCGACATGATCGCAACGTCACACGGTATTGTATGGCGCGATAATCCGGTTCAAATCATCGAGCAATACTTGGCGTGGGCAGACAATTATCAAGAAGATCGCATTACGATTTTCTACGATTCTATGTCAAATAACACCCGAATGATGGCCGATGCAATCGCGCAAGGCATTCACGATGTCGACCCTAGTGTGGCGGTCAAAGTCTTTAATGTCTCTAAGCATGATAAGAATGAAATTCTCGCCAACGTATTCCGCTCAAAAGGCATCTTGGTTGGTTCGTCTACCATGAATAACGTCATGATGCCGAAGATCGCAGGCATGCTAGAAGAAATTACTGGTTTGCGCTTTAAAGCGAAGAAGGCCGCAGCATTCGGTAGTTACGGTTGGAATGGTGGCGCGGTGGATCGTATCCATGCTCGATTGACTGACGCAGGTTTTGAAACCGCAGTGAGCTTGAAAACCAAATGGCGACCAGATGGTAAAGCGATGCGTGAATGTCGCGAACATGGTCAGAACATCGCAAAATTGTGGGCAAAGCATGACCTGACAAGTCCTGTTATTTCTCCTGCGATTACTGCATCTGTACCACAAGTTCAATCACAACCCGTTGCGCCAGTGACAACACAAGCGGTAGTAGATGCTGCTCCTAGCAACCCTAGTACTGAGGCGCATCCCGCAGATTGTCAATGCATGGTTTGTACGGTTTGTAATTGGGTATATGACCCAGCTAAAGGCGAGCCTAACCAAGGTGTTGAACCGGGTACAGCTTGGTCGGAAGTGCCAGATTACTTCTTGTGCCCAGAATGCCATTTAGGTAAAGACGTTTTCGTTGAATACAACGGTTAGGAGGGAATATGCAAGCACCTATTGTGATTATTGGTAGCGGCTTTGCGGCTTACCAATTGGTGAAAACAGTGCGTCGAATGGACGCACATATTCCGCTGCAAGTGTTTACTGCTGATGATGGCGCGGAATACAACAAGCCCGATTTGAGTCATGTATTTAGTAACAAGCAAACTGCCCGAGACTTGGTAGTTAAAAGTGGTGAGGCGTTTGCACAGGAACACAACATCGAACTGTTCGCCCATACCAAGGTTGAGCATGTCGACGTGCAAGCTCAGCAAGTGGTCGCCAACGGCCAAACCTATCCTTATTCCAAACTGGTGTTTGCGACAGGCGCGAAAGCCTTTGTGCCGCCAATATCTGGTGGTGCAGCACCTGAGGTGATAACGCTGAACTCGCTACAAGAATATCAATTAGCGGAAGAGCAAATTAGCCGCGCGGAACGAATTCTAGTAATGGGTGGTGGTTTGATCGGCGTCGAGATCGCCATGGATCTCGCAACCAGTGGTAAAGCCGTTACGGTGGTTGAGCCAAATCCCCGTTTGCTCGCTAACTTGATTCCTGAATTTGTTGCATTGCGGCTGGAGAATCAACTTAAGCAGCAAGGTATTCAACTTGCCTTAGAGACTGGAGTTGTCGCGATCAATCACTCGGATGATTCGCTGGTGGCAAGCTTGAGCAAAGGTAAGGAAATCGAAGCCGATGTAGTGATTTCAGCTGCGGGTTTACGTGCTAACACTTGGTTAGCGAAGGCTTGTGGGTTGAGTGTCAATAAAGGCATCGAGGTGGATGCTCGATTACAGACATCAGCAGCCAATGTGTTCGCATTAGGCGATTGTGCTGAGATCCAAGGTCGAATGATGCCGTACCTCCAACCGATCGTGCTAAGTGCCAATGCTTTGGGCAAACAACTACTGGAGCAAGAAGCAGAGTTGAAACTACCGCCTATGATGGTAAAGGTCAAAACGCCGAGCTACCCAATTCAATTGGCAGGCGATTTTAGTTCTGTGACGAACTGGAGCGTGCAGATTTCTCAAACTGGTATTGCCGCGAAGGCAGAAGATGAAAATCGCCGACTCATGGGCTTCGTCGTGACGGGAGAACAAGTTACGCAAGCATTTCCACTACTTCGAGAGTTGTCTCAAGCCGCTCAGGCTTAACCGATTTAAACGAAAAGAATTGTAATTAGAGAGGGTATTATTAATGTCGCATCTACGAATTCCTAAAGACTGGACTGTTCAACGTTCAACGCCTTTCTTCACTAAAGACAATGTGCCACCAGCGCTACTGACTCATCACAATACCGCTGAGGGTGTGTTTGGGCAGCTGTGCGTCATGGAAGGGCAAGTGACTTACTACGGCTTTGCTGATGAAAATGCCACAGAAGCAGAAGTAGTGGTGGTGATTAATGCAGGCCAGTTTGCTACAAGTCCACCGCAGTACTGGCACCGCATTGAGATGAGCGATGATGCTCAGTTCAACATCAATTTCTGGTCGAACAAGGACAAGAGTGGGCAAGCGATGTTCCATGCTAAGCAGTAGTAAACCTTTTTAAGTGCTTTGACTGTTATGCTAATCGTCAAGTAAAGGGGGGTAGAAGGCGCAATAAACGAACTGAAATACTGGATCATCGAGACCGTGGAAAGAGAAATCACGAGTAATGATTTCAATTCTTTAGTAGCATGTTACGAAACATTTCAGTCAGGTGAACTAAGGGAAGCGTGCAATGGAAAAACAACGAGTAGCATTTATTGGTCTGGGAGTGATGGGATACCCAATGGCTGGTTACCTAAGTAAAGCGGGCTTTGAAACCAAAGTATACAACCGCACAAAAGCGAAAGCCGACAAATGGGCTGAAGAATACCAAGGCGTAGCTTGTGAAACACCACGTGAAGCGGCAGAAGGCTGTGACATCGTTTTTACCTGTGTGGGTAATGATGATGACGTTCGTAGCGTTGTTTACGGTGAAGAGGGCATTCTGGTCGGCTTGAAAGCGGATGCAGTGCTAGTGGACCACACGACCACTTCTGCAGACCTAGCGGTTGAGCTGGCTGAAGCGTGTGCTAAGTATGGTAATCACTTCATTGATGCGCCAGTTTCTGGTGGTCAAGCAGGCGCAGAAAATGGTGTTCTAACCATCATGTGTGGTGGTGAACAAAGCATTTTTGACCGTGTGTCTCCGGCGATGGATGTGTACGCGAAGCAGATGACGCTACTGGGTGAAAACGGTCAGGGTCAACGCTGTAAGATGGTAAACCAAATCTGTATTGGAGGCGTTTTACAAGGTCTGAGTGAAGCTTTGTTGCTGGCACAAAAATCAGGCTTGGACATCGCTCAAGTTGTAGAAACGCTTAAGCATGGCGCTGCAGGTTCTTGGCAGATGGAAAACCGCGCAAATACGATGGCTGAAGACAAGTTCGATTTTGGCTTCGCTATTGATTGGATGCGCAAAGACTTAGGTTTCTGTCTGCAAGAAGCTGAGCGAGTGGGTCTAGAACTTCCACTGACTAAGAAAGTGGATGAGCAATACGCAGACCTTCAACGTGATGGTTTAGGTCGCATGGATACATCAGTACTGATCAAAGCGGTAGCTAAAAATCAGTAGTTGATGAATCAGTAATAGATAAACAGTTCTTTGGTATCAAAGAGCTTAAAGAAATCTAAGTTAATCATAATGAATCTCCTTGAGCATGGTTTGTGACTTGTGATTAAGGATTAGTGATTTGAAATCAGGAGGTGCTGTAGAGCACCTCCTTTTTTCGTCTTTAAATCACGCAGTGTAATGATTGCAGCGTTCGCTTACTTGTTTAAGCCTAGTGCAATTTCAAGACCTTTGCCGTACGCTTCGTCCGCTTGGTATGCGTGTTGAACGTGGCGCTGTTGGATGAACTCTGGTACACCGTCCATTGCGCGAGCTGTGTTGTCGAACAGAGTTTGACGTTGCTCTTCACTCATCAGACGGAATAGGTCACCCGCTTGGCTGAAGTAGTCTTCGTCTACACGGTGATCGTAGTGATCAGCGTTGCCGTTGATGCGTAGAGGTGGCTCAGAGTAATCTGGTTGCTCTGCCCATTCTTGTTTGTAGTTTGGCTCGTAACCTAGTGTTGAACCAAAGTTGCCATCAACGCGCATTGCGCCATCGCGGTGGTAGCTGTGAACAGGGCAACGAGGTGCGTTCACTGGGATTTGATGATGGTTCACACCTAGACGGTAACGCTGAGCATCGCCGTAAGCGAACAGACGACCTTGTAGCATTTTATCTGGAGAGAAGCCGATACCAGGTACGACTGCAGCTGGGTTGAACGCTGATTGCTCAACTTCTGCGTAGAAGTTTTCTGGGTTACGGTTCAGTTCGAACTCACCAACTGGGATCAGTGGGTAATCTTTTTGAGACCATACACGTGTTAGGTCGAATGGGTTGAAGTTGACTTCATCCGCTTCTAGCTCAGGCATGATCTGTACGTACATCTTCCATTTAGGGAAGTCTTGGCGCTCAATCGCTTCGTAAAGGTCACGGTGATGGCTTTCGCGGTCTTTACCTACGATCGCTTCTGCTTCTTGGTCAGTCAGGTTCTTGATGCCTTGCTGAGTTTTGAAGTGGAATTTCACCCAGTAACGCTCGTTTTCTGAGTTGATGAAGCTGAATGTGTGGCTACCAAAACCATGCATATGACGGTAAGAAGCGGGGATACCACGGTCACTCATTACGATAGTCACTTGGTGGAATGCTTCTGGTAGTGCTGTCCAGAAATCCCAGTTGTTGGTAGAGCTACGCATGTTAGTGCGAGGGTCGCGTTTTACTGCGTGGTTTAGGTCTGGGAATTTTAGTGGGTCACGTAGGAAGAATACTGGTGTGTTGTTACCAACCAAGTCCCAGTTACCTTCTTCAGTGTAGAATTTTAGTGCGAAACCACGGATGTCGCGTTCTGCGTCTGCTGCACCGCGCTCACCAGCTACAGTAGTGAAGCGAGCGAATAGTTCTGTTTTTTTGCCGATGTCAGAGAAGATCTTAGCGCGAGTGTATTTTGTGATGTCGTGCGTTACTGTGAACGTACCGTAAGCACCAGAACCTTTTGCGTGCATACGACGCTCAGGGATCACTTCGCGGTCAAAGTGTGCCAATTTTTCAAGGAACCAAACGTCTTGTAATAGTTGAGGGCCACGAGGACCTGCAGTCATAACGTTTTGGTTATGTGCGACAGGGCAACCTGCTGCTGTAGTCAATTTCTTGTTTGTCATTTTTCTTCCCCCTCCAGGGTTCAATACCTTAGAAACTGTATAGGAGGTTATTACGGAAAAGCTGGGGGAGAAAACTGATATTGCTTATCAATTCAATAGATGGTGACTATGGTCGAAACTATATTAGAATCAGAAATTTACTACATTAGCTTGATTGACATAACAATCGGCGTTCTCGAAAGCGATTTACTGGGGGGGAGCGCTATCCAGTTAGCGTGTCTGCGATGCTAGTAATATCGCCCCTTAAATGAAGTTTTACGTGTCATCAAAGGGGCGAAAGGGGGGAAGTAATTAAGAGTACTTCACTTCAAGTTGTTCAGCTTTTGCAAATGCTGGGTGTGTCGCGAGCTGTTTCCCATAACGTTCAATATTAGGGAAGTGATTAACTAAACCAAACTTTTGAACCAATTCGACAATGAAAGACATCATGATGTCAGCGCCAGTCAGACGCTCTTCTACTAGGTAAGTTTTGCCTTCTAAGGATTGCTCGAAGTAGCCTAGTACATTCATTGCTTCCTTGTCGGCATAGCCTGATAAAAACTGAGTTTCATTTGGCTCTTTGCTTACGAAGATTTTTAGCAGCATAGGTAAAATTGCAGAGCTTTCTGCAAAGTGCATCCATTGCAAATATTCTGTGTGTGCTTTTGTACCACGCTCAGGAGCAAAGGCTCCGTCACTGTATTTCTCAATCAAATATTCGGTCATTGCACCTGACTCAATGATAATCTCGCCGTTATCTTCAAGAACAGGTGACTTTCCTAATGGGTGAACACTTTTTAGTTCTGGCGGTGCCATGAAGGTCACGGAATCACGGACATAGGGTACAATCTCGTAATTTACATCTAGCTCTTCAAGTAACCAAATGATGCGCTTTGAACGAGACTGATTGAGGTGGTGAAGTTTAATCATTTACATATCCCTTTTTATAATGGGTCGTTAATCTGTACTACAAGCTTGCCGAAATTCTTACCTTCCAACAGACCGATGAATGCTTCTGGCGCATTATCCAGTCCTTGTACTAGATGTTCGCGGTATTGGATCTTTCCTTCTGCCAACCATTGATTAATATCTTGCGCAAATTCACCGTAACGATGTCCGTAATCATCAAAAATGATGAAGCCTTGCACCTTGATTCGTTTGGTCAGGAGCTTACCCATTAGTAATGGAAGATGGTCGGTACCTTCAGGCAGCTCTGTCGCGTTGTACTGAGAAATCAAACCACAAAGTGGGATACGCGCATTTGTATTCAGAAGTGGCATTACAGCCTCGAATACTTTGCCACCTACGTTTTCGAAGTAAACATCGATACCTTTGTCACAGGCATTTTTCAGTTGTTCTGCAAAGTCTTCAGCTTTGTGATCAATACACTCATCGAAGCCAAGCACCTCTTTAGCGTAACGGCATTTTTCTTCTCCGCCTGCTATACCAACAACTCGGCAACCTTTGATTTTACCAATTTGACCAACTGTTGCGCCTACAGGCCCCGTAGCAGCTGCTACCACGATGGTCTCCCCTGGTTTTGGCTGACCAATGTCGAGTAAACCCATGTACGCGGTAAATCCTGGCATACCTGCAACGCCTAACGCGTAAGAAGGGTTTTGCGGTTCTTTACCAAGTTTAATGACCATCTCACCAGTTGAGATAGCGTAGTCTTGCCAGCCAACAGTGTAGGCAAGAACCCATTCACCTGCTTCGTAATCTGGGTGGTTTGATGTTTCTACCTGACAAACTGTACCACCGACCATTACGTCATCAATTGCAACAGGGTCAGCGTATGATTCGGCATCACTCATGCGACCACGCATGTATGGATCTAGAGATAAATAAACCGTTCTCAATAGCATTTCACCCTCTTTCGGAGTCGGTTTCGTTACCTCTTCTAAACGAAAGTTTTCTTGTGTCGGTGCACCATGGGGACGTGACGCGAGTACGATTCTGCGATTTGTTGCGTTAGTCATATCTATCTCACTTGTTGATTAGACCGGTCGTCTAGTATTTATTTCAAAATATCCCGCTTATTTAAAGCGGGAAGGTTTACTGTGTTAACACTGACGCTTTTTCTGACAGTGAAACGTGTGTAGGGTGTTCATTCTGCTTCCACGCCGCCCATTATGGGCAAGTGCGCGTATTCTGCAGTAAGTGTTGAGTATAGGTCAGACTTTGCGTCAATGCTGCCTGATCTTGATAAAGTTTGTTCAGCAAGCTAGCGCCATTCCAAAGGTAGTATATCTGCCTTGCTAATAACGCACTGTCACCATTGGGGATTGAGCCATCTTGAATGCCGATGTCTATGCAATCCGCTATCGCTTGAATGGTTTTGTCTGCTCCTTGGCGTAATGCCAAGCGCATTGACTCAGAGAGATCGGAGACTTCTGCACTTAACTTAACCAATAAACATTTGTTCGCATTACACACGTCGTCTTCTACTTTGACCATTTCTTCGAAATAGCTCATTAGGCGTTGGTAGCCACTCAGTTCAGTATTGGTAAAGCGTGCGTTTAAACGCTCAAAATACTTAGTAAAGTAGTCTTGAATCATCGCTTCACCAAATTGTTCTTTGGATTTGAAGTAATGATAAAACGAGCCTTTTGGCACTGCGGCCTTTTTTAATAGCTCTGAAAGACCAACACTTGTGAACCCTCGGTTTACGATCAACTCGTATCCGACGTCGAGAATATGTTGGCGTGTGTCATTCGTCTTTGCGTTCATGAAGTGTACTATAGAATGAATTAGACCAGTCGTCTAGTGTTTGTTGTGGGTTATTTAATCAGCTCATACTCAATAACAAAGAGCGTGTCGTTATTTGGGTAGATTTCTCGAATTAGCTGCTTGAGTTTTGGTAGTTCGATGGCTTCTTGTTCGGCATGAAACTCATTAATATCTTCAAAGTGAAGTGGTTCTACAGAACGTATCTTGATATCGCAGACTTTACGATCCGTTTCTAAGGTAAAAACTTCGACTTCTGTATTGGGAACGTAATGGCTTTCTGATTCATCTCGAATCGTTATCGTCTTTTTGCCTGACGTGATCAACGGGGTTAAGAATTCAAAAAAAGTAATCTTGGTTGGATGAGATGGCATGATGTACTCGTTAGTCTGGTTGTTTGGCGTAATTATATACCCAAATCCCCCAGAGATTCCTGTATTACTAGAACGATCGAGCGCGGATGAAGCGAATTAACTTGGCACTAAAGTAACCTGAGATAACGCCTATCCAGTTGGTGCTGAGATCATCAAAACTAAATGATCGATTTGGAATAAAAAGTTGGCTTATTTCTTCCATTGAAACGATAGCTAACAGCAGTAGCAAAAGACGAATCCCAAAAACGTCGGTTTTATTCGAGCTCACCAGAGAAGGGAACGTGAAGACCGATAAAAAGCCGATCAATAAACTGAAAGTAAAGTGAAGCGTACTTGATCCGCCTAAGTAGGTTTCCATTTGCAGGTAAGCAGTATGGTGTAGGTCAGAGCTTTTCCACAAAGAGAGTGAAGCGGTTAGCATCAGGACTAAAACAAAACTCGTGCGTGCCAGTATTAAAGCCATAATTAACCTATTGGAAAGAAGCCTAAGTAACGTTTTACAAAGTACAGTGCAGCTAAATTCTGGATAGCCATGCCAATTGCCATTGCCCACGCTGCACCAATCACACCAAACATTTGACAAAGCGTAACAAGTAGGCAGATGGACACCGTACCGGAGGAAATTGTAATGTATTTCATGGTTCTCTCATGACCACTCATTAATAATAAAAAACCTACTGAACCAGTCGCAACATTGACTAACTGCCCCAGAGAAAGGACGACTAATAGTGGTGCCGCGGCGAGAAACTCCTCACCAAAAAACTGCATTACAAACTCGGGGAAGAGGGTGCAAATAATTACGGGTACAATCGCTAAACCAACATTGGCTCGGCACGCCAAGCGGCTCAGGTTCTGCAGTTTGCGCATTTGACGCTCTTTGTAGAGAGAGGCAAACATCGGGGCGACCACAAAGTTAATGGTAATCAGCACAAAGCCAATCAGTAGTGATGTGCGTTGGGCTGCGGCTAACAAACCGATTTCCGCTGTTGAGATAAAAAAGCCCGCAATAACAAGGCTTCCCCATTGAAGAACATTCGTGAAGATACTGCCAACCCAGACTTGCTTGGCAGAAGCGACCATTTTTTTGTTTGGTACGAAAGCCGATGTTTGATATTGATCTGAGCCAAGCCAATTGGCACTAGATATGACCGCGACGCCTATGCTCGCTAAAAGCAGTGCGGTCATTAGATTGTTGATATTTTGCTGACCGATATAGTCTAGGGCAAAGACAAAAATGACCATCAACATGCTTACCCCAAGCTGCAACGCAAACAGAGATGATACGACTTTTCTACATGCTTGAAGCACCCGACTGTTGGTTTGCGCAAGCACCAAGAAAGGTATACAAAGCAAGCATAAAGTAATCGCATACATTGGTGATTGAGTCTGGTTTAGCTGTTCTGGAAACAGATTAAACCCTGCCAACAAAACGCCTATGGCGAGCAAGCAAAATGCCATACTTCGATAAAGTGCGGTTTTATAGTTTTGGCTTTGTTCAAGCTTCTCTTTGTTATTAAAAGCGATCGCATTGTAACGAACTAACGAGACATCAAAACCTAGCTGAGAAACAATAGCGAGTAGCGAGACTAGGTTGAATAAAAAGAAAAATTGACCGGCCGTCGAAGCGTCACTGGTCTTCGATACAATCAGAGTCAGTAAAAAAGCAAATAGCGCACTCAACACACGCGTGATTGCGGTTTTTAATCCAGTAGATAACAAGCTTTTTTTACCGCTGGGCATCAACAGTAATTTTTGTTGAACAGTGTGAAACATAGGGGCATTTAACCGTAAATATTATTGAGTGCGAGGCGCTGTTTTTCTTCACTGAAGGCATCGTTTAATTCTGCTGTATATTGGCGAAAATCGATCTCTTCATAATGATTGACACAATGCGCGATCTGCTTGGCCATTTCTTCAGGTGTGAGCGCTAAAAACGGGTAGTTGAGATCTTTGGTTGCGCCGATGGTCCGAATAACCATAGGAAGATGTAACTTGGATGCTTCTAGAATGGTTAACGGCATCCCTTCCCATGCTGCAGTATGTAGATAAAGGTCTGAACCCTTGAGCTTTTCAACTACCTCATCGCGAGGCAGCATGCCCGTTACATCCACATTTTCAGTGCGTAATTTCTGTTCGAGTACGTGGTCCCCGCCACCTATCCATGTGATCTCTATCGGGCGGTTAAGCGCATACCGATTAAGGAACTGCAATGTGCTGATAAGAAACTGAGGATCTTTTTGGGGCGCGACACGACCAAGTACAACGAGCTTCAGCGCTTCTTGCTTGTTTCGCTCTATACGATCTTCACTTTGATAAGACACGTAGTTGTTGAGCAGTTCGGCACGTTTCGCACCAATGCTAATGGCTAGGTCACACTCTCGTTGGCTACAGCCTGCAACCACATCAATTTTGCTCAGTTTTACTTTCTCTAGTGCTTTATAGATCTGGCGTGCAAGCTCTGAGATATCTTCACGTTCGAAGGCATAACAGTGCGGTGTGTAAACCAAGCGTGCCTTGCCAAGCTTTAGAAATCGGCCGAGAAATCCTGCTTTACTCGAGTGCAAATGCACGACGTCGGGGCCAAGTGATGCAATCATGTGGTTTGCATCGCGAATAAATTGAAGCAAGCCGCCTTCTACCCACTTTGTCTGTACGAAAATGTGGTGGTTGTTCTCATTGGTCAAGTCGTTTTCTCGGGCTCTGGCTAGCAAGAAATGCTGATAAGGCTCGTCTCTGGATGAGTGAACATAACTATAGAGGGCGGTTTGAACGCCACCTCCAAATGCTTCTGTAACATGGAGCACTTTCTTCATGATGATTTTGTCCCTGGTGTTTGCATCCATTTGTGTTTAAAAGCATCACGCTCTTGCTCTGAATAAACGTGGCGATACAAGGGAAGATCGTACATATAGAACAGTTTTGAGAAGTCGTAGTGATTCTTAAAGTGTTGGTGGATATTGGAGTACCACTTGTTTTTCGCTTCGTTGCTGTTTTTCAGCACGAAGTCTTGCAACTCAAGAAACTCACCGATTTCTTTATCAAGAGAACTGAGCTGTTCGCATTTGATTAGCATGACGTTGGCCTGATCGTTCTGGAATGTGAAGAAAGGGTGAGTGTTGTCCAGCTCTTGGCGCATCACATCGATATTGAAATTACGCTTTAACTCGTTGTCGAACCAGTCCGCAAAATAGTTGAGATTGATATAGTTATCAAAGCAATGCTCGAGGTGCTGATACGTGACTTCCATATCTCGGTGAATTGCATCGTTCTTTTTGCCTTCGATAAATTGCAAATGGAGATCTTGAAAGAAGCGAGAAAAGACAGTTGCGATTGGATCGCGGACCAGCGTAACGATTTTAATCTGCTCGCGTTTTTGTAAGATACGTTTTCGCTGCTTGAGCACTAAGCGATAGAGTGCGCGGTTTCGGAAGTCGAAGAATTTACTCACGTCTTTTTTATTGTGATACATGTGAAATTCTTCGTGATCATCAAAGGTGTGGATGTGATAGCTCGGGATATTTTTCTCCCCTAGCGTGTGCTCAATTGATGAGGAGCCAACTTTACCCATTTGGTAAACTAAAACAAAATTATCAGCTTGGAGTTCTCGGTTCTTTTCAAATTGTCGAGAGATTGAATACTTCATCTATCCTATCCTTGATTATTCATATTCGTGGTGATGGTTTACCGGAAAAGTATGAGCTATGGCCCTTGAGTCGTTGCTCATGCTGATCATGACGGGTAACAAGAGTATTAAAATTATGGTGGTGTTTACCGCAACGAAAAACACCATGATGAGGGCGTATATCGCAAGTAATAGGCTTTTTCTGTTTTCATTAAGGCTGCGGAAGCAAAAGCGAATAAAAAGAAAATAACCACCAAACAGCAGACCGATACCAAGCAATCCGTATTCAATGGCGGTATCTAACACAAAGTTGTGGGTGTAGATCGCCAGCTCATCATAATTAAAGTAACTGATCATAAAGTTGGGTAACATTTTCGCGCCGACACCTAACACCGGGTGTTGAAATAAAATATCTAGCCCATTGGCAAGTAAAAGTTTTCTATGAAGATTCGATACCCATCGGGCTTCACTTTGGTTGGCAAATAAGACGTCTTCTTGGGTTATTTCCAATGTGTCTGCTAGCGTTTCAAACCCAACGTAGAGTGTGGTTGTGACGGCAGTAAACACAATGAAGCTTAAGGCTAATAAAATCGTCCACGTGTACGTTTCGCTGAGCGATTTTCTCATTAAGTTTTTTACGAGCAGTTGGTCAAAGAAGAAAAGCAGACAAAAACCAAGTAGCGCTTTTCTTTCTTGTGACAACACCAGTAATACTAAAGCTACGAGCATCAAAAGGTGGAAAGCGCGAATTTTATCTCGATAAAGGTACAGTAGTGAGCACAGTACACCGAACCCGTATTTACTTACCCCGAGTAACTTAAACCCGCTTTGATAGCCCTGAGCAAAGTGCCATAAGGCAACGAGCGTACAGATGAGAAACAACAGATACGTGAAATAAACCATTACCCGTTCGTCATCAAACACGCCATAGGCGTACATTAGGCTCAGTAGGCACAAAATCGCTAACCATTGTACAGTTTCTATAACTAGCGGCATTAAAGGGACGCGATTTAGCAGACTATTTATGAACACATACCCAGTGAACAATACGAGGAACCCCATACAGGGATGCATGAGTTTTTCAGCTTTTCCTTCCAATACCACTAATGCAGTAAAACCAATGGACAAAAGGCTTGCGATGTCAGATGGGGCTAGCGCTATTCCTCCAGCACGAAACTTCATAGGAATAAAGAACAATGCTAATAGGCATGCTGCAAGCAATGAGGCGCGATGGCTCGATGGCGCGGAACTATTTGTTGGCGCAAAGCTGCTGGTAGATCCCATAGTAACCTTCACGAAATTTATCGATGGTGTAGAGAGAGGCCCTATTGACTGAGTATTGACTTGCAGCGTCATACCGCTCAACACTTTCACACAGTTGGAGAACTTTTTGGCTCAGTTCAGTGGCGTTACCAACTTGAAATAAATATTCGGCACGTCCGGTGACGTCATCCAAACCAGGTACGTCCGACGATAGTACGGGTAAGCCTGCTGCCATCGCCTCAACCGCCGCCAAACCAAAGCCTTCGACGTGCGACGATTGCACGTAAATATCCATGTAGTTCAAAAAGGCTGGAACGTCAGAAACTACGCCATGAAAGTGAACACGTTGCGCGACGTTGATTTTTGTTGCCAATGCTTGCAGTGACGATTTTTTTTCTCCATCTCCCGCAAGGTGGAGTTCGTATCGTCTTGGTAAATGGATAAGTGCTTGGATAAGCGTTTCATGGTCTTTATGTTGGTGAAGTCGGCCCACCATTCCAATCTTGATAACTGGTTTGTCGATTAGGTGGCTGGCGAATCTTGGCGTCATAGAAAACCTTTTTAAATCAACGCCATTGTGCACCACGTGATATTTATGTTGATAGCGAGGCATGAACTTCACCAGTTCATCTTGTACTTTTTCACTAATACTGACTGTCAAGTCGTGGCCCCAATATAAGACGTATTCCATGAACTTAAACAGCGGATAGTCACGTCGACGGTTATAAGAACAGTGCTCAGTCTGGATTCGTTTTTTACCTACCGCCAATAGCGCTAGGTAAATGGAAGGGTAGAGGTGCCCGTGAACGACATCCGGCCAACGCAGCAAAGAGAATTTCTCACTCAATGGCAATGTGCGCCAGTTAAAACACTCTATGCCTTGGGCGGATAGCATTGGTAAGTAATCATTTTCATCACACAAGACCAAAATTTTGATTTCGTATTCAGGCTTATGTTCTAAAACAAGGTCGACTAAGAACTTCTGAGCACCGCCGTTCTGAGAAAGATCATTGATAATATGTAGAATCTTGGTTTTCATGATTAATTGGTCAGATATTGCTGTTTAAGGTCGGTGATTTCTGTATTTGAGAAAAAGTGCTTCGTCAATTTAGAATTCAGCATTTCTTCAACGTACTCGGGTGTAGGTTGAAATTGCGTTTTGAATTCTTTCATTAGTGGCGAGTACCATTTGTTGTCTGATTGATTTTCATAAACAACATCCACGGGGTAACCTAAAAAGTCTTCAACTGCGGAGTTAGCCTTCGTTAGCTTGTCACTTCGAATGACCAACAGTGAGAAGTTATTGTTATGGTATGTTTGATAGCCTACTTCGTGATTAAAAGACTCGTTAAACACATCAATCCCTGTTAGTTGTTTGATCTCGTTGTCAAACCACTGCAGCGCATATTGATGATTCATGTGCTTATCAAATGCTTCTTGGAGTAATTGCGGTCGTTCGGTACGTATTGCGCTGTCATCCTTTAGATATTTGTCCGCCATCCAAAAAGGAAGTGCTTGAAAGAACATTGAGACATTTCGTCCGATCGGTTCTCGCACCAGCGAGATAATTCGAACTTTTTTCTTGCGCTTTAACATATGGCTCATCGTTATACGCTTTAGTCGTCGCTTTAACGCATTGATCTGAGGCTTATGCAATTGCGCTCTAACGGGGGATATTTGTTTTTGCGCATCGACGGTCATAAGGTCGTGCAAGTGAATCGAGTTAGGAATGGAATGCTCTAATGCACTCGAACCTACTTTGCCCATTTGATAGATCAATACCGGCTGTTCTTGGCTTTTCAACGTTTGGTACCAAGATAGGTTTACGTTAGTAGGCGTATTTCTGGACATAGAGCGTCTCTCCTTCCTTGGCCTTGGCTTGTGTGATTAAGACGCCAAGAGATGGAACTGAGTGTTGTATTTGTTTAGATAACGCAAGGTTAACCAGTGATGATTTTGTTGATTCTGAGCGAATGACGGTAATCAGACCATTGGCATATTGACCAAGAATAAGTGCGTCACTCACTGACAGTAGGGGCGGCGTATCGATAATGATCCGGTCATACTTATTTTGAAAATGTTCGAGCAACTTTTTAAAGCGATCAGAAGCCAGTAATTCCTGTGGGTTTGGCGGAATTAGGCCGGCCGATAATACATCTAAGTTGGCTTCTTTTATATGTGTAACACAATCTTTGATTGGCGTATCCATCGTCAGGATATGCGTTAAGCCAGGGCTTGATTCAGCAATACCGAATCGCTTTGCGATGGAAGGTCGACGTAAATCGCAGTCGATGATCAACACCTTTTCCATTTTTGAAAACGACACCGCCATATTGATACTGGTCGATGTTTTTCCTTCTTCTGGAATAGCAGAGGTAAAGGGCAATATCTTTTGCTTCGTGTTGGTTAATCTGAGCAGAAGCGAGGTTCTGACGGAGCGGCAAGCTTCACTAAATAGCTTTTCTTCATCATCTAAATACGCGGTATAACTGACGCCGTTTTTACGCAAATTGCGTTTTTTGACCATAGGAATCACACCTAAACACGTAACACCAAGTTTTTCCTGCACATCGGCTGTGCTTCGGATAACTTCTCGCATCGTTTCTAAGATGATGACCAGAGCGCAAGCAATGGCAAAGCCAAAAAAGGTGGCAATTAGTACCAGTTTGATTCGTTGTGGTGCCACCGGGAATAGAGGGATGATGGCTTTATCAGTAAAGCGAGCAGTGACATTCTTGTAGTCGCTGGTGGCGTTGGTCTCTTTCTCACGATTTAAGAACGCTTCATAGAGTGCCTTATTGGATTCAACCTCGCGTTTTAACTGTTCGTAACGCGCTTTTTGTGACCCTAACGATTGGAAGTCTGACTTTTTGTTATCGAGCTCTGCTCGAAGCATGTCCTCTTGCGCTTTTGCAGCAAGAAGGTCTTGTTGCTTACTGAAGGAAATGTCACGAATGAGTTGCTGGGTTCTTGATTGAATTTCAGCAAGCTGTGCTTTCGCCTGAATCATTCGATCATGCTTAGGTCCGTAGCGCTGTGCCAGTTCAGAGAGATTTTTGGCTGCCTGTGCTTCCGACAATTTTAGATCGCGGATTTGCGCTTGATTAGCGAATTCATCAATTGACAACAAGCTGTCTAAACTTTGCGAAGATTTACGTCGTAACAGTTGGATTAACGTCTGCGCTTCAATACGCTTATTAACAGCGATATTCAGCTTGCGAGTGAGTTCTTCTAGCTCATTTGCGTAAATTTCATCAATACCGTTGATATCGATCAACCCTTCTTTTAACAAGAATTCTTGCAGCGCTTGCTCCGAGTTACGTAATCGCTCCTCCAATTTTTGAGAGTTATTTGTCAACCAAGTAGCCGCATTTTGTGTAACGACCAATTTGGCTTCAAAATTTGCGTCAATGTAGGCTTGGCCGACCGCGTTGGCGATTGTCGTCGCAAGCTTAGGATCGGTAGAACGAAAGCGAATTCTGACTAATTGGGTGTTACGTACTGGCTCAATATCGAGTTTACTTCTGAAAGCTTGAAGTGCCTGATAATAGGACTCTGAAAACTGGGCGGTTTCTTTTGGGCTTGGTGCCACATTCAGTAGGTCTTGAACAAAAGGAATCGACTTTATTTGGTCGATTTTTTTATTTAACCCCCCTGAGCTTGTGAATTCAGGTAATTGGGTGAGGTTCAGCTCTCTAATGACCTTATCTGCAATATGATTCGATTTTAAAATGGCGATTTGCGTTTGAAAGTACTCTTTTTTTGTCGTGTCGACGCCATATACTTCCTCGATTGAAAGGGCGCTTTTTTGCTCCTCTTGGATGAGTAGCGTAGCTGTAGCTTGGTATATCGATGCTTTGGAGTAGATATACCAAGTACAAGTTAATGAGAACAGAAGCGTGAATGCTGCGATGCTTAGCCAATTCTTTTTAATCGCTTTGAAGTGATGGCCAAAACGAATCAGTTCTACTTTGTTCATCTGGAGATTATTTGGATGAGTCCCGTTCATTTGATTCCCTGTCACTTAAAAGAAGCTCTGGTCAATAAATACAATGTCACCAGGTTCAACGTTGCGGTGCATACTGACCCCTTCCATCGTTTGACCTGTTTTATGCTTGGTGAGGTTAATGCCTTTGCGTGAGGCTCTGTCGGTCAAGCCACCTGCTAGAGCGATGGCCTTCTCTATGGTTAACCCTGGACGGTACTCAAATCCACCAGGTTTCCTGACTTCGCCATTAACGTAAAACAGACGAAAGTTATTGATGGTGACCATCACTTTTGGATTGATGAGATAATCGCCTTTTAAGCCCGTTTCTATTTCGTACTTGAGTTGTTTTGGTGTTTTTTTGATTGCTTTGATTCGGCCAAGGTAGGGGTAATCAAAATAGCCATCTGACGTTATTAGAATATTTTTAATCGTAAGATCTTCTTCACCATAGACCTGCACGGAAATGGTATCGCCAGTATCGAGTAAGTAATCTTCCTCGTTTGAGTCAGCGTTGACCAAAGTGCTAAATAGCAACAACGCTACACTCATGAATTTGATGAATGCCTTCATTAATAATCCTTTTTACAGAGAAAACTGTGCGCTTAAAGTCCAAATATTTTGTTCGAAGCTATAATCCGATCGGCTAGAGTTTTTATCTTGGTATTGCCAATCGGCTTGCAGCTGTATCCAACGTTTGATCTGATAATCGATACCAAAAGATAGAGTGTACCGATCGTCGTTTCTGGAGATTCCCGTGTAATCATCTTGTTGATAAACAGCACCTAAGCGAGTTGCAAGGTAACTATTCCAATCGTGCTTCAGGTTCAGTCGGTAACGAGTTTGTAGGTTGTAATCGCCATCTTGATCGGGGTTAACCGCCGCTTGAGTGGTTTTCACGCTGACTAGAGTTTGTTCTTGAGGCAACCATTCAAAGCCGATATCCCAACTAAAGCCTTTAAATGTCTCTCGTTGAGCGCTGTCAAAATCTTTGATTTGATAACCGAGTCGAGCGATGCCTTTGGTTTTTCCTGTGACTTCCCATTCGGCACCGGTGTAATAGAAACTGGTGTTGTTATCTTTCGATGGCTGCGCAGAATTTCGGTGCTGATACTCGGTTACGATTTGGTTTGTTCCGACTAACCAATAGGTTCTTGGCGTCGCTCTTAAATAGAACTCCAAATGTGCATTGGGAGCTCGAAAATCGTTGTATTTAGTTTTAGCGTTTGGGCGACCAGGCAAGCCGTCACGATAGTTTTGATAGGTTTTATCACTGTAGCCTAAACCGAATTCGAGTCTGCCTTTGGCACCGTTAGATCCAAAGACATAATTGGTTTTTACATCGTTACGGTTGAACTCTATTGGTGAGTCGATTGCGCTACCATTACCTTCGGTAATATCTTCTCCTCGAACTTCATGCTGGGCGCGAAAACGGTAATCAACCACTAAACGATGACGATGATTAAATTCGAAAAAGTTGGAAAACTGAAAAGTGTGGTCGTCGAAGTCGTTGCGATCGTCAGATGAAAAGCCAGCTTTTAACTTATATAAAATATCTGCGCGATAGCGATTCCGTTCTATACGTGCTAGTAAGCTTGGTTCTATACCCCAAATATTGACCGATTCTACATTGCCGGATTTTTCCGCTTTATTGATGTTGTCATCTCCCTCGTAGAAAGTTTTTACGAGGGGAATCAACTCTATACCAGACTCGGTTTGGTAAGCCATCGGTTCTGCGAGCAAGTCAGTAGAAAACAGACTTAATGCTATTGCTATTGTCAGTTTCTTCATAATCTCAACCTTAGTACGCGTTAGCACCAGTGAAGCCTTTGAAAACGGTCATAAAGATGATTTTGATGTCCATCCAAACCGACCAATGGTGGATGTAATCCAAATCAAACTCGACTCTCTTTTCCATTTTTTCTAAGGTGTCGGTTTCGCCGCGATAACCATTAATCTGCGCCCAGCCAGTAATGCCTGGTTTTACTTTGTGACGTAGCATGTAGCGATCCACGATCTGACGGTATTCTTCATTGTGTGCCACGGCATGAGGGCGTGGGCCGACAATAGACATGGTCCCTTGCAGTACATTGATAAATTGAGGTAGTTCGTCCAAAGAGGTGCGACGCAGAAATCCGCCAAAAGGCGTGATACGAGGATCGTTCTTTGTCGCCTGTTTCACGTTGGAACCTTGATCCATGGTTGTCATTGAACGGAACTTCCAGACTTCAATCTTGCGTCCATCAAGACCGTACCGATGTTGTTTAAAGATGACAGGGCCTTTAGACGTTGCCTTAATGCCAATCGCAATGACGAATAGAATAGGGGCGATTAAGACCAAAATAATGCTCGAAAACAAGATGTCTTCAAACCGTTTTACCCAAGAAGAAATTCCAGCAAAAGGTGTATCAAAGACACTTAGTGTTTGAACTTGGCCGATCTGCGCCCAACGAGAATGTAAAAGGTTATAAGTGAAGAAGTCGGGAATCAGATACGTATTTGCGGTGGTGTCTGAGAATTGGTTAAGAAGTGACGCAATGCGCTCTTTTGCGTGCATTGGCATCGCGATATAGACGTAATCTACTTCCCCTTTTTTAGCTCGCTCAAGGGCGTGGTCAACAGCTCCTTTAATAGGATAATCAGAATTTGGCAATCTGTCGGAAGATCGTTCGTCGTAAAAGCCATCAAAAAGCACACCGTGTTCTGTGTGGTTTTGAATTTCGTTAGCTAGGGTAATGCCGTGAGGAGTTTGGCCGATGATGACCGCAGTGCGAGTGTTGAATCCTTTTTTTCTCAAATAGGCTAATCCGGTACGGAATGTTACTCGCCATGCCAAAAGCAGAGCGGGCGTAATCGCAAACCACAGCACTAAAATTGTGTTATCAAATAAGGTATGGACTTCAGAAAAATACAGCACAATAAAGATAAGTGCAGAAGTCACCGCCCAAGCAACACAGACAATAAACATCTGCTCTTTAAACGAACTGGTTCGCCAAGAGCGATACAGATTGCCGCTTTCTGCCATAAATAGAAAGGAGATGCCTCCAACGAAAGCCAATATGACGTAATCTTTCCCCATCGCAGTATTCATGTCTTTGAACACTAAAAGCAGCATAAAAGAGACGATGACAGCAAGATCTGAGATGCGATATAAAAAAGCGAACTCCATCTCATGAGAGCGGATAAGTCCTTTTTGTTTCATGACTCAGTTTCCCTTCTGACACGCTACCGCCCTTGGGTGTCTTCCCCAATTGCCGTGTCGTGAACGTTATTAGTAGTTGGTGCACAGAGCATTCTGTTGAATGCTGCTGAGTTTTTTGTCACGTGTAATTTCGTTGATAAGTGTAAAAATTTGCGTTGTAGAGGTAAGTGGAAATAAGAATGATATTTAGCCCTTTGGCTAAGTTTGGCGGGTTAGGAAAAAGCTGGTACTTACTTATGAGGAATGAGGAAAAGTATTAAAAATGAAGTATCAGTACAAAGACAATGGTTTATGTGAGGTTAGAAGAAACGGGTGATTTGATTCGTTAACGATTAATGATTTAGTATCGAATTGCTGATATTTATTAAGATAAAAAAATCCCTCTCAAGTGAGAGGGATTTTTTTGAGTAAGGACGAATGAACTATTCGACTTCTACGCCGTTTTCTTTGTATAGGCGGCGGCATGCGCGACCATCACTGTGGAACAGGTGACAACGATGAGCTGGAATACCGATCTCGATTTTATCGCCAGTGTCGACTGCAAGCGTGTCAGGCTGACGGAAAATAACGTCGGCGTCCGCGCCTTCTAGATTTAGGTATACTTGAGTTTCGTTACCTAGCTTCTCAACAATCATCACTTCACCGTGAATACTTGCATCAGCTTCAGAAGCGGATAATAGGTGCTCAGGGCGAATGCCTAAAGACATTCGGTCGCCGCGGTTAACGGTTGTACCATCCACCGGAATCCAGAAAGATACGCCGTTAGATAGTTGAACTTTGACGCGCTCTGCTTCTACTTCATCAATGAATACGCTCATGAAGTTCATTTTCGGAGAACCGATAAAGCCAGCTACAAAGCGGTTTTGTGGGTAATGGTAAAGCTCAAGCGGCTTACCAACTTGCGATACATAACCGCCGTCTAGTACAACGATTTTATCTGCCATTGTCATCGCTTCTACCTGATCGTGCGTTACGTAGATCATGGTACAACCAAGTTGGCGTTGTAGCTTAGTAATTTGTGCACGCATGTTTACACGCAGTGCCGCATCCAAGTTTGATAGTGGCTCGTCTAGAAGGAATACATTTGGCTGCGATACCAATGTTCGGCCAATCGCCACACGTTGACGCTGTCCACCAGAAAGTGCTTTTGGTTGGCGCTCAAGCAAGTGGCCTAGTTGTAGGATTTCTGCTGCTTGTTCAACACGCTTGTCGATTTCTGCTTTGTCTGCTTTTGCTAGTTTCAAGCCAAATGACATGTTGTCATATAAGTTAAGGTGCGGGTAAAGAGCGTAAGACTGGAATACCATACCAACACCACGTTTGGATGGTTCGACGTCATTCATGCGCTGGTCACCAATATACAAATCACCTGAAGTAATGTCTTCAAGACCGGCAATACAACGTAAAAGGGTAGATTTACCACAACCTGATGGACCTACGAAAACAACAAATTCACCTTCGTTGATTGTTAGGTCTACGTTCTTAGAAATCAGTACGTCGCCATACGCTTTACAAACATTTTTTAACGTGACACTCGCCATGTAGCTCGTCCTCGATCAATTTTTTATTATTCACCGCTCATCATTATATGAATTATCTAGCGAGCAGTAACAGTAGGAATCGGTAAGTTCTTGCGGTTGGTAAGAAAAGTAGGGTAGCACTTCAATAAAATGTCCTGAATAGAAGTGCTACCCATCATAGCCAAGTACGAGTTTCTCTCCCCCACATTATTCGTATTGTCTCCCCCGTGAAATAATTACCACAAACAACACTAATAATGACATTCCACTCGTCTGGCAATGCAAAACCAGCAAATCTTTTTCCTAATACGTAGGCACTGCTGGGAAAGGGTTCTTACCATCCACTCTTGGATGACTGCAGTTTCTAAGATTGTGCGTAGTGCGACATCCTCCTAATAGAAATAATTGTAGGGGGAGTAGAAAGGGAGGAGTAAAAAAGGAGGAGGAAGAAAGCAGTTGGTCGGAAATCACATTATTGCACCACCTAAAGTTGAAACCGATCACAGGAACTATCCATTTTGTGATTTGAGTCTCTTACCCTTGGCGATTTAGATCACGAAAATACGTCATAATTGTAAGGGCGTAGGGATTAGGAGGATGAGACATATTGGATTATTTCAGATGATATATGTCGAAATACGGCTGAACCTCAATGGACTAGCCCTACATCAAAAATATAAAAAGGATACGAACATGAAAAAGTTAAGCGCTGTAGCACTAGGTACTCTTGTTGCTTTGGGTTCTTTTGGTGCTAATGCTGCCATCGAAGAAGGACAACTTACTATCTGGATCAACGGTGATAAAGGCTACAACGGCCTTGCTGAAGTTGGTAAGAAATTTGAAGAAGACACAGGCATTAAAGTGACTGTGGCTCACCCAGATGGCCTTCAAGACAAATTCCCTCAAACTGCAGCGACTGGCGACGGTCCTGATATCGTATTCTGGGCTCACGACCGTTTCGGTGGTTACGCAGAAGCTGGCCTGCTAGCAGAAATTAAACCTTCTAAGAATATTCAAGAAGGTATCGTTGATTTCGCTTGGGATGCAGTACGTTACGACGGCAAATTGATCGGCTATCCAGTTGCGGTTGAGTCTCTATCTCTAATCTACAACAAAGACCTAGTTCCAAACCCACCAAAGTCTTGGGAAGAGGTTGCAGCATTAGATGCAAAACTTAAAAAAGACGGCAAGTCTGCAATCATGTGGAACCTAAAAGAACCGTACTTCACTTGGCCACTAATGGCGGCTGATGGCGGCTACGCGTTCAAATACACTTCTGAAGGTTACGATGTTAAAGACGCTGGTATCGCGAAAGAAGGCGTTAAAGACGCAATGAGCTTCGTAAAAGGCTTAGTTGATAAAGGCGTAATCTCTGCGGATATGGATTACTCAGTGTCTGAGTCTGCGTTCAACCAAGGCAAAACAGCGATGACGATCAACGGTCCATGGTCTTGGGGCAACATTGAGAAGTCTGGCGTTAACTACGGCGTGACTACGCTACCTAAGTTCCAAGGTCAATCTTCTAAGCCATTCGTTGGTGTTCTAACGGCTGGTATCAGCACTGCGTCTCCAAACAAAGATCTAGCAGTTGAGTTCATTGAGAACTACCTACTAACAAACGATGGCCTACGTATGGTTAACAACGATAAGCCTCTAGGTGCGGTAGCACTTAACTCGTTCCAACGTGAGCTAGATTCAGATACTCGTATCGCAGCAACAATGGACAATGCGATGAACGGCGAAATCATGCCAAATATCCCTCAAATGAACGCATTCTGGGGTGCGGCTAAGAACGCAATCATCAACGTAGTTGACGGTCGTCAAACTGTCGATGCAGCTCTTGCAGATGCAGAAAAACAAATGACTAAATAATTAAGTAAGACCTTTTTAAGGAGGAGGCAACTCCTCCTTACTTTTCTATATTTATTCTATATTCGCTAGCAGGTTCCCTATGCAGTCAGTTCAAGGTACAAATGCTATGACAGCACCAGAAGCCAGCCTTCCGAGCAGCAAAAAAGTGTTCATGAAATGGTCACTTTTAGGCACAGTCGGCATCATCAATGGCTACGCAACAATCCTTATGTATTCTCGCGGTGAGATTGCGTTTGCACTACTTACGCTCATTCTTACCGCTTTAGCGTTGTTCATCTTTGGTAGCAAAAAGACGTACGCACACCGTTACATCTACCCTGGTATAGCAGGGATGATCCTTTTCATTCTTTTTCCTTTGGCGTACACCATAGGTTTGGCGTTTACCAACTATAGCGCGAAGAACCAACTCTCTTTTGATCGCGCTCAGAACGTACTTTTGGACCGAACTTACCAAAGTGGTGATAGCTACCCGTTCACTTTGTATAAAACGGAGCAAGGCCATCAACTTGTGGTTGAAAAAGATGGTGAGCTACTTGCAAGCCCGACTTTTCAGCTTGATAACCTTTCAGCATCGGAGTTTGATCTTTCACCAATTGAAGAAGTAACGGGTGAAAAAGAATCAATCAAGGCGATTGTTAAGAACCGCAGTGCGTTGAGCAGTGTCGATTTACATTTGCCAAGTGGTGATGATATCCGCATGAGTGGGCTGCGCAAATTTGCTGCAGTTGTACCTTTGTACACATTACAAGAAGATGGTGAAACGCTTTACAACAACCGGACTGAAGAAACGCTACGTCCAAATATGGAAGTAGGTTACTACCAGCCTGTCGATGAAAACGGTCAATTTGTTGGTAGCACAGTGTCACCAGGTTTCGTGGTGAACATTGGTACCCACAATTTTGAGCGTGTTTGGAAAGATGATGGTATCAAAGAGCCGTTTATCAGTATCTTTATCTGGACCATTGTTTTCTCTGCGCTAACCGTATTGTTTACGCTTGTTATTGGTCTTGTCCTTGCCAGTGTGGTTCAGTGGGAAGCACTTAAAGGTCGCTCAGTTTACCGTTTGTTGCTAATCCTGCCTTATGCAGTTCCGGCGTTTATTTCTATCTTGATCTTTAAAGGTTTGTTTAACCAAAGCTTTGGTGAGATCAACATGTTGTTGGAAGGCTTGTTCGGCATTAGCCCGGCTTGGTTCTCTGATCCGTTCATGGCGAAAACCATGATCTTAATTGTGAACACTTGGCTTGGTTTCCCTTACATGATGATTTTGTGTATGGGCTTACTAAAAGCGATTCCAGACGATTTATATGAAGCATCAGCAATTGATGGTGCGAACTTTGTCACGAACTTTACACGTATCACACTACCAATGATGTTGAAGCCATTAACACCATTGTTGATCGCGAGTTTTGCATTTAACTTCAACAACTTCGTACTTATCCAGTTGTTGACTGGCGGTGGTCCAAACATGATTGGCACATCAGAGCCTGCGGGTTACACCGACCTGCTAGTAAGTTACACCTACCGAATCGCATTCGAAGGTGCTGGTGGTCAAGACTTCGGTCTAGCAAGTGCGGTAGCAACGCTTATCTTCCTATTGGTTGGCGCATTGGCACTTATCAACCTACGCGTAACTAAAGTAGCTCAGGACTAAGGAGAAATTACAATGGCAATGGTACAAGGTAAGTCATTAAAGTATCGTGTTTGGGCTACTCATATTGCAATGTGGGCATTCTTGGCACTGATTATTTTCCCTTTACTGATGATCATCGCGATTTCATTCCGTGAAGGTAACTTTGCAACGGGTAGCCTGATCCCAGACAACCCAACACTTGATCACTGGAAATTGGCATTAGGTTTCTCGGTGACTAATCCAGACGGTACAGTTACACCGCCACCATTCCCAGTAATGACATGGTTGTGGAACTCGGTAAAAGTGGGTGGTATTTCTGCAATCCTAATCGTGGCGCTATCAACCACATCGGCTTACGCGTTTGCTCGTATGAAGTTCAAAGGTAAGAACACCATTCTTAAAGCGATGATGATCTTCCAGATGTTCCCTGCGGTGTTGGCACTGGTTGCTCTGTACGCGTTGTTCGACAAACTGGGTCAGTACATTCCTTTCCTTGGTCTGAACACGCATGGCGGTCTGATCTTCGCTTACTTAGGCGGTATCGCACTGCACGTTTGGACCATTAAAGGCTACTTCGAAAG
The DNA here is from genome assembly GCF_030248595.1 of Vibrio sp. D417a. Taxonomy (NCBI): domain Bacteria; kingdom Pseudomonadati; phylum Pseudomonadota; class Gammaproteobacteria; order Vibrionales; family Vibrionaceae; genus Vibrio; species Vibrio sp. D417a. Next base: position 163,320 of record NZ_JAHGAM010000007.1, on the reverse strand, counting down.
TATTGACTCGTCTCTAGAAGAAGCAGCGGCTCTTGATGGTGCTACACCATGGCAAGCATTCCGTTTGGTATTGCTGCCACTGTCTGTGCCAATCCTAGCGGTAGTCTTCATATTGTCGTTCATCATGGTAATTGGTGAAGTTCCTGTAGCGTCACTACTGCTTTCTGATGTAGACTCGTACACACTTGCAGTGGGTATGCAGCAATACCTATATCCACAAAACTACTTGTGGGGTGACTTTGCCGCAGCTGCTGTACTTTCAGCAGTGCCAATCACTGCCGTATTCTTACTTGCGCAGCGCTGGTTGGTTGGTGGTCTAACCGCTGGTGGCGTGAAAGGATAATCTCTTGTGGTCTGAGATTGATAAGAATAACTAGAAAAGGGCGACCACATGGTCGCCCTTATACTTAGCACGGATATTACAATTTTGGTTTGGCCGCCGATCAGTAATATCTTGGCTTTTATTGGCGTTACGCATAGCTGGCTGTTAGCTTAGTTCCTTACGATTCAATCACTAACAGTTTTTGTAACCATAACCTGAGTTTAGACTCAGGTTTTTTTATGCCTGCTAAAGGCAATTTTGCAATAAGTAGATAGAGATTAGCGGCTTTGCAATGGATTACACAGGGCTTGAATAATGCCCTGCGTAGCACTTCACATAAATAACTAGAGCTTAGTAAAAAGCTAAATTGAGGTAGGGAAGGAAGAGATTAAAACTCTCGGCTGGAAGGTGCGCATCCAACGTATTGAAGCAGCGTGTACAAACTTTCTTGCTGCAGTGCGACGCGACGAAATAGATTAGCAAAGGTAACGTCACCGCCAAAGCAAGTTTGAATGTAATGATTAATTTCTGTTTCGTTATACCCCTCGACGTACATGGTTCTCACCCACTGGTACTCGACCGCTTTTAAATTGGTCAACGTCTCTTCACTTAAGGTCGTTTCTTTTAGTCTCAAGATCCAAACTCTATCCAACTCTAAAATAATGGATGGATTTAAGCAAAGCTAGGTGAAGGATTTATGACAGAGAAGGGCGAGCGTGAAACAAATGGCAAAACCATGATGTTGCTCCACACTCTGGGTCTAGGTAACGTTGAGGTACTTAATAGCGTTCTTAACGGATGCCAGTTACTTGAGATATTTAACGTGTGCTTCCATTTCTTCCCCAATCTCTTTACGCATGTTCATAAGACGGATAGCGGATTGCTCTAAGGCTTTGTCTTCATCTGACTCTGGAATCCATTTCGGTACATCGGTTGGTTTTCCGTTTTCATCTACAGCAACCATGATAACGATACAGTGAGTGGTGAGTCTGTTTTTCATTTGCTTTGGATCACTGGCTTGCACGTCAATCGCAATGTGCATTGAGCTTCGTCCGGTATAAATGACTTTCGCGCTAACTTCGACTAAGTTGCCGACATGAATCGGAGCAACAAACCGAATGCCGCCAGCATATGCGGTAATGCAATATTTACCACTCCACGCTGCAGAACAGGCGTACGCTGCCAAGTCGATCCATTTCATTACGGCGCCGCCGTGCACTTTTCCGCCAAAATTTACGTCGCTGGGTTCTGCTAAAAAGCGAAGGGTAATGTCTCTTTGACCACTGCTCATCTGTCTTTCCTTGATGGGTTATTGTTTTCCCAATTTAGCAGCAAGATGAATTTTCGGGAATAGCGAATGAAACAAAATATTAACTTTTATTCGAACGCTGGAAGTGACAAGCCACAGCGTAGTTCTGTGGCTTGGGGTGTAGATGTTAATTGGCGGTAGAGGCAATCTCAGAATTGGACAATGGTTTTCTCTGTCTTACTTTTATTTGCGACAGGATAACGCCAGAGATGACTAACAACCCACCAATAATATGGTAAGCGTAAATTTTCTCACCAATTAGTGTTGAAGCAAGTATGACGGAAACCACAGGCATTAGGTTCATGAACATAGCACTTGAATCAGCACCAATTGAATCAATCGCTTTGACCCACATCAGCGGCGCGAAAATGGAAGCAGCAATACCAGCATAAGCGATTAATGGTAGCGCGTCTTGGCTTGGTAACAGTTGCTCACTAGAGAGCCAAAGTGGTGTGAGCATCAAAACAGAAAAGAAGCCCTGCATGTAAACCAGAGTCAAACTACTGAATGGCATTTTCCAGCGTTTTAGCAGAACACAATAAGCCGCGTATACCATGGCAGCAACGAGCATTAAGCTGTCACCTTGCGTTAAGTCTTGATGTAAAAAGTAAGTGATATCACCGTGACCAAGCATAAATGCCAAGCCGCCGAGCGAAATGACACCACCGACGATACTTAACATTGATATAGATTTACCGAGCAATGGGACACTTAAAAACACACTGATCAAAGGAACTAAAGAGGTGATCAGGGCCATATTAGAGGCCGTTGTTGTTAAACCGGCATAGTATCCAAGTGACTGGTTGAGAACCATACCAAGTAACGCAAGAAACGCCAACTTAGCTAAGTAAGGTCGAATAATGTGTCGTTGTTTGATGATTGCAGGCAGGCAAAATGGCGTTAGGAGTACCATTGCGACAAACCAACGGTAGAAACTCATCGCACTTGGTTCAATGGCGCTTGCTGCCATCTTGTTCACAATTGAGTTACCACCCCAAATCATAACGGTGAAAAACGGAAGTAAATAAATCATGAGAACCCTATAGCACAATTATTGATGGCGCTAGTCTGGCAGGTCTTTATAATAAAAAGTATCTCTTAAAAGACATCGTAAGCGATAGGAAGACAATTTTGAAAAAGAGCGCCAGAAATCTTCACCCCTCCTTATCAATCGATCGTGCGCCATCAGATGTATTTATGAATTTCGAAGCGTTTCTCTCTAATACAGAAACACGAATTCATAGCCACCCTTGGGGGCAAGTGCAACTGATCAGCGGTGGGATTCTGGAGATGGATGCAGAAGACACAAGATTTCTAGCACCTCCACATCTTGCTATTTGGGTTCCCGCCGGAATTCGTCACACTAGCTACAACCGTAAGCCAATCGAATATTGTTCTTTGAACATTGCCCCTGAATTGACGGCGCATTTTCCAACTAAAACGAGCTTGATCAAAGTGACTCCAATCGTGTCATCTATTATTGAGGACTTTCGTCAGCGAGACATTAACGTGGCGCAAACTGATGAAGACAAGCGCTTGGTACAAGTGTTATTGGACCAGCTTGCAAAGCAAGAAGTCGAACATCACTTTTTACCGACTACCGACAATAAGTATCTTGAACCGATTTTAAAAGCAGTAGAAGAATCGCCGACGGATGAGATCAGTTTGGCGGAGTGGGCGGCAAAAGTGCATACCACAGAACGCACGTTAGCGAGACATTGCCAGAGTGAGTTGGGCATGAGCTTTACTGAGTGGCGCTTACGTGTGCGATATTTACATTCTATGGAGTTGCTGCGTAAAGGGCAGACTGTGAAAGAAGTCGCTCTGACGTTAGGTTATAACCAAGCTAGCCCTTTTATCGCGATGTTCAAGAAATACTCCGGCATGACACCGGAGCAATACAAGAATCGATTGTTATAGCTGAGCGATTATGTAATTCAAACCACCCACCACGGCTGCAACCTGTGCATCGTTACATTCTTCGTCGGTCACTGTTGGGCTGTCTGGGTACACTTCCGTTGTCGTGCCGTAAACGCAATTTGTTACGCCGCCACACAGGCCCAGTTTTACCATTGGGTAGTTGATAACGCCAAACTGTACGACGGGTGAACCAATGATTTCGCCGTTTTCATCTGCTGGTGCAATGTGAGTCACTTTTGCAACTGACTCAATGACCGCTTTTTGGAAGTCAGGCTGAGGGTTTTCACTATCTCCCACCGTGTAAAAGCCATCTGGGATCATACCTTCAATGTACTCAATACCATCACGAGCAGCTAAGGCTGGACGGAACTCAGTTTCGTCAGAATCTGTCGTTTCATGTAGATCAATGTGCATTAACACATCGCCTAAAGTTGCAACTAGCTTTATGAGGTTAGCGGACTCTTCGGCAGGGCTATCCTTATAGAAAGAGCGGTTTGGATCAATCGCGTTTGGATTCCAGCGGTTGATCACCTCGTAACCCCAAGGGCTTACGCAGGGTGCAACGACAATATTGAAATGCTCTGCATAGCGCTCTGCTTCTGTTTCTACAAACTTTAATGCGCCATGTACACCGCTGGTTTCGTAACCGTGCACGCCGCCTGTGACCAACACAGCAGGTTTAGTTGAATCCCAATTGCGTGTTTTGATACAAAACAGAGGGAAGCGTGCCTCGTTGTATGAGAGCGCACCATATTGTTCAACATCAAAACGCTCGCGTAGGGCATCGATTTTACTGACGACTTCATCTTGGTAGCTACGTTTTACTTCTTGCGTTGCTAACCAAGCTTTACGTTCTTCTTTGTTCCAAGGTTGGCCAGGAGTACCGATCGGGTAAATGTATCCACTTTTCATCTATACTTTTTCTTTTGACTGCTGAAAGGTATCACAAGACTAGACCTGTCTTATCTATACGGCAATATAAAACACCATTTGGGGTGGTATTCTTTGCAAAATCATCACTTTGATGAGTGATTCATTGGTGTTACATTTTGTTACTTACTCAATTTCATATAAGAGACAAAAAATGGCTGGAGCAAGTTTACTCACACTGTTGGACGATATTGCCACGGTGCTTGATGATGTCGCCTTAATGTCAAAAATGGCGGCAAAGAAAACCGCAGGTGTATTGGGAGATGATCTAGCGTTAAACGCTCAACAAGTGTCTGGTGTTGCATCTGAGCGAGAGATTCCAGTGGTTTGGGCGGTTGCAAAAGGCTCATTCAAAAATAAATTGATTTTAGTTCCTTCAGCTTTACTTATTAGCGCGATTATTCCATGGCTTATTATGCCATTATTGCTAATTGGCGGCTTATTTCTCTGCTTTGAAGGGGCAGAGAAAGTACTTGAGAAAGTGTTTCCTCACTCGCATCCGCACGAAGAAAAAGAGGAGCTAGTTAATACTGGCGAGTCGATAGAAGAGTATGAAAAGCGTAAAGTTTCTGGTGCGATTCGAACAGACTTTATCCTTTCAGCAGAGATCATCGTGATTGCGTTAGGTACCGTGACAGGAGCCAGTCTTGTTACGCAAATTTTAGTTGTCAGTTTAATTGCAGTGATTATGACGGTTGGAGTTTATGGACTAGTCGCTGGGATTGTGAAGCTAGATGATTTAGGCCTTTACCTTGAAAGTCGCTCAAACGGTAAAGGTTGGGTAGCGAAAGTCGGAGGGGCCTTGGTCGCTTTTGCACCAAAGTTGATGAAGTTGTTAACCATTGTAGGAACTGCTGCGATGTTTTTGGTGGGTGGAGGAATTGTGGTGCACAACGTGCCAGCCATTCATCACTTTGTAGAGCCGATTATTATGAACTTTAGTGGTTATTCGGTTGCTACAGCCATTTTGCCTATTTTATTGAACGGTATTATCGGCTTTGTGGCGGGGTTGGTTGTGGTTGCGGTATGGACGATGGTTGAAAAGCTTCGTGGTCAATAATCACATCTAAAACATGAGACGATAATAACAAGGGTCATGACTTCTTTTTACAAAAAGCATGACCCTGTTTTATGGGTGAAACGTCAGTAAAGTACTTACTTCACTTTCCACTCGATCTGTTCATTTGCTCGAATAGGCACAACGATATCATTGCCAAATGGCATCGTTTCTGGCACATCCCAAGCGGATTTTTCTAACGTTACCGTATCTTTGTTACGTGCAATGCCGTAAAAATCAGGACCGTTGAAGCTTGCGAAAGCTTCCAAGTTTTCCAACTTGCCTTCTTTTTCGAAGACTTCTGCATAAAGCTCTAGCGCTGCGTGTGCAGTGTAAGAACCAGCACAACCGCAAGCCGATTCTTTTGCCCCTTTCGCATGTGGCGCTGAGTCTGTACCTAGGAAAAACTTCTTGCTACCACTAGTTGCTGCTTCGATCAGCGCTTGCTGGTGGGTTCCGCGCTTAAGAATTGGCAAACAGTAGAAATGAGGTTTAATACCACCCACAAGCATGTGGTTACGGTTGAAAAGAAGATGGTGGGCAGTGATGGTAGCCGCTACGTTGTCTGAGGCGTTGTTAACGAAGTTTGCTGCGTCGGCGGTGGTGATATGTTCTAGAACGATTTTAAGATTAGGGAAGTCATTGACGATAGGAGCGAGGACAGTATCAAGGAATTCTTTCTCTCGGTCGAAGATATCAACATCGTGATGTGTTACTTCCCCATGAACCAAAAGTAACATTCCTACTTCTTCCATCGCTTCGAGAACGTGGTAAATGTTCTTCGCATTGGTCACACCGGAATCTGAGTTTGTGGTAGCGCCTGCAGGATAGAGCTTGGCAGCAACAATGTGTCCGGTTGCTTTAGCCTTACGTATTTCGTCTGGTGTCGTGTTATCTGTAAGGTAAAGCGCCATTAAAGGCTCAAACTGTTCGCCATGTTGCTCTTTGAGAATTCGGTCACGGTAGGCTAGGGCGAGCTCAGTTGTAGTAACAGGTGGGACGGTATTTGGCATAATCAGCGCACGGCCATTGTAGCGGCTGATGTCGCGAACGGTGTCTTTAAGAACTTCCCCATCGCGTAAGTGAACGTGCCAGTCGTCAGGACGAGTGATAGTCAGTGTTGTCATTAATTGCTCCCACCATTGAAAAGTTGTCTGATTGGAGCCTAAGCGCCGTATTTGCTTTTGAGCAAACGCTTGCGCTTAGGCGACAGGATGATAGAGGAATTGCCCTCATATTTCATCCCATTTTTCAATTTTATAAAGAGTGAGAGTGTAAGTGGTTACTTCATTGTTAACCAAAGCGCGTGGATCGTACCTGGTAGAAAGAAGAAACACGTCAATATTAGATTAATCAAAAAGTCTTTATTTAGACCTTTCTCCATAAACACCGCGACAGGCGGAAGAAAGATACATAACAAAATCAGAACCAGTTTTCTTGTATCCATAATTAAGCTCCAAATCGATAAATGGGAGTAGTGATAACTTGGGTGAATTATGTGTGTCGTATCACACTTTATCAAACGGTATTTGGTCAGAACGGTGTTAAAAAACGCGAATATTGAGTGTAGTAAATACTTGTCACTAAAACCAAATTTATAAGAATATGGTTTCGAGAAAGTTGAAATGGATGAAGAGGCAGCAGACTCTGCAACTTAATGTGATTTGAGTATACAATACCGCAACAAATAAAAAACACCCGTAGGAAGAAGGCTATGTCGCAACCCGTTTTATCCCAAATTAATGTTTTTCCGGTTAAGTCAGTTGGCGGATTATCGCTGTCGTCCGTATGGGTTGAGAAGCAAGGATTGAGCTTCGATCGTCGCTTTATGATTGCGAAAGCTGATGGCTCGATGATCACTGCGCGAAAGTATCCGCAAATGGTAACCATTAAGTCTGCCTTATTGTCCGATGGAGTGGTGTTTAGTAGTTTGGGTATGGAGCCACTTAAAATCCGTTACCAAGATTTCAAAATGCAGGAGACACCTGCAACGGTTTGGAAAGATACGTTTACTGCCTATACCACGACAGATGATGCAGATGACTGGTTTAGTCGTGTGTTGGGGCAGCGCGTTGAGTTGTTGTTTAGTGGTGAGCAATCGAATCGTGTCCGTGAAAAGCTAGGTCAAAACGTCAGTTTTGCTGATGGTTATCCGGTTTTAGTGATCAGCCAAGCTTCACTTGATGAGCTGAACCGAAGAAGTTCAGAGCTACACTCAATGGATCAGTTTCGTACTAACTTAGTTGTCTCTGATACTAAGCCATTTGAAGAAGATTCATGGAAGCGCATACGAATCGGTGAGGTAGAGTTTGAGTCTCTCAAACCTTGCGAGCGCTGTATCCTGACTACGGTGAATACCCAAAGAGGCACATTCCGTGAGAGCAAAGAGCCGCTCAAAACCTTGCAACAGTTCCGTGCAAACGATGTCGGTGGTGTGTTCTTTGGCCAGAATCTTGTCGCGCGAAATGAAGGCATTATTCGTCAAGGCGATAAAGTTGAAGTATTGGAGTACAAAGAGCCGGAGTTTTACGCAGATAACTCGCCAGTGCGCATGAAGCTTACATGTGTTGAGCGTGAAGAAATTGCCCAAGACTTTGTGACCTTATGGTTAGAGCCAAACAAAGGTTCGTTGCCTAATTACTTGCCAGGACAACACCTGCCAATAGAGGTGAATATTGATGGTAAGAAAGTGGGTCGACGCTATACCTTATCATCCAGTCCTTCTCGCCCGGGTCGTTATGCTATTTCTGTAAAGCGTATCGCGGGTGGAAGAGTCTCTAACTCACTCTTAGACAACTTACAAGTCGGTGATGTTTTAGAGGCAGAACAACCTGACGGTCAGTTCCACCTTAAAACGCATGAAGCGCAGCCTCTGCTGTTACTCTCTGCGGGTAGCGGAGTAACACCAATGTTATCAATGGTGCGTTACTTAGCGGATCACAATCAGTTGGATAATGTGGTTTTCTACCATCAATGTCGCACCGAGAATGATATTCCTTGTCGCTCAGAGTTGGAGCAGTTAAAGCGTGAGCACCCAGGGCTAGAAGTAAAAGTCTGTTTAACGCAACCTGCTGTTGATTGGTTTGGTTTGAAAGGGCGTTTAAGTTTGTCACACATTAAGCAAATCAAAGATGTTGAACAGCGGCAGGTGTTTGTGTGTGGCCCGGATGGCTTTATGGATAAAGCAAAAAGTCTTCTACTAAGAAAAGGGCTGCCAGAGGAAAACTACCATCAAGAAGCGTTTGGAGTTTCTTCTCTTACGTCAAAGCCAGAGAAAAGTCTCGCTATTGACTTTAATGGAGCTAAAGTCGTAGGCAACAACCAAAAAACGTTGTTAGATCAGCTCGAAGATGCTGGGAAGGTCATCAGCAATAGCTGTCGTGCTGGCTTATGCGGCGCGTGTAAAGTTCAGCTTACGTCGGGGCAAGTTCATCATCCGGACGTGCCCGCGCTGACTGATGAGGAACGTGCAATGGGAACCGTGTTGGCGTGTTGTGCTGTGCCAGAGACGGACGTAACAGTAACCAACTAGGCGAGAGCAACTTTGTCATTCGACAAAAACTGTTCCTAGACAAAAAAACGCTGCTATTTTTAGCAGCGTTTTGAGTTTTAAAGAGAGCTGAAAATATCGCTTAGTCGTAAATCGTCGGGATTGGCTGGCGTTTGTGCTGCGTTGCTTTGTAAATCGCTACCAGACGGTCACTCACTTGCTGTGTAACAGGTTTGCCCTCTAAGAAGTCGTCGATTTGCTCGTAAGTTAGGCGTAGGGCATCTTCGTCTGCTTTCTGTGGAGCAAGCTCTTCTAAGTCTGCCGTTGGCACTTTCTTCACTAGTTGCTCAGGTGCACCCAATGTAGCAGCCACTTCACGAACTTGGCGCTTACTTAATCCGAACAATGGTGCCATGTCACAAGCGCCATCACCAAATTTAGTGTAGAAACCAGTGATGTTTTCTGCTGAGTGATCAGTACCAAGAACAAGGCCGCCTACGTAGCCCGCGATCTCGTATTGAGCAACCATGCGAGCACGCGCTTTTACATTGCCTTTTACGAAGTCGACTTTTGCTGCATCAGTTGGTAGAAGGTCTGTGCCTTCTAATGCAACGTGAGAAGCCGAATGAAGCCCGTCAACACCTGCTTTGATGTTCACCGATACAGAATGGGTTGGCTGGATAAAAGACAGAGCGAGCTGAGCCTCATCTTCATCTTTTTGCTCCCCGTAAGGCAGGCGAACTGCGATAAATTGGTAGCTATTGTTGCCCGCTTCTTCGTTTAGTTGGTCTACAGCCAACTGAGCTAAACGACCACATGTCGTTGAGTCAACGCCACCGCTGATGCCAAGAACAAGAGACTTACAGCCCGCTTCTTGCAATTTACGCTTAATAAAAGCGACACGGCGTTCAATTTCAAAATGCGGATCAATTGAAGGGAGTACGCGCATTTCGTCACGGATGGATTGTTCCATTTAGGGTTCCTTTTCCTGCAAATATTTCAGACTCTAAAGCGCATTTGCTCAAATGGTGATAAACCATACAGTTGAGGCTCATTAAACGCGACTTTAGGGTCAAAAGCTGTAAAGATTAGTAGTATCATACCGAAATCATCAGATTAGAAAACTCTCTTCAACCAGGTAATCACCGGATATGAAAAAAATCGCCATTTTTGGTAGTGCATTTAACCCACCTAGTTTAGGGCATAAAAGTGTTATTGAGTCTTTGAGCCACTTTGATCTTGTGCTACTTGAGCCAAGCATTGCACACGCTTGGGGCAAGAACATGCTTGATTACCCAACTCGGTGCAAAATGGTTGACGCGTTCATCAAGGATATGGGGCTTTCTAATGTTCAGCGTTCTGATGCAGAGCAAGCTTTATACCAACCTGGACAAAGTGTGACGACCTATGCGTTGTTAGAAAAAATTCAAGAAATTTACCCAACTGCCGATATAACTTTTGTCATTGGTCCTGATAATTTCTTCAAATTTGCTAAATTTAGTAGAGCTGAAGAGATTACGGAACGTTGGACTGTTATGGCATGTCCTGAAAAAGTAAAAGTCAGAAGCACGGATATTCGCAAAGCATTGGCCGAGGGTGAAGAGATCGGCGCCTATACAACACCTTCCGTACGTGATTTATTACTTAGTAAAGGCTTATACAGAGAAACATTGTCTGGGAACTGAGAGGTCAGATTTTCATGGTCAGAGTCGTTTTATTTAGTGCATGTGCGCTGCTTGTGGTGACACAAGCTCATTCCGCGTGTAACTATTTTTCTGATCGTTCCGTGGTGTTTGAAGATAACACGCTTCCAATCTGTGAAGAAATTTTAGATTCCATCGGCGTGTTAAGTACTGAAGCATTGATTTGGTATGCAGCGGAAGCGAAGCTTGAAGGACCAACAGAAAACTATTGGGAGGAGTGGGCGATTAAGCCGGAAGACACCCCACTTCTAACTCAAAACTTAGAAAAGAATTACTTTGGTCTTGGTTTTTGGATGCCGGAAGAGCTCCGAGACGAAGAGAGTAAAATGGATACAGAAGAGTGGCTTCGTAGTCACGGGTTGATGTTCAGCGTCGGTTTTGGTGATAAATCCGACGGACAGCCAAGAATGCGGTTTGATTATCGTTGGCACGAATATTATGACGCTGACTGGATGATGCAGATAGAAGTACCTTTCTAGGCATCTCAAGCAAATGAAAAAAGGGCATACATTATCAATGTACGCCCTTTTTGTTTTAATCTACTTTCTGTGTCCGTAATTCTGAACACGTAGCTTGTTGAAGAGCAAGTTATAGCGCTTCTCCAAAGACTAAAAAGCAAAGCTGTTCATATTCTTCGGTGTTACCAGCAAAAAGAGAGTCAACAATTTGCTCTTCCTTCTTCCCCGACAGTTTCATTTTTCTTGCTTCACGTAGTGTTAGTACCAAGCAAAGCTCTTTAGAAATATTCATGTCACAGCCAGGAGTCCATTGATTGATGGTTCTCGTTAACGTTGAGTGCGCTAGTTTAGGAGACAGCGTCAATATTTCATGTCTTACTACTGTCAGTAGATCGGTTTGCAGATCCGAGCGTTCGGCAGTTGTTGCTAGCTTCTCGACGAGCGCTTTGAGTAGCGGTGAAGGCTTCACAAAGCCCGCCTGTTGTGAGAAGTCGTCATTTAAACGCACAGAAAAATCACAACGATATACACGAGAATTAGGTAAAAAGGTGAGGGAGCTCAAACATCCTTGAGGAATCCAAAAATATTGGCCTGGTTCAATGGCATACTCCTGCTTACCCAATTTAATGACGGCTAACCCTTCGATGACAGACAGTAGACTGTGCTTCAATGCTTTTTTACGCGCAGCTACATCAAGAAAGGGGTATTTAGCGTCGTGAAATTCAATTGCGTAGTTCATTATGAGTACCAGTGTTTTTTGGCGCTAAGGGTAACGTTAAACCCATACGATTCCAACCTGCTGAGAGAATTTTTTAGCATGATAAATGGTGGCTTAACTGGTATGACCATGTTAAAAGTATGGGTTGAAATGCTGCTTGTCAGCAAAACTATGCGTAAAATGTGCCAGCTTTTTTTGATATGTAATGAACAATGACAGCCAATACCGATCCTTATATTGAAATTCGTCCTTACAACGACGAAGAAATTCCAGCAGCGCTGGATCGTCTAATCCAAGATGATGAATTTATCACTGCTATCCTAGAACATCGCTTTGCTAATAAAGCAGCGTGGTTCAAAACGCTAATGAGCCCGATCCTGCGCATCTACCTGAAAGCCAAGTGGAGCAAGCTTGATTCTGTCGAAGCAATTCAGATTGAAGTGAAGAAGTATCTGAAAGATACATTGAATAAGACAACGGATGGCGTCACTTTTTCTGGTTTGGATAAGCTGGATAAAAACACGTCATACCTATTCGTTTCTAACCACCGTGATATTGCGATGGACCCTGCGCTCGTAAATTATGGCTTGTACCAAAGTGGGCACCGTACAGTTCGTATAGCGATTGGCGATAACCTGCTGAAGAAGCCATGTGCGACAGAATTGATGCGACTCAATAAGAGCTTCATCGTTAAGCGCTCTGCTAAAGCGCCTAGAGAAATGATGAAAGCATTGGGACAACTGTCAAGCTATATCAAACATTCGCTTGATACTGGCAATTCAATTTGGATTGCCCAAAAGGAAGGTCGTGCTAAAGATGGAAACGACTTTACTGATCCTGCGATTTTAAAAATGTTCCATGTCGAAGGTCGTAAACAAAAAATCAGTTTTGGTGAGTACACGCGTTCTTTGAAAATCGTTCCTGTCTCGATTGCCTATGAAAATGATCCATGTGACATTGCCAAAGCAAAAGAGCTGTACGAAAAAGCAGAAAATGGCCGCTATGAAAAAGGCGAATTTGAAGATATCGAAAGCATCATTCAAGGTATCGTTGGCTATAAAGGCCGTGTACATGTTGCGTTTGGTGATGTGATTGAGCAAGAGTTTGAAACGCCGGAATCTCTTGCTGGTGAAATCGACCGCCAAATTCACAACAACTACAAGTTGTACCCAATCAACTTGTTAGCTGCTGGGCATGAAGATTCGAGCATCATTACGGAAGCAGTTAAGCGTCATCTCGCGGATAAGTTGGATCAGCTACCTGAAGGCGCAAGACCTTATTTGGTGGCGAGCTATGCTAATCCTGTGAATAACCAAGAGTAATCTTCGTCACTGAACTCTGTTGATTCAGAATGCCTTAAAGCCTCGGCCTGCCGGGGCTTTTGTTTATCTGCTCTTTAAGGTGCGACGGCGCCACCAAGGGTTAAATTGCTAGGCCATTTGGTGATCCTGTTACCACCTAAATAGATATTCCCTTTCACCGTCATTGTGTCTGGAAATACTTTCAGCGCTGATCCTCCAATATAAAGATTACCATCAACCACCAATCCTTCAGGAAGTGCAGAAATGGGAGTGCGAATAACACTTAGATCACCTTTTACTCGAAGTTTAGCTGGAAGCGCTTTTAACGGTGTATCTGTCAGATTTAGGTAACCGCCTAGTTTGATGCCTTTAGGCCAGTTTTCGATCTTACTACCTAGTAGGTTTGCATAGCCTTTTATCTTTGTTCCTGAGCGAATAACTTTGAGTGCGCTGTTAGTTGCTTCCAGACTGCCTTCAACATCAAGCCCTTTAGGCAAGGTTTTGATAGGGGTTTGTGAGATGTTTAAGTTGCCCTTTACCACTAGGCCAGAGGGGAGTTGGGTGTAAGGCTTGTTTCTAAGATCAAGATTGCCGTAATTATCGATGTGACCAAACTTAGAATAGTAATCTAGCTCATATGCCAAAGGAGACGAGCAGAGCAGGATTGAAGTAATGCATAGGGAAACAAAACGCATAGTCAAAGAGTTAGTTAAATACCGAGATCAACAGGTGCTTATCTTATACTTAAATAAACCTATTATGCATTTTTTGCTCACAGTTTTTGATTCATAACTTAAATATTCAAATTAGAGATACACGTTAAAAGTGTGCGCTTCTTTACTGAGCTAAGTAACTTCAAGCTTACTAAAATGAGATAAATTAAATGATTGAATGTGAAGCAGACCCAAGTGTAGAGGTGAGAAAAATATCAGTAGATATTTGAATAATATGAGATTCTTCCAAGAACTTCACAAGGGTCCTTGTTAGTATTATTGAGGTTTGAGGGAGATTTTCATGAAGTTAAAAAGTGTATCTATTTTTACCGCTGGTGTTTTTGCAGTACTGCTGTCGGGTTCCGTTTTTGCTAAATCATACAGTACACCAGAAAACAAAGCGCTAATAGTTGCTGACGGTAAGGTAGGTCAGCGTATCTGTTACTACGATGATAAAGCCTACACCACAGGGGCCGTGATTAATGTTGAAGGCGTATTACTGATGTGTACCGCTGAGAACGATTTTGAAACCAATGGCTCGTTAAAGTGGGTCGTGTTCAAAAAAGATAAATAAACGCGCCGAAGTTGTCTGTTTCATTTAGAGCGGTTTAAGATTAAGAGATTGGAAAAATAAAAAGCGAGCATCATGCTCGCTTTTTTCATTAACGCGCGAGTGAGCGAGTTTTTAATTCAAAGATAAGTTTTTCAGCACTTACTTCAAATTTGAATCGAGCCGTCGCTTGGTTCGATTCTTCGGTTATTTCTGAAACATTGTATTCAACATCAGCACATACTGATTTAGCGAGCTCGATGTATTTTTGTAGTTCAGACTCTAGCTCTGTTTTTGTCTGTGCGAAAACCGTTACGTCGGCAACTTCGTCACCTTCTTTGATGATAAAGCCAATCTCGCCAGCACAGCCGCAGGCCTCACATACTTGGTTTTTTTCTAATTCGACACTCATAACGAATCCTCTTGTAAATACTAAGGGTATTCTATCAGGTATTTGATCTGTATCTACAAAAATGACGACTTTTGCGTAAAAAAGGAACAGAATAGGCACTTGTTAAGTAAGGGTTAAAGATTGGATTACTAAATCATCAAGAACGTTAATGTGATATATATCAACATTTAAAATCAATTAACGAACATAGTGACGAGATTTTGCTCAGTCCAGTTGAACTAATGGTTAATTTATAAGACTATTTCTTGATTGATTATTTTTAATAATTATCATTCTTGGTCTTTGAATAGTTTCGATGAATAATTGGCGCAAGGTTTTGATGAGACTAACTTTTCGCCTTATTTTGAGTAGCATGTATTGACAAAAACATAACTGAAAATTACACATTACGCAGTGTAAAGACGTTATGGTTTGGAACTCGACATGATATTAAATAGTCGCAATACATATACCCAAAGCGCTTTCAAGTGCAGCGCTTAGCAACCTGATTTCTAGGTTTTCGCTAATCGAACCGCATTGGCGAGCCGGGTATAATGCTAAGAATGATTTCATTCTGGCCTCATTTAATAGTGAGTTAGATGGATTTACAAAGAGAAGAGCTTAAAATATGCCAAAGCGTAGTAAAGAAGATACCGAAATCACTATCCAAAAGATCATGGATGCCGTTATTGATCAGCTACTCAGATTAGGTTACGACAAAATGTCGTACACGACGCTAAGCCAGCAGACAGGTATATCGCGTACCGGTATTAGCCATCACTTCCCTAAGAAAACGGACTTCACCGCCGCACTGGATGGCCGTATCTTTAAAATGTTTATTGAACACTTAGAGTTTGATAAAGGATTAAATGCATTTTCACAAAGTTGGATTAAAGCGCTGGAAGATGCTGAGTTTCTCGCGATTTTACGACTGCTATTCCATCACATTGTCACCGCTGAAAATGCGCAAGAATTTGCTGCTAATGGTATTGACCGCTTATACAAAATGGTTGAAAGCCAGTTTGGTGCGGGTGGTGACAAAGAGCTTGAGTGGTTGATTGGTCGATCATTGATCCAAATGAGCAAGTAATAGCCTTTAAAGCACCAAATTCTGCCACTATCAAAGCAAAGGCCCGCAACTCTCATATTGCGGGCCTTTGTCGTATCGAAGTGTTTTAGAGACGGCTTAGAGGAGATACGCTTTATGCTGCGGCATGCACTTGAGGGAAGTCTAGCGTCGGATGTTTTGTCACAATAGATCGATAGCCATAAACTTGCTCAATGCGCTCTGACGTTAGTGCATTCCATGGCGTGTCATCACAAACTAGTTTCCCGTTACGCAAGAGTACAAGGCGGTCTGCGTACTGAGAGGCTAGATTCAAGTCATGTAACACCACAACCACCGCTGCGTTTTGTGCTTTTGCCGTTTCACGAGCAATCTTTAACGTGTTGTGTTGGTGGGCGAGATCCAACGCTGAGGTAGGTTCATCAAGCATTAAGATTCGTTTTTCGCCAGATTGATGTAGTTGTGTCATCACTCGTGCTAGATGCAGTCGTTGCTTTTCTCCACCAGATAAAGACGGGTACAGGCTTTCTGCTAAATGCAATACGTCGGTTTGTTCCATGTAATGTAAAGCCAGTTTAGTGGTTTCTTTATTGGACAGTGATAGCGGTATTGCCCCCAGCTCTACTACTTCTCTGGCTAGAAATGGGAAGGTTAAGGTGCTGTGCTGCGGGAGCATTGCAATATGTTTGGCGCTTTTTTCAGGCTCCCAATCATGCTTTTGTTTACCGAAGTAGGTGATGTGATGATTCGAAGAGATCTCACCGCATAGAAGCTTGAGCAAAGTACTTTTACCTGCGCCATTGGGGCCGAGTAGGGCGGTCACTTCACCAGCTCGGATATCAATGTTGATGTCATCGAGCACCACACGGTTGCCATACGTCATCGAAATGTTTTTCCCCGATAAAACGATCTGGTTCATTACAAAATCTTCCCTTTTTGCTGGAACAATAAGTAGATGAAAAAGGGCGCGCCAATCAATGCGGTCACGATTCCAACTGGTAATTCAGCTGGTGCCACGGCAACACGAGCAAACATATCTGCGGCAGTAAGAAGCAGTGCTCCCATTAAGGCAGATATTGGTAATAGCGTTCGATGGTCAGGCCCAGCGAGCATGCGCCCTAAGTGAGGAATCACGAGCCCAATAAAGCCAATTGCACCACTGATGCTCACCGTAATACCAACACCCAGTGCAGAAAGTAAAATAAGCTGACGTTTGAGTTTTTGAACCGGAACTCCTAAATGTCTTGCTTCTGATTCCCCTAACAACAGAGCATTCAGCGCCATCGACTTCTTCTGAAACCAGAGCAATAGGATGACGAGTGTTACAGCAGATAGAGCAATCCCTGACCAATTTGCACCAGCTAATGAGCCCATCGACCAAAGCGTCAAGTCTCGCAGCATCTGATCATCTGCGATAAAGTTCATGTAGCCAATCGCAGCACCCGAGAGCGCGCTGATGGCAACGCCGGCTAACAACATAATTGTAACTGAGGTACCAAACTTACTTGTGCCGAGTTTATAAACGAGAATAGTCGTTAGTGCACCGCCAAGGAAAGCAAAAAGAGGCAGAGCCGCTAAGTTCATTAGTTGCGGATAGTTTTGGCTAAATTCAGCAAATACAACAATAGCGAATGCACCACCAAGAGCAGCGCCAGCAGACACACCAATGATACCAGGCTCGGCTAATGGGTTACGGAACAAGCCCTGCATAACCACACCACAAATTGCCAAAATGGCGCCGATGAACATACACAAAATGGTGCGAGGCAATCGGATTTCGTTAATGACCAACTGAATGTGAGGAGCGAGATCAGAACTGCCTCCCGTTAGGCTACGCAAACTGTCAGCAAAGCTAATGTTCATTGGGCCAACGGTAATAGAGGCGATAGCAATAAATGCTAAAAATCCACTAAGCACTGATAACGTCGTTGAAAGGGGGATGCGTCTTAACAACATGTCATGTCTCTATGGGTAAAGCAGTGCATTCAAGCGTTTAGCTTCTGCAAGGCTTTTAAGGCCCAAACCACCTACCAGAGCATGGCCATCAATCGTTATGATGTCTTTGTTCTTTCCAGCGGGTGTTGCAGCAAGAAGCGGCATTGCTTTTAAAATTGCATCGGCACCACCCAACGTTTCATAGCTGCGACCACTAACAAGAATCACGTCAGGCTGCATCTCTACCATCGCTTCTGTGGATAGAGGCTTGTAAGACGAGAGTTGTGTAGCGGCTGGGTTTTGTCCGCCGGCGAGTTGAATAATTGCATCGGGTGTTGTTTGTGAGCCCGCAACATTTGCAGGTCGCCCTTCATGGATCAGCAGAAAGAGCACTTTCTTTTTCTTCGCTTGAACAGGTTGGTTTGCATTGAGTGCTTGTACTTGCGCCTGGACATCTTGCTTTAAGCTTTCAGCTTGAGCTTTGCGATCCATAAGGTTCGCAATTTGATCAATACGTTGATAAAGGCCCTCGACATTTGCATCAGTATTAACGATTTCTACATCTACGCCAGCCGATTTCAATTGGCTCAATGTTGTTTTCGGCCCCATCTCATCAGAACCAATGACTTTTGTCGGACGTAAGGCGAGCAACCCCTCCGCTGAAAGACGACGATGGTAGCCCACTTTAGGCAGTTCCATTTCTTTTGGTAATTGACTGGTGACGTCGATAGCAACCAAGCTATCTTTAGCGTCGAGTTCAAGCAAGAGTTCAGTGACGGCGCTGCCTGCGCTAACAACGCGCTCTGAGGATGGCGTTTCATTGGCAAAAAGTTGACTACTCGCAAGTAGGGAAAGAGCTGCCGTGACAACAGCTTGAATAGTGATGCGTATGTTCTTCATTTTGAAAGGATCTCTATCTTACTTATTTTTATGATGGCTCTTCAGTGAGTAACTGAGTAGCTTGAATTCCGTTTTCTTGTAAAAAGCCGAGAAGTTGTACTAGCGACTGAATATTCGCGGTTTTTTCTGCTCCAATTACAATCGGTTTATCGCTTGACTTACTCTCTTCTAACAGCGCGAGGGTAAAGTTGTCCCAATCGATATATGTCTTGCCGTTAATAGCCCAGTAAGGCTCGTCTTTAAGAATATTTACCGTGATGGATTGCTTATCGACATCTGCAACAGCCTGAGATTCTGTGCTCGGTAAATTGACGTCTAATGAATCGAGTTTGACCGCTGCGGTTAACATCAGGAAAACCATGACGATAAAAATAATGTCTAACAGCGGTGTTAAATCGGGGGTTAAACCGTTACGACTATTTTCTTGTGGTGTTTTAATCATTGAGTTGCAGCCTCAATCTTCCCAGAAGAGCGCAGTGTTACTTTTGAGTGGTCTGGCGAGACATGCTGTAACGAGATACCTTCAAGCCATAAGTTGACGTAGTTTAAAGTGTGCTCAAGCTTGGCGATTACACGATCCGCCCACAAACCAATGATCTGCGCTCCTGAAATAGCAGGAAGTGCGATAATGAGACCTGCGGCAGTGGTGCGCATAGCAAGACCTAGGCCGTCAGCCAAATCATTCGGAGTGATATTCCCCGTTGAAACCGCAATGCCTTTGAACATGTCAATTAAGCCAAGCACCGTACCAAGCAAGCCAATTAAAGGACTGATGACACCAATCAGCGTCAGCAAACGAAGGCCGGAATGCAGCTGATGGCGTTTTTCTTGCAGCCAAATACCTGCGGCATCTTCTCTTAAAGATTTCGAGAAAGAATGATGAGCAAGCAACATCGCAACACCACGGTACAGAAGCGGCCTCTTATTCGACAACTCTTCAGCAAGTGCTTCAAGCTCGCTCCCATTTGTTGGGTCTAATCCTGTGAGCTTTTGGCGAATGGCTCGCTTTCCTACACCAAGGCTAATTAACACATGGAATAATCGCTCGGCGATGATCATCACGGTTAGAGCTGAGCAAATGATCAAAGGCCATGTCATCAGCCCAAATTGAGTTTGTAATTCTTGTAGTTGTTCCATTATCCATCCAACTTAAAACGAACAGGTACTTGTACTCGGTGAGCGACTTTTAGCCCACCTGAAATATGTGGTGTAAATTGCCACTGTTTGATCGCACGAAGTGCTGAGGCATCTAGCGACTCTGTGCCGGAAGACTCAATCAAAACCTGTTTAATCTGGTTACCATTCTCATCTAGCCATATCTCATACAAGGCTACACCTTCAATACCGCGTCTTTGTGCAGACCTTGGGTAACGGGGTTGTGTTGGTTGACTCACAAACGTTGGTTTGTCGACCAAGACAGGCTGAGACGTTGCCCCTTTGGATTGGCTCGCAGGTGCGGATTGTTGAGCTACCGTCTCTTTCTTCACTGGTTCCGTTTTTTTCTTTGGTTTCGCTTCGGGCTGAACCTTTTGCTTTGTTACGGTTTTGGTGGGCTCGACCGCTTTAGGTTTAGATTGTTTAACCGGTTCAGGTTTTTTCTCTACTACCTTCTTCTTAACAGCGTCTTTCTTGACGACCTGTTTTTTTACAATCTTCTTTTCTGGTTCAGGTTGGTCTTGAGGCTGCTCTTTTGGTGGCGCTACATTTTCTGGTGTAGATTTTTCGACAGCGGGAGGAGCAGACACAAGATTTAGACTCACCGAACTTGCTGGGTTTCCAGCCGGCATCGCGAACACCTTTGTCTCTTGAGAAACAAAAAGAAGTGCGGCATGGATGGCAAGGGAAGCACCTCCTGCAATGACATATCTTTGTACGTTCACGGAATATCTCGGGAAACTATGAAAACTTGGGCAGATTATTACCTACAATGGAAATAAGATCAATTATCAATTGCATTATCATTACGCTCAAATTATGATTCTTGCAGAATTTTTATGATCAGCTTCCATCCCTTACATGATGGGAGTTAAGCGAGTATATATGAGCGTCGATATCGATAAGCTTGATGAATCAGTGTTGGGCAGTGATAGTCCTGATCCATTGCGATTTGCTTTTGTTAAGAAGCATTCTGCACATGCCGGGGGAGCGAGCGTACCTGTGCCCTCGTCTCAACAACAGGCGATTTTTTCGAGTATTACGGCTAACTCAATTAAAGCGACCAATAAACGCTGTCTTTATATTCATGTTCCGTTTTGTCGCGTTCGTTGCACTTTTTGTAACTTCTTTCAAAATGCTGCAAGTCGCACACTGGTTGATGAGTACTTTGAAGCATTAATGCAGGAGCTTAGAGAGAAAGCGGCATTACCTTGGACACAAAATGGTATTTTTCACGCCGTATATATCGGGGGCGGAACGCCAACGGATTTATCTCCAGTACAGGTTCGTGTGTTAGGCCAGGCTATCCGAGACCACTTTCCTTTGGCTGCAGACTGCGAAATCACCTTAGAAGGTCGCATCAATCGTTTTTCTGATGAGTTGTATCAAGGCGCTTTAGAGGGTGGGTTTAATCGTTTCTCTTTTGGTGTGCAAAGTTTTAATACACAAGTGCGCCGCAGCGCAAAACGTTTAGATGATAGGGAAGATGTCCTCAAACGAGTGAGCGAGATCGCCAAAGAAGACAAAATTCCGGTCATTATCGATTTACTCTATGGCTTACCTTATCAAACCAAAGAAGTGTTAGAGCAAGATTTAAATGATTTCCTCTCGACTGGCGCACACGGACTGGATTTGTATCAGTTAGTGGTTGGCGGGTCAGCTCCCATGCTCAACCTCGTAGAAAAGGGAAAAATCCCGCCACCTGCGACCACACCAGAAAAAGCGGGAATGTATGAGCTCGGTGTGAACTTTATGGCCAAACACCATATGAAGCAACTGAGTGTGAACCATTGGGCAATCGATAACCGCGAGCGTAGTTTATACAATAGTTTAGCCAAGACTTATGCAGAGGTATTGCCAATTGGCTGTGGTGCTGGAGGTAATATCGGTGGCTACGGGATGATGCAACACCGCACACTAGAGACCTATATTAAAGCGGTCAAAGAAGGTCAAAGCACCATCGCGATGATGATGAAGCAAAGCCCTCTAGAACCACTTTTTTCTACACTCAAATCTGCGTTTGACCGTGGCATTGTTCAAGCAAATCAACTTCCATCATTTATGGGAGAGGACGCGTTCGGGTTTTTATTGCCTCTATTTAAAGTGTGGCAAGCGAAAGGCTTAGTACAACTACATGAACGTAGCGCAGTCCTTACTCTTGCAGGCAGCTTCTGGGCAGTGTCATTGGCTCAAAGTTGTATTCAGGTACTCACGTCGGAGATGAACGAAACCGTACCGAAAGCATCCAATAATTAATGAAAACAAATTGAACAAAAACGGAAGACACAATGGAATCAATCAAGCAACAAGTTGAAGTATTACTAGAGCAAGAACCACGATTATTGCCAGCTGCGATGGCAGAGCGTCTTGGCATTTCCGAGTTTGAGGTTGTTGCGGCTCTACCTCAGGAAATGGTGGCTATTGCACCAGGAGAGCAAGCGCAAAGCATCCTAGAAAGTTTGGTTGGTTTTGGCCCGGTGACGACCATCGTCCACTCTTTTGGTTCTATCTTTGAAGTTAAAGCGCCGTTTCCAAAAGGAAAAGTGGCGCGTGGCTATTACAATTTAATGGGTAGAGAAGGTGAACTGCACGGCCACCTTAAATTAGATAACGTTAAAAATGTCGCATTAGTCAGTAAACCGTTTATGGGTAGAGAGAGTCACTATTTTGGTTTTTTCTCGGAGTGCGGAAGCAATATTTTCAAGGTTTATTTAGGCCGTAACGAAAAGCGCGAGTTGATTGAAGAGCAAGTCACCGCATTTCGCGCCCTACAAGCCGAATTAAAAAAGTAATCACAAACATAATCGAGGCTTAACTCGAATACTAATTAGTAAAGTCAGGTATCAATATGGATCAACAAGTTAAACAAGAGCGTTTGCAAGGTCGTTTAGGGCCAGAGATCAAAGAGTTCCGTCAGGAGCGTCGTACACTTCAGCTTGCAACTGTCGATGCAGAAGGTCGCCCGAATGTAAGCTACGCGCCTTATGTCCAAAACCAGGAAGGTTATTTCGTTCTCATTTCTAAAATCGCTCGTCATGCCCGTAACCTTTTAGAAAATCCAAATGTTTCATTGATGATGATCGAAGATGAAGAGTCTTCAAAGCAGCTGTTTGCTCGTAAGCGCTTAACTTTTGATGCGGTAGCAAATGTAGTTGAGCGAGACACAGAGATGTGGCAACAAGTTGTTGGACAAATGAAAGAGCGTTTTGGTGAGATTATTGATGGTCTAAGCCAGCTAGAGGATTTCGTTTTGTTCAACTTAAAGCCAGAATCGGGGCTATTTGTTAAAGGTTTTGGTCAGGCGTATCAAGTGTCTGGTGATGATTTAGTCGACTTTGTTCACCTTCAAGAAGGTCACAAGAAAGTCGAAAGTGCCTGATTGTTAACCGATCATATGAATGTCGATCATTTGGCATAATGAACGTTTAAAGGGAGTTAGGTTATACTGACTCCCTTTTTTCTATTGGAACAAAAGCATGAAACCTGTAAGCAAGGAATTGAGCGAGATTTGCTATCCGTTTATTTACGAGGACAGTCCGGTTTGTGACTTTGAAATTACTGCAGATGAACTTTGTAGTCGTATTGGCCTTGTTCTCGCTATGGAGTTGGACGAGTTTAGCCGCGATATACTGACAAGAATGCAGCCTAATGTTTATCATCTAAATGGTTCGGTTCGCGGAAAATTAGCGATTACAGAGGCGGAAGTTGAAGAGTTAAAGGCCGATTATTCTTTGCTCAAACAACGCATTGATGGCGGCTTCAAAGGCTTTGTTCTACCCGGAGGGCACCCGGCAGCCAGTCAATTGCATTTGTGCCGTTGCCAAGCTAAAAAAACGGTACGAGCATTAGTTGCCGTTGAACATACAGGTAAGAAGCAGCCCGCACCTATTTTGTTTCGTTACGCGAACTTATTAGCGAATGTACTTTACAGCCTAGCTTCTTATATTAATCATGCTCACCAAGTCAAAGAGACGGAATTCGTTTCTCGTAGTTACGCGATGCCAAAGAAGTGAGCTGAGAAATTAGCGGATGTGAGCATCAGGGATAGGACAAGCACTACATTATATTCTCAAATCAAGTCGTCCAATAAGAGTTAAGAAGTCATAGCTTTGGCTTCTAGCTCTTTTGCTCCGCGAAGCATCGCTTCGATTAGTTCTCCTGCATTGAATTTCTCAAGTGCCTCATGCGCGCCAACTTGGTGAGCTCTGTCTACACAGATTTCGCTCGATAACGATGTATGTAAAATGCGGTATGAATGGTTCAGAGAGGAATTATTCTGAACTTCAAATGCTAATTCATAACCGTCTAATCCGGGCATTTCAATATCGCTGACCAGAATATCAATTGGGCGATGAGCCGCAGCGTCACTTTTCATCAGTTCCAATGCATCTAAACCATTTTTACAGATTTGATACCCAATATTGATGCTATCGAGTGCGTCACACAGCTGTTTACGAGCGATGGAAGAGTCATCTACCAATAGAATACTGAGTGCTTTTAGGCGTTCTCGCTCAATATCTGTCAGCATTGGGATCTTTGAATTCTCGTACTGCGGATAAATTTTGGAAAGTAGCAGCTCCACATCCAGCATTTGAACAGTTTTGTCCTCGTAGCGAGTAATTCCAGTCACGAAAATATTTTTTCCAGCGCTCAGAGGTGGCGTTTCAATAGCTTTCCAATCGCACTCAATGATCTTCTCTATACTACGAACCATAAAAGCTACCACGGTTCGCAAGCAATCTGTCACGATCAAGTAGCAGCTTTTATATTCTTCTTCACTTATAGGACGAAAGCCAACAGCCGCTGACATATCGATCACTGGTACTGTTAAGTTACGTATCGTAACGGTTCCAATGACGTGATGATGCGAGTAAGGGATCTTTGTCGTTGGCATGTACGGGACGATTTCACGGACTTTTAGCGTACCGATAGCGAAACTCTGTTGCAGGGTGAGCTTAAACATCAACATGCCCTGAGATTGATTCGCTTTGCTAATGACTTTTGCCATGAAAATAACCTTATAAACACCACCGAATTGTGTCTAATCTAATCTTATCAGACGAAGGCTTCAACCATCGGAGAGACAAATGTGAGCTTTTTAGACAATCTTTTAGAGACATAGTGATTAACTGAGCAAAACTTGTTTGTATTTTAAACTCATTATGTAGACGATTTTATATTCCTCGTGTATTGGGGCCTTTACCGCTGAGCTATTATTAAGAAATGTTTGGTCTGTTAAAAAGGATTGGGTACACTTGCGCGACCAGAATAGTGAGAGATAGATCAATGGCAAATACAGCAGCCGCATTACATATTCTTGTGAAGCACAAAGAGCAAGCGGAAGACATAATCAAGCAACTGAAAAAAGGCGCAAAGTTTCAGACATTAGCGAAGAAGTATTCAACTTGCCCGTCAGGCAAACGCGGTGGTGACCTTGGTGAATTCCGCCGTGGTCAAATGGTACCTCAATTCGACAAAGTGTGCTTTTCTGGCGAAGTGTTAACGCCGCATTTAGTTAAAACCAAGTTCGGTTGGCATATTGTGAAGGTGCTTTACAGAACATAAGGCTTGGTATCGACCTAAACATTGTCAGATGAAACCCACAAGCATTAAATATCATCTGTACGGTCTCTTTTCACCAATCACTACCGTTATGACATGGCAGATACATTCTGATCTGCCATGCTCAACCAAACGCTAATCTTTCCAAACTAGAAACTCATTTATATGCAGTTAACTTGGCTTTTCTCATAAGTCGTTATCCTATTTCAAGCTTTGGTATGAGAATACGTTGGCTGGTTGTATCAATTATCAATGCTATTCCTTGCTGGCGAACTTTGGTTCATCTTCGGGCGCCATTCGCATATGATAGCGACCTTATAAAAATTAACCCTGTTCATAATTTAAGATGTCCCTGACTCATAAAGACTATTTTAAAATCGCATTTCCTTTCATCGTTTCTACTGTTACCCAACCATTATTGGGGGCGGTGGACACCGCGGTGATCGGTAAACTCGGTGTGGCTGAGATGATTGGTGGTGTGGCGATCGGCACCGTCATCATGAACACCTTGTATTGGCTGTTTGGCTTTTTCCGCGTAAGTACTACGGGGCAAAGTGCAATCGCATTAGGTAAAAATAGCCCAGAAGATCAAGCGAGCAGCTTATTCCGTCCTTTCGTGCTTTCGCTCTGCCTTGGCTTGATTTTCATTGCGTTGCAGTCCGTGATTTGGATGGGGGCAGAGCTGATTATCTCCCCTGATGCAGTCGTGGCAGAAAACGCTAAGACTTACTTCGATATCATGATCTTTGGTGCGCCGTTTGTACTGCTGAACTACACCGTGATTGGTTGGTTGATGGGGCAGGCGGAAGCCAAAGAAACCTTGTTCACGCAAGTGTTTGGTAACGTGCTGAACATCGTGCTGGATATCGTCTTTGTGTTGTACTTCGATATGGGCATTGCTGGCGTTGCGGTAGCGACACTTATCGCGCAAATTTCGACGTTTGTTATTGGTGCGGTGCTGGTGTTGAAAACCTGTCGCTTCCCGCTGTTTGATTACATTCAGACCGCGAAAATGACGCGTAAAGATCTCAAAGTTATCGCGTCTTCCAATATGGATCTGCTGCTTCGCACTGTGTGTCTATTGGTGTTCTTCAACATGATGGCGCGTGTAGGCTCTCAGCTTGGTTCTGATGTGCTTGCTGCGAACGCAATCTTGATGCAAGTGACCTTTATCGTCAGCTACATGTTCGATGGTGTGGCGAATGCGTCGAGCGTCTTCGCAGGTAAAGCCGTAGGCCAGAAGAATCCGACATTGCTTGATAACGTGATTAAGCTAAACACGCAATGGACCGCGGCGTTCGTTGTTGTCTTGACCTTGCTGTTAGTGCTGTTCAAACATCAAGTGGTGTCGTTATTTACCACTTTGCCAAACCTTGTTGAGCTGTATCTAGACATGAGCCCTTGGTTATTGGCATTTCCGTTGGTTGCTGGTTTTGGTCTTACGTTTTACGGCATCTTTACCGGTACAGGGACGACGCGACCAGTGCGTAACTCTACCTTCCTAACCATGGTTTTGTTCTTAGTGACTCAATTTATTGCGGTGCAATATTGGTGCAATCACGGTTTGTGGCTGGCATTCACTTTGTTCTACGTTGGGCGTTTTGTCTTCTTGTTCCCATACCTCGGTCAAGTTAAACAAAAGTGTCTTTAATTCACACTGTCACAAACGACCTAATTTAGATGTTCTTATAACAAGGGTGGGGCCATCTGCCCTTACTGATAAATCTAAAAAAGGTGATGAAATAACCTTTCCGACTGGTTTCCTTGCTTTAACCCGCATGATATTATTTGTGATGTTATATTATTACATTTAGTTTGATGCCGTGATTTCTCGACCAATACTCTCCGTTAATAATCTCAGCCTTACAGACTCAGAGCGCACACTCTTCAAAGACATTTCTTTTGAGCTGTTTCAAGGTGAAGTTCTTGCCATTATGGGACCTTCCGGCATTGGTAAATCCATGTTGTCGAAAGCCGTCGCAGGTTTTTTGCCGTCTGATATTTGGGTAGACGGAAGTATCCAGCTTAACAGCTGTGAAGTCGCACAAACTGCCATGCTGCAACGCAGTCAATCTCAGCGTCCTGCGGTCATTTTCCAAGATGCACTTAAAGCACTGAATCCATTGGCGTCTGTCGAACAACAACTGTGTTTGGCATTGACGGGCAACAAAACGCGCTTGTCTTCAGCAAACCGAGAAACGGTGACGACCTTGTTGTCTCAACTCGGATTTGCGGATCCAAAAGCAGCATTAGCGCAGCATCCAAGTCAGCTATCTGGTGGTCAACGTCAGCGTATTTGTATTGCGATTGCGTTGCTTGGTAGTGCTAACTTGATCATCGCTGATGAGCCCACCAGTGCGCTCGATCCAATCACCGAAGCGGAGATCCTTGAGTTGTTTCGCAGTAGTGTTCAGCAACGCAACATCAGTGGTTTGTTGATCACGCACGATCTATCTGCGGCTTTGGTGTGTGACAAAGTCTTGGTGATTGCGGACAACACCATGGTGGCTTATGGCGCACCGTGGCAAGCCATTCAGCAAAGTTCGCATCCTTTCTGCCAACAACTTGCGCAACTGCTGCCTTAACCTCATCTCTGGAGCCTATTTTGACTAAGCACAACTTGAGCGGGCACACGCAGCCTAAATCGGCGGAAGTTCGCTTTGAGCAAGCCAGTGTTCACTATTACTCCAAACCAAGTTGGTTAGGGGGTAAACCGTTTAAAGCGCTTGAACAATTGGATCTTGCTATCGACACAAAGAATATTGCGATTGTTGGTCCTTCTGGTGCGGGTAAATCGACCTTGATTGAGCTTTTGTTCGGTCTTCGTAAGCCCACATCTGGTGAAGTGTATGTGTGTGGCTATCCGCTATCGCGTAGCTCGGCTAAGCAGCGACAAGAGTTGTGTCAGCACATTCAACTGATTCCGCAAGAGCCGCAGTCTAGCTTGAATCCGTATTACACCGTTCGCCAGATCTTACTGGAGCCGCTAAGCAACATTGGTTTAACGCAAGAGCTTAACGAGAAGGTGGAAAAGGTCTTGGCGGATGTCGGTTTGGATCTCACATTGTTGGATCGTAACCCGCAGCAATTATCAGTTGGGCAAGCGCAACGTGTGGCTATCGCCAGAGCTTTGATTGTCGAGCCTTGTGTGTTGGTTGCCGATGAGCCAACCAGCAGCCTAGACCCCGTCAGTCGTAAACAGATTCTTGACCTGTTGGCAGGCATTCAAAAAAGTCGTCAGATGCGCCTGATTTTGGTGACACATGACCTCGATGCGGCACAAACCCTATGCGATGAAATCCTAGTGTTAGACAAAGGACGCGTTGTCGAGCACGGCACAGCACAGAACGTGACAAATAACCCATCACACTTGATCACGAGAGCCTTGATGAGCGCTCAACACAAAAGTAATGAATTCACAAAAACCATTGGAGAGGTTTCTTATGCACCTTAGTACTCCCAAGTTAGCTTTGTCGCTGGCTTTAAGCGCACTGTTGACGGGTTGTTTTGACTCTGGCGAAAGCAAGCCAGAAGCGGAAAAAGCAGCTGCACCGCAAGCAACGGAAATTCGCGTTGCCATGATGCAACCACCACGCACAGGTTTGTCGCCACTTTCAGATGACGCGTTCAAACTGTCACGTTGGAGCACAGCAGAAACGCTAGTGAACCTCAACGATCAGTCGGTAGCAGAGCCTATGCTGGCAACAGAGTGGGAACAAGTTGACCCGATGACGTGGCAATTTAAGGTACGTAAAGGCGTGAAATTCCACGATGGTTCTGAGCTTGATGCCAACGCGGTCGTGAACTCTCTGCAAAAAGCATTAGATGCCGCACCAAAACCACGTATTTTGGATGGTATCGAATGGCAAGTTCGCGCACTGGACGACTTCACTGTTGAAATCAAAACGACCTTTAACGATCCATTGTTGCCAAGCCGTCTATCTAGCCCACAGCTAGCGATCCTTTCTGGTGCTGCATATCAAGAAAACGGTCGCGTTGTGCCAATCAATGCGGGTACGGGTCCATTCGTTCTGACAGAAATCAACGGGACAACCAGCGCGAAACTGAAGCGTTTTGACGGTTACTGGGGTGAAAAAGCAAAAGTAGACAGTATCTTTGCTGAATACGTACCAAACGGTTTTGCTCGTGCTGCTGCACTGCGTACCGGTGAGGCGGATGTCGTTGAAGCGGTTCCTGTTTCGCAAATCGCGATGATGGAATCTTCACAGCTGCACGAAGTCGCAATGCCACGTACCAACACGCTTTACCTAAACAATAAATCAGATGTGTTTAGCCAGTTCGGTTTGCGTAAAGCAGCTGCTCAAGCGGTTAACCGTGAGCAAATCATCAAAACGGTTTACGAGAACCACGCCGATTCAGCAAAAGGTCTGTTAGGTCCAGCATTGGCATGGGCTCAACCAATTCGTGATGCGAACCCTCGTATGGAAACCATGGAAATGCGCCACGCGAACGGTGAGAAGATCACCATCGGTACATTTACCGACCGTGCTGAGCTGCCAGAAGTGGCGGTGCTGCTAAAGCAACAACTTGAAGCGGCCGGCTTTGTGGTTGAACTAGACGTTCGTGAATACGCACAAATCGAAAACGATGCACTAGCAGGTAAGTTCGATGCGTTCTTGTTGTCACGTGCAACAGTGTTGGATTCTGGTGACCCAGTGGCGTACATGCAAAGTGACTTTAGCTGTAAAGGTTCTTACAACCTAGGTCAGTTCTGCTCTGAAGAAGTGGATGCTGCATTGAAACACGCTGATCGTCAGCCGTTGGGTGAGAAACGCCAACAAGCGATCATCGAAGCAGAAAGCAAAATCCTTGAGCAATACGCTGTGATTCCACTGCTTCACGAGCGTGTAATCCAAGGTGAGAGTGACCGCGTGAAGAATGCACAACGTGACCCACGTGAGCGTCGCCTGATCGACCAGTTTACTGAGGTGAACTAACTCGATGTCGTCTGTTGCCAACATGCGCTCTCGTTGGAGCGCTTGTATGCCTGAATGGTTTACGCGTTTTTTGTCGCGCTTCCTGTCACTCGGGGTAGTGGTTGTGCTGGTGGGTTTGATGCCGGACATTGCCGGTATCGACCCAAGCCAATCAATCCTCCGTGCTCGTGCGGGGGCTCAACAATTGCTGACGGCAGAAGCTCTGCAAGCAATTCGAGAAGATCTTCAACTTGACCGCAGCGCTGCTGAGCGACTGTGGGATTGGTTGACGCTTGCCATGCAAGGTGACTTAGGTGTCTCTTGGGTGAGCGGGGCGTCCGTCATGGAGAGCGTTAAACAAACCGCAAAAACGTCGCTATTACTGATGCTTACAGCGCTAGGCATGGCATTTGTAATGTGTATGGCGAGCGTCCTTTACACTGTGCGTCGTTGGCAACAGAATCGTTTAGATAAGCATCATGACACGCTCAGTTCGGTGTTGGTTTCATTGCCTGAATACGTGATTGCTTCGTTGCTGATCATGGTGTTTTCCATCTGGTTGGGCTGGTTCCCGCCTTATGGTTGGCAAGGTGTGCAAAACCTCTGGCTACCCAGTTTGGCAATAGCATTGCCTGCTGCTGGTTTGTTCGGGCGCTTGCTCAATGACAGCCTCAAGCGAGTATTAGATGAGCCTTGGGTGATCACTTGGCTATCGGCAAACGTCAGTAAGTTTCAAATCTTACGCTTTGCCTTGTGGCGTGCCGTTAGTAACTTGATTCCTCAAATCGCAATGACGGTGATTGGTTTAACCGGCGGTGCGGTTGCTGTGGAGCAAGTGTTTTCCATTCCGGGTATCGGACGATTGATCTTAGGCGCGGCGAAGTCACAAGATCTGCCAATGCTGCAAGGTGGCTTGTTGGTGTTGCTGGTGTTCTCGATGTTGATCAGCAGTGCGAGCATCTTATTGCAACGTTGGTTACTCGGGCACAGTGTCACAAGTGGCAAGCTGATCAGCAGTCACAGTACGTTCCGTTTTACCCAAAGCACCACCAAACGTATCGTCAGTGCGACAATCTTTGCCTTGCTGATTGGTTGTGCGGGATGGGCGTTAATGCGCGATCCTTACACCATCCAATTTACCCGCCTTGAATCGCCAAGCTTAGCAGCACCGTTTGGTGCCGATGCGGTCGGGCGAGATCTGCTTGCTCGTGTTGGCGGCGGTATGATGTCGACAATCAAAATGGGCATCATCGCAACGTTCCTAACTTTGGTGATTGGTTTGCTGCTCGGCTTCGTGACTCGTTATAGCCAAGGCTTAATTGAGATCACCAAAGGTGTGCCATACATTGTGGCGGGTCTGTTGATTGCTGGTCTAACGGGGATGAACCCAAACAGTGCCTTGATTGCGATTGTTATGGTGTCATGGGCACCATTAGCAGCGCACTGTGCAAGTTTGTTGATGGAAGCCAAAGCGCAGCCTTATACACATCTTGCACCCATTTGGGGAACCAGTCAGTGGCGAGTTCTCCGTTACTACTTGTTGCCTTATGTGCTGCCGCCATTGATTCGTCACGCGTTTTTGCGTTTGCCGTACATTACGCTCAGCCTGACGTCTCTGAGTTTTATCGGACTTGGCGTTAAGCCGC
Organism: Vibrio sp. D417a; assembly: GCF_030248595.1. Classification (NCBI taxonomy): domain Bacteria; kingdom Pseudomonadati; phylum Pseudomonadota; class Gammaproteobacteria; order Vibrionales; family Vibrionaceae; genus Vibrio; species Vibrio sp. D417a. Next base: position 131,257 of record NZ_JAHGAM010000007.1, on the reverse strand, counting down.
CAGAACCTGAGTGGGGCTTATTGATTGCAGAGAATCTGCCTTACATTGAGCGCTCGCCATTAGGTGTTTTACTGCCAATCTCAGGCTTAGTTTTGATGGCAATTGCGGTGAATTTGATTTTTGATGACAAGTGACGAGCAGCGATAAAGTGAAGTGAGCTTCCATATCCAGATGTAATCAGTAATTTGGTAATTTAGAAAACAAAAGGATGTGTTTTCTGCCAGAAAGTACACAGCACGGTCTATGTATATTGGAAGCGCTCAATCCCCACTTATTACCTATACAGTTGGCTTTTCTATCGCTAAGCTGTTGCTAGTTAAAGAAAAGTTATACTTACCAAGGACACTTCGTTAACCAAAGGAGTGATATCCCCTAAAAATGAAAAAAGACTCAGCAAGTAAGCCGAGTCATTTTTTTCGTTAGTCTTGGTTTGTCGTACTTTTGATATTAATCCAGTAGCTTTGGAATATCGCCGCTGAAGTCGATCCATGAGTTAGTACCCAGCGTTTCCGTACCTTCAACACTCGGCTCTTCATAACGCATAACAAAGTTTTTAGGGCCGTGTGCATAAGCGACAACCAAGCCATAAGGTGCATCTAAGAACCCACCATGAGGTACGAGACCTGGGTAGCTGATTCGCCACGCATCACCATCTAGTGAGACGTGACTCAGCGTCAGTTTACCAATCACATTGTCTGGTAATACAAAGAACCAAGTCCATGGCCCACCAGACACGATGGTCATCACTTCATCGATACCTACGCCATTCTCTGAGCTATTAACATGTAACTTGCCGAATTTTTCTTGTAGAAAGTGCATAACTTCTGGAGTCATTGCTTTCATATCATAAACCTTTGGATATGGAGCAACGCCTACTTCAGACGTCGATAGGAAACCGCCTCTGTGTGCCTCTGGTAATCGGCCAGCTTTTTCGATTTGATCCAGTAAGTCACCACGGTGCATAGAAAATAGTGAGATTAGTTTTTCACTTTCTTCCTTTGTAATAGCTCTTTTTTTGGATATTTCCAGAATAGGTTTGGCTTCTTCAGGCAGCGAAACGGTACTAACTCGCACACCAATAGTTTTGAGCACTTCGTTGACCTTCTCAACGCCTTGAGTTGGCGCTCTACCATCACTGTAAGACAGAGTCAGCTGACCCTCTGTTGACATTGTTTTTGCTACGCTTTGTGCGATCGGCATAGTGGCAATCATGCTCACTAATACTAAATTGATCCATTTTTTCATCATTCGGTCTCCTGCTTGATTATAGGACGATGAGTTGTGTTTTCAGGCCTAAGTGTAGAAGTCGCGCTAAATCAGATAAACAGCACTCAGGTAAACAAATTGTTTACCAATAGTGAACTGACGATGTGGAGGTGTATTAATAAGGAGTCAATTACTACAAACTATTTCTCTTTGGTAAACAGTTAAGTTACTAAATGGAGCTTTAATTACTCAATGCGGCTGTTATGGTTAAGTCTTTAGTGCTTGAGCACTAGTAGAGTATTTATCCCCTTAAAATAGATGGCCTTGATGTGAAAAATATTAAATATCACCTTTTGTCCTTATTAGTGACAGCGCTGGTTGCAGGATCTTTTTTATCTTCAGAAAAACTATCCGGTGTAATCAATCCATTCTCCTTAACGTTATTGAGATTCCTGCTTGCAGCACTGGTATTGTTTCCTTTTATTCTGACAAAGAAACATCGCATCAAAATGGCAAAAGATGTGTTTCCAAGAAGTCTTATCATGAGCCTTTTCTTTGCGATCTTTTTTATATGTATGTTCAGGGCTTTGCAGACAACCACGGCATTAAACACAGGCACACTGTATACATTAGTGCCATTTATTACTGCCATTGTTAGTGTTTTCCTCTTTAAGGAAAAATTATCTATTCAGATGCTTGGCGTTTATTTGGTAGGGACTGTCGGGACATGTTGGGTGGTTGTGAAAGGAGATTTAGAGACATTATTGAAACTAAACCTCAACAAAGGAGATATTTTGTTTTTGCTCGGGTGTATGTCTATGGTGTGTTTTTCTGTCTCGATGAAAGTTTTTCATCGTGGAGAAGAAACCATTGTTACCGTGTTTTGTACTCTGATTGGCGGTGCCTTCTGGATGTTGCTGGCATTGTTTGTATTCCATCAACCACTAGACTGGTTTGCATTAAATGCCGAGCTTACCTTGCACATGCTATACCTCGCTTTGTTTGCGACATTGCTCTCAACCTTTATCATCCACAAAGCCACCGTTGTACTGGGGCCTGCAAAAGTGATGGCTTATATTTATCTAAGTCCTGTATTTGTTGCTTTTATCATGTTGTTATTTGATGGAAAGAGTATACCCACAGCTGTATATCCTGGTATTGCACTATCCATTCTTTCTACTGTGGTATTGCAAGTGTCGAATAGTCAGGCCGAGCGAAATCAAGTCTGTTGAAAAATCTGGCCACCTTCTCACATCTGGCCACCTTCTCACAAAGGTTGCGTTTTCATGCTCAGGTAATCAATTTGACAGGAGAAGGTGAAGGCTAGTGCTGTTTGTTTTCGAAGTGTTTAACGACAAAATCAATAAAAGTTCTGACTTTTTGAGATTGCTCTTTATGGAAAGGATAAACAACATACAGTGAATGCCTATCAGCTTGCCACATCGATAAAACCTCAACTAATTCCCCAGATTCTAACTCGCCTTTAACGAATAAATCCGGCAGCAATAAAATACCATGGCCTGAGCACGCTGTTTGCTTGAGCGCTAATCCATTGTTTACGACATAAGAACTTGATTGAAGCTCGATCTCTTTGACTTCATCCTCATTTCTGAATAGCCAACGTCTTGCTGACGAAGAAAAACTGTATATGAGGCACTTATGATGAGCGAGATCTTCTGGCTTAAGAATCTCGCTGGATTTTGAAAGATATTCAGGAGAAGCGCAAAGCACTCGTCTCATATCGATAAGCTTTCGGGATCTTAAACTAGAATTGCTTAATTCTCCCCCTCCTCGAATCGCTATATCAATGCCTGAGTCGATGAGATCGACATATTGGTCACTCATGACAACTTCAATAGACAAATCAGGATATTGGTGCATGAATTCACAAATGATGGGGTTAATTTCTAAAATTCCTAACGACATAGGAACGCTTATTTTCAGTGATCCTTTTAACGTATGAGACGACTCGATGACTGACAAATCAGCATGTTTCAAATCATCTAATATGTTGCAAACCTGATTGTAGTAAAGTTGACCATTATCCGTTATGTGCATGTTACGCGTAGTTCGGTTTATCAGAGGGCTTTTAAGATAGTCTTCCAACTCATTGATATTCTTACTAACGGCTGCTTTTGACAGACTTAAATCTTCAGCTGCTGCTTTGAAGCTTCCCAGTTCCACAACCCTTCTGAAAACGGTTAGCGCCCTTATTTTATCCACTTCGACCTCATTTAAACTCTTATTGTTTACCAAAAGTAAACTATTTAGTTACTAACATATAGTTTATTCACCAATGCTAGTCAATTAGTATTTATTGTAATCACCAACACTGAGGTGTTGACCTTAAATACCTAACAGGACTAACTCATGAAAAAGATACTCGCGCTCTCGGGAAGTAATCACAGTCAGTCAATCCATAATACTCTGATTCGTTCCTTGGCTGAAAAAGCCACCCAAACTAAAGTGACCATCATCGAATTGAAAGATTTCGATTTGCCAATGTATGGCATTGATGCAGAGTCAAAAGGTATACCAGCCGACGCCATCACATTGAGACAAATGATGAATGAACACGATGCGCTGATTATTGCTTCTCCTGAGCACAACGGCTCTATGCCCGCATTTTTAAAGAATGTCATTGACTGGCTTTCACGTGTTGCTGAATCAGGTAAATCCTTCTTTGGTGACGATAAGAAACCCGTTCTTTTAGTCAGTACTTCTCCTGGACCGAATGGCGGTGCGACCAATCTCAGAACGATGGCGGAGCTAATGCCATGGTGGGGTGGCGACGTTAAAGGAATCTACAGTTTAGGGAGTTATCAGGAGAAAATTCACGATGGTGAGTTTGACGTAGCGACTAAAGTTGAACTGGAAGCGCTGATGTCTTCCTTTGAAAACGCACTATAGGAGCGTAGGTATGAAAGTGGATATTGGTATAAACGAACAGGATCGTGTTGTGATTGGAGAAGCGCTTAAACGCCTTCTGGCAGACTCCTACACTTTGTATTTGCAAACGCATAATTTTCATTGGAACGTTACTGGCCCCCAATTTCGCGAGCTACATCTTATGTTTGAAGAGCAATACAACGCATTGGCAATCGCCGTCGATGACATTGCTGAGCGAATACGAACACTAGGTGAAGTTGCGCCAGGGACTTACAAAGCGTTCGCCGACCTTAGCTCAGTTTCTGAAGTAGATGGCGTGCCCTCAGCAGAACAAATGGTGTCTATTCTTGTTCGTTCTCATGAGCAAGTGGTCAAGACTTGCCGAGACGTTCTGAAATTGGCTCAGGATGGGGATGATGAATCTTCTGCTTCATTGGTTTCTGATCGAATGCGAGAGCATGAAAAAACAGCCTGGATGTTACGTTCAATGCTGTGAGTCAAATTCGTCGCTGTATACCTTAACAATGTAACGTTGAGCGAAAGCTCGCGTTATTACATATGTTTCCTTAATTTAAGTATGTAGGTGCACCCCATGGCTGTTTTAGAAAAAGGGATTTGGTATCCAAATAAAGAAGTAAAAGACCTGTCTCATGAGGACAGCTTTGAATTGCCAAAAGTCGCTGAGCAAGGGCGTTATCACTTGTACATGTCGTTTGCTTGCCCTTTTGCCCATCGGCCTTATCTGGTGATCAATTACCTAGGATTGAATGACGCAATAACTGTTTCTTCTGTTGCAGCAAAGCGATATTCCGACGGATGGTTATTTGACGATGCTAACTCAGATCCTTTGTACGGCTCTCAAAACTTGATAGAGCTTTACCAACGAGCAAATCCAAATTACACGGGAAGAGTAACAGTACCGATACTATGGGACAGACAAGAGCATGCAATTGTAGGTAATGATTCCTCTGCGATAGCAATGGAGCTTGCTACCAACTGGCTACCTTTAGCTAAGAACAAAGTTGAGTTGGTTCCAGATAGTCTGCGAGAAGAAATAGAAAAGCTCAACGAGTGGTTACACGTCAATGTGAATCGAAAGGTCTACCACGTTGGTTTTGCCACAGAGCAGGCAGAATATGATCTAGCCAGTGACACCTTATTTGATGCTATGGAGCAGTTGAACAACAGGCTAAGTCAAACTCGTTATCTGTATGGTTCGAATATCACACTATCGGATCTGTTTCTGTTACCCACACTTGTCAGGTTTGAAGCCGTTTATGAAGTTCACTTTAAGGCCAATAAAAAGCCACTAAAAGCCTTCGATAACCTTTACCAGTATATGCTGGATTTACTCAGTCATGAGAGCATCAGAAAAACGATCGATATCGAGTACATGAAGTTGCATTACTACTTCTCGCACAAGCACATTAACCCTTATGGAATTGTTCCAGCAGGACCGGTCATTAGTTGGTAAGCCAGTAATACTTTCAATCTTGGAGAAAAGTAATGAGCAAAAAAATTAGAGTCGATTTTTTTCACGACGTCATTTGTGGGTGGTGTTATGTTTTGTCACCTCGACTACGCCAGCTTGAAAAAGAGTTTAATTTAGATATCCATCATCATGCATTTGCTTTGTCTGCCTCACGGGAAGAAATGATTGGCAAGTTTGGCTCAATGAAACAAGCGAAGCAAATTATTTTGGAACACTGGGAGCAATGTGCGCGTGCCGACGATAAAAAGCGCGTAAACGTAGAAGGGATGCGTCAGCAGACGTTTGAATACCCATTTTCAACGCCAGGTTTGGTGGCATGTAAGGCGGCTGAACAACAGGGAGGATCCAGTGCTTACTGGGACTATTTTGATGCTGTTACACATTCACATATGAGTGAAAACAGAAATATTGGTGATTTGGACGAGCTTACAGAAATTGCTGGTGAGGTTGGGCTGAATAAGGCTCGTTTTCTTGAGGACTTTGCTTCTCCGGAGCGACAAGCTGAGATACAGCGTGACAGAAAGTTGGCTCAAGAATATGACATCACTTCTACGCCAACGTTGGTTATCAATAAAGGGTGGGTTGTACCGGGTGCTCTCGGTATCAATACATTGCGTAAAACATTAAAAGAGCTCACAAATAAAGTTTGAGTCCCAAGAAAAGCCTTTTCAAATTTTCACAATGCCTTTAGCCAGCTAGATAGCTGGCTTTTTTCAATTTGTGTGAGTTAAAGTTATCCATCTGATGGATATAAGTACTTTCCAACCTGAATAGATTTTGCCCCTATGTGTATCAAGTCGGTTCTGGTTAAAGTTGCAGCCAGAATGATTGATGTGAGCATTATTAGGGAATTTACGGCACTAAGTGAGGTTGTTACGGAATATATTGTTATGTAAATGGCAGGTAGTATGGTCTATATCTGCCATTGCTATTTCCCGCTTAGTAAGCGATTACCTATAAAGGATATATTCGAGTTTAACCTTAGTGACTTTACTCTAGCGAAGTAGGGTTACTTTATATAAGAGTCCAGTACTTTTAATACGACTTCCATATCTTTTTCACGTTGAGTTTTGTCTTCCTCAAGTACGACGTGTTCAAGTAAGTGACCTTTAATTACTTCTCGCATCAAACCATTTACTGCCCCCCGAATAGCGGCAATCTGCTGCAACACATCTTGGCATTCATGCTCTTCTTCCAGCATTTTTTTAAGTCCATTCACCTGACCCTGTATTTTACTGACTCGAGTGTTGAGCTTCTTTTGATCTCTGGTTGTATGCGACATGTCTTATCTTCTTTAAGTTACGGGCAGAGTTATTCTAACTGATAATGTAGCACTCAATTTATACTGGGGGGTAGTATTTAATACTAGGGGGGAGTATAGTTTGCGATAAATTAGAATCAACAACAGAGAACAACAATGGATTTTGTCGCGTTACTACAACAAGGTAATGGGTGGTTCTTTATTCCCAGTGCCATTTTGCTTGGCGCTTTGCATGGTTTAGAACCTGGGCACTCTAAAACGATGATGGCGGCGTTCATTGTCGCGGTGAAAGGAACGGTCAAACAAGCCGTGATGCTGGGTTTAGCTGCCACACTTTCTCACACTGTAATTGTATGGTTAATCGCTGTTGGCGGGATGTATATTAGCCAGAAATTCACCGCTGAAGCGGCTGAACCATGGATGCAACTTATGTCTGGGGTCATTATCGTGACAACCGGCGTATGGATGTTTTGGCGGACATGGAGCGATGAGCGAGCTTGGAACAAAGCTCAGGATCATGCTCGCGATTGGACGACGCAAGTTGTGGATACAGGACATGGGCATGTTTCGCTTTCGATTACAGAGGAAGGGGAGCATCACCGTTTCCAGTTGCGAACACTCAGCGGTAAACCTTTAACTGCTGAAGGTATCAAGGTTTCGGTATCGAGTGATGGTTATCAACCTGCTGATATTTATCACTTTATAGAGCGTGATGGATACTTGGAATCGGCGTCTTGCATTGAAGTCTCTAATGGACTTTCTGTCACTTTGATCATCGGGCACCATGATCATACCCATGACTTTGATGTACATTTCCGTCCTGGTTCTCATTTAGAAAGCGAAGATAAGGAATATCAAGATGCTCACGAGCGCGCTCACGCTTTAGACATTCAAAAGCGCTTTGAGAATCGAGACGTGACGAATGGGCAAATTCTGCTGTTTGGATTAACGGGCGGTTTGATTCCATGCCCTGCTGCGGTAACGGTTTTGCTTATCTGTTTGCAGCTTAAGGAAATGACTCTTGGTGCGACTTTAGTTGTGTCATTCAGTATTGGCTTAGCCTTGACTCTGGTTGCTGTTGGCGTTGTGGCAGCAGTGGGCGTGCAAAAAGCGACATCTAAATGGAGCGGTTTGAATGATGTTGCACGTCGAGCTCCTTACTTATCGGGCGTCTTGATCAGTGCAGTTGGTTTATACATGGGTATGCATGGATACATATCGCTGACGAGCTAAACTCTGTGGTAAAGATTTTTTTCCTTTCTTTTTTTATGGGCAATGGCTTCATGCCTTGGTTTGCATATTTTGCTGCCGATTCTTGATTGAGAATTACTCGATCTGACATCGCTGCCATATCTACAAACCAAGTCATTCTCGCTTCACCAAACATCTCGTATTACAACCGCTGCGATTGTGGCTCTAATATCTGAACCTGAGATACTAAATGATAAAACGGGAGCACTGACCACAGCGCTCCCGACGGTCAAAACGCTAATTAGAAGTCTTTTCTTTAATGTTCGATACCAATTTGGTCGCATAGTTAAATTTAACTATGCAAACGTTTCCTTTTGCGTACTCGTCCCTTCGCCAAACCTCGTAGAAATGTGACGTTTTGAAGACTTTTTTTCCTTCTGTCTAAAGTAATCGGGAACCAAGCAGATACATAGTTATAAAGTTATGTCTTGCTCTGCCAAACAGACCCAAAATGCAGTTTGGTTGGTTTTGGAGAAGAAAGGCTTAGCGCTCGATTAATGAGCATCAATTGAATTGTATTGAGACAATTATAATGAAAAGAATCATCTTATTAGCAGTCTGCGCCATGTTTGGTATTGCTGTCGTGGCGAGTATGGCATCAACGTACCTAATTTCGAGTCAGAAAATCGATGACATCATCTTAAACAAATCCCAAGTTCAAGCTGAGTTTCTAGCGGGAAATGCGAGTTATATTTTGGAGAACTCAGCCAATCCAATGCAAGATTTACAATCGCTTGTTGAGGGGCTGAAACAACGTTCAGACGTGAGTTATGCCGTTGTAATTGACCGTAACGTAACGGCAGTAGCCCACAGTGATAAGCACAAGCTGAACAAAACCTATAACGATGAATATACTGTTGAAGGCGCGACGAGAGGTGTTCAACAGTACTCAAAGTGGTATGCCGATGTCCAGAAAGTATGGGTGTTTGACATCATGGCACCAATTTATGTGGATGGTCAGTTATACGGTACTTTTGATATTGGTATTCCTATTACCGAAGTGAGCCAAGCGACGAATGGAATTATTACTTACCAGTTGATCTCTATGGTGGCGATCTTCGTTATGTGTGTTTTGATTCTGTCACTTCTGCTAAATAAACTGATGAGACCGCTTTCTGCGCTTAAAGACGCTCTACAAGACATCTCAAAAGGAGACGGAGACTTAACCGTTCGTTTGCCAGCGAAAGGTAATGACGAAGTCGCGCAAATTTCTTCTGCTTTCAACGTTTTTGTTGGGAAAGTACATGAGATTATTACACAAGTTGTAAATACTGGTGTGGAGCTTAATAGTTCAGCTGTCGCTTTGCGTGGGCAATCTCAGCAAGCGCTCACAAGAGGGCAAGAGCAGAACGAGCAAACCATGCTGGTTGTCACATCCATGAACGAAATGATTGCGACGGTCAATGAAATTGCCTCCAATGCTGCCGGAGCGGCAAATGCTGCGAGTGCAGCAAGTAATGAAGCGCAAGATGGCTACACGACGCTAGAAAGAACCAAAACGGCGATGACTAATCTTGAAAACGAGATGAACAGCACTTCCAACATTATCGTGAGTCTTGCTGAAAATACTCAGTCGATTGGTAGTATTCTAGAGGTGATTAGAGGTATTTCGGAGCAAACCAATCTATTGGCTCTCAATGCGGCTATCGAAGCTGCACGCGCTGGTGATGCCGGCCGAGGTTTTGCAGTAGTCGCTGATGAAGTTCGCAACCTAGCGACTAAAACGGCTCATTCTACCGATGAAATTGACAATATGATTCACCAGCTACAAACTGAAGCTCAAAGTGCGGTGAATTCAATGAGTAATAGTAAGACTCTTATTGAAGAAGGAACGGCAGAAACTGAGTTAGCTCGACAGGCTTTAGAAGCAATAGCTGCACAAGTGACGACTATTTCAGATATCAATACTCAAGTAGCAACCGCAACAGAACAGCAATCAACGGTAGCAAACGAAATTAATATGAACATGGATACCGTCAGCCACTCAGTGAAAAGTGCGCTAACGGCGAGTGAGCAACTAGAAGAATCAAGTCAACAACTCGCGGAGCTATCGCGAACACTCGATCGTCACGTGGGAGCGTTTAGAATCTAAACGCCAACTGACCCTCTTTAATAAAAAGCCAGTAAATGTTAATTGCTGGCTTTTTTATTTGAAAAAATCGAGTCTCAAATCGCTTAGCGGTGTCTGTCCTTTCTAAACGATAAAACAAAATATGATAAATTAGTTGAGTAAAGCTTAGCTAAGCGTTAAGTTTCGCATTTTGCTTTAAATGTTCAACAAATATAGATATTTTCTTAGCTACATGTTTTCTAGACGAGTAAAAGGCGTAAAGCACTAAATCCTCAGGTTCGTACTCTAGAGTGACGATTTCTAGCTCACCATTTTTGATCTCATTTTGGCATGACTCAATTGGCAATATTGCGTATCCAAGCCCTGATAACGCGCCATATCTGGCGAGATGACCGCTGTTTACTTTGAATGAAGATTGCACAGTTTGAGTAATATGGCCCCCAACAGGGTTTCTGAATACCCATGGTGCACCATTTACTGCGGTAAGCGTCGTGATGCAGGGAACATGACTTAGATCCGTAATTTTGTAAGGGGTGGCGTATTTCTCAATTAGTTGAGGCGCGGCTAAAATGGCACTGGGCCAGCGTTTTATCTCTCTCGCCACCCAGTTACTGTCTGACAAAGTCCCTCTATGAAAACTCAAAATGACATCAAAGCTGTCAATAACATCATCTTTAGGGTTTAGCGTTGTATCGCAAGACAAAGAGATTGACGGGTATTGCGTGCAAAAGGTGACAACCGCTTTGGCCAGTACAGGTGTGTCTGGCATAAGAATTCGCAGTTTCCCTGTTACCGTGTGTGAGTGGCGCGTTACCGTTTCTAGTGCGGCGTTGAGTTGCTCCAATAACGGATGAGTGCTGCTATAGAGCTCTTCTCCAGCCTCGGTAGGCGTCATTCGCCTTGTTGTTCTATTGAACAACCTAATGTTTAACTTTTCTTCAAGCAGGGCAATGTGTCGGCTGATATTTGATGTTGGTATGTTCAAACACTCAGCGGCTCGCTTAAAGCTGTTGTTCTCATAAACACAGTGAAAACTTTTTAACCAGATTTGGTCAACGTTATCAAACATTTCATTATCCCACTTTATTGGATTATCAAGCCAGCATATCGCACTTTATCTCTGTACTAAGTTACATACAATTTTATTTACAAGTTTAAGCGAACAAACAACGAGATATCGCGCTAGAACGTAATCAATAGTGGTGAATTTATGAGCTGGTTAGAACGGTTATTTGAGAATAAAAATATAATAGGTTCGCGCAAAGCGTCTATCCCTGAGGGCGTTTGGACAAAGTGTCCTGAGTGTGAACAAATACTTTATCGTGCCGCGTTAAAAGAAAATTTGGAAGTATGCCCTAAATGCTCATATCACATGAGAATGGCTGCGCGTCAAAGGTTGATCTCTTTTCTGGACCATGGAACACAACAAGAGTTGGCAAGTGAGTTGGAGCCACAAGATATTTTGGGTTTTAAAGACTTAAAGCGATATAAAGAGCGAATTGCTTTAGCACAGAAAACGACTGGAGAAAAAGATGCGTTGGTGGTGATGGAGGGCAAGTTATTGGGGCTGCCTGTTGTTGCGTGTGCATTCGAATTCTCTTTCATGGCAGGCTCGATGGGCGCAGTGGTTGGCGAGAAGTTTGTCCGAGCAGTTGAAAGCGCAATTAATACAAAATCTGGGTTAGTATGTTTTTCCGCTTGCGGAGGGGCGCGCATGCAAGAGTCTTTGGTGGCACTCATGCAAATGTCAAAAACCAGCGCCGCGTTAAACCACTTATCTGAGCACAGATTACCCTATATCTCAGTATTGACGGACCAAACTTATGGTGGCGTCTCGGCGAGTTTAGCCATGTTAGGAGACATCAATATTGGTGAACCTAAAGCAAGTATTGGCTTTGCGGGAAGACGGGTCATTGAGCAAACGGTACGTGAAAAGCTACCAGACGAGTTTCAGCGAAGTGAATTTTTACTAGCGCATGGTGCGCTAGATATGATTGTCGATAGACGTGAAATGCGCGATCGCGTTGGCCGCTTACTGGCTAAGTTAACCAACGCGAGGGTGGTCTCAGAATAGGTTGTATTAAAGTTAGACTTAGTACTTGCGTTTATTGAGCCGTAATCATTACAAACCGTTCATTTTGCCCCCATCTTGGTTCCGCATTCATTAGGCTGAGATCCAACGCCGTTTGGTATGGGTCAACAGCAAAATGGTCGCTTACTAACCCCCAGAGCATCCAGTTGATTGCGGTTTCATTCTCGGTAAGCTCTTCGAGTGGCGCTTGGAGGAAAAAGTACTCATCTTCGCCATCGTAACCGAGCCGATCATAGATAATGTTGCGTAGCTCTCGATCCAAATCATGTTGGAGGTTGATTGAGTCGTACAGTTGCTCTTCTGTTGGGCCATTCTCATGGTGATAAACATTGCGTTTTGACTCTTTGTGTAAAGTACCTGCGCCAGTTTCAATGCTTACTTTCTTTTGCGAGTGTTGCTCAAGAACTTGAATGATTTCATCCTCTAGTTGATCGAGTTTACTCAGCAAAACTTGATTGTTTATGTCACCAGCGGGGGAGGCCATCGTTTGGAAGGCTTTCACTCTCTCGTAGACTGCTTTCCCGTGAGGAAGGGCTGCAAAACACTGTTCTTGGAGCGCTTCATTGGCTTGCCAAATGCCCGAGTAGAGCTCGTAATCATGTGTATATGGTGGAAGCTCTTCAGTATCTTCCCCTAATAATTCTCGCCAGCGCTTTTGCCACTGTTCTTCTTTTGCGTGTTTTACACGCGCGTATTGCTTAACCCAGCGGTTACGAAGTTTTACCCCAAAAATGGCAAGTCCCCATGGAGCGAGCAAATAAAAATAATAGTGAGAAGAGTTATCCCAAAAGTAACCGTAAACGTAAACACCAAAAGCAAGCACCCAAGTTCCAATAGTACAAGCAATAACCCCGGACATTATTGATGATTGGCGCTTTGTTTCTCTTAATGTATTACCTTCAGCACATAACCAAAAAATGCCGCCAAAAACAAAGGCAAACGTTGTCATGAAGTAGGCAATCCCCGCTCCCAAAAATCCCCAAAGTGACATGTATTATCCCTAGCCAAATATCTGCTTTATTCACTCATCAATGACTGGAGGAGTAAATGTGTTTGATTTGGCGGAGAATTTACCATTAATGCCAACCTTTTGATATGCACTCTATGACTTATTGGGAATGAGTCACAAATAAAAATAGATGGTATCAAGCATCAAAATTTAATTTAGAACCTTTGATTGTCGTGAACTCTATCTGGAAGAGTTAAGGGGGGCGTTTAAGGGCAATTTTCCTCATAAAGTCGTTATTTAGAAAAAGGTAAATTAATGTTTTTATTGATAATTGTGAGTTTTTTTTGGAGTGGGATTGCTCCCATTTAATTAGAGTAAAAGACCTATTTTTGGGAGCGGTTTCATAAATTTTATGACACTGATTTCACTGTTTGAGCTGTAAAGAATATAAACCCCCACTCAATGTATGTTAATAATCAATGAGTGTTGTTATGTCTCATATCCGTTTTTTCCCGCGCCATCGTTTGGCGCTTGCTTGTATGCTAGCGAGTGTGTCTGGCTTCTCTTTTGCACAAAATCAGTGTGCGGTTGCTGATTTACAACAATCGCGAGATCTGGCTACTGCCGTTTCTGGTGCTGAGTATGATTGCTACCACGCTTGGTTTTCAGCACCTTCAGAAACGCTGAATGATATCTATAGTGAAGCGAGCCTAAGCCGTATCCAAGTCGCGCTGGATCAAGAAATTGCTCGCTATCGTGGTGAAGCAGATCAAGCTCGTATTCTAGAGAACCTAGGCGAATTTATTCGAGCGGCCTACTACGTTCGCTACAACGCTGGTACTGGTACACCTGAGTTTTCGCAAGCGTTGAGTCAGCGTTTTGCTCAGTCGACGAACCTATTCCTAAACAACCCTCATGCTTTGGATCAAGGTCGTGAACAAGTTGGTGCAATGAAGAGCCTGACTTTGATGGTTGATAACGTTAAGCAGTTGCCGCTGACCATGGATAGCATGATGGCCGCATTGATGCACTTTAATCGTGAAACCGCGCAGGACACGCAATGGGTCGATGGTTTAAACAACTTGTTCCGCTCTATGGCAGGCCATGCGGCGAACGATGCGTTCTACCGATACATGGCAAACAATACTCACCATATTGATACGTTGGTGAAATTCGCATCTGATAATGCTTGGGCATTAGATACGGATGCAAGCTTTATCGTTTTCAATGCATTACGTGAAACTGGTCGTTTGCTCGCGAGCCCAGATCAGGAGACCAAACGCAAAGCATTGGCAGTAATGCAACAGGTGATGCAGCGTTATCCACTGGGTAGTGAGCATGACAAACTATGGCTTGCTGCCGTTGAAATGATGAGCTACTACGCACCAGAAGGCCTAAATGGTCTGAATATTGAGCAAGCCAAGCAAGATTTAGCTGCACGTGTAATGCCAAATCGTTTTGAATGTCAGGGACCTGCCATTATTCGCTCTGAGGATCTGACCGATGCTCAAGCAGCGAAAGCGTGTGAAGTGCTAGCGGCAAAAGAAGCCGACTTCCATCGAGTTGCGAATACGGGTAATCAACCTGTCGCTGATGATTTGAATGATCGTGTTGAAGTGGCGGTATTCGCGAGTAACACTAGTTACGTTGATTACTCTTCATTCCTATTTGGTAATACAACGGACAACGGTGGTCAGTACCTAGAAGGTGACCCTTCAAAAGCGGACAATACTGCGCGTTTCGTCGCTTATCGCTACGCGAATGGTGAAGATCTCTCTATCTTGAACCTAGAACATGAATACACGCACTATTTAGATGCACGATTTAACCAATACGGTTCGTTCAGCGATAACTTGGCTCATGGTCATATTGTTTGGTGGCTAGAAGGTTTTGCTGAATACATGCATTACAAGCAAGGTTACCAAGCTGCGATTGAGCTGATTGCAGATGGTAAACTGAGCCTTTCCACTGTGTTTGATACCACGTACTCTCACGATACCAATCGTATCTATCGTTGGGGTTATCTAGCTGTTCGATTCATGTTAGAAAATCATCCACAAGACGTCGAAAGCTTGTTGGCATTGTCGCGCTCTGGCCAGTTCGAACAATGGGCACAGCAGGTGACGTCTTTAGGTCAACAATACGATGCTGAGTTTGAACGTTGGTTGGACACATTAAAAGTGGAACCTGAGCAACCTGATACAGACCCAGAAGAGCCAACAGAACCAACAAGCCCTGAAGCACAAGTGACTGAATTGACGGCGAACCAAAGCCTTCAGCTCAGTGGCGAAGCATACAGCGAAAAACTGTTCTACGTTGATGTTCCAGCCAACACCGTTAACTTCAATGTATCTATTGAGGGTGCGGGTGATGCGGATCTTTACATGAGCTACAACAAAGTCGCGCATTACTATGATTTCGAAATGAGTCAATATGCTGATGGCAGCAATGAAGAGATTGTGTTTGAACCAGAGCAAGATGGTTACGTTAAAGCGGGTCGTTACTACATCAGCTTAACTGGACGTGATAGCTATGACTCAGTGAATCTTGTGGCTGCGCTAGAAGTGGAAGCGCAAACACCGCCAACCCAAGTGCAAGATGATTTAGCACCTGTGGTATTAGAGTCTGGTGAAGCCAAAATGCTTACCGTTCACAAGCAGCGTTATGCAGCAGTTTATGTGCCTGAAGGTGTTGAAGAGGTTCGTGTATGGCTAACGGCTCACTCTCAAACTGGTAATGTCGATCTATACGCGAGTAGGGAGCATTGGCCTACAGTAGAGCAGCACGAGTATGCGTCCAACTATGCAGGCAGCAATGAATACCTTGCGATTCCTATTACTGAAGCAGGGTACGTGCACTTCGCTCTTCAGGCTCCAGAGCAAGGCGATGACGTTGAAATGCTAGTGCACTTCAACTAAAAAAATTCGATTAACTAAAGTCGAGATAAAACGTCGCTGATACAGCGGCGTTTTTGTTTATATCGGACACGATTATGAACAAACAGCGGCGAATGCTAGTTAATCGGCTGATCTATCGAGTTATCAGTTGCCCTTTTTCTAAACGGCTTTAGGTTTGTATTGCAATTTACCGCGCACATAAACTTTTTTAGCGACGCGTTCTGTGACCTAGCTTCTGATTTGTGCTTCCCAAATGGATACAATATATATGCACCCCGTGCAATAAAGTGAAAAGGGAAAGACATGAAAACGCTTATTTATGAAACGTTGATTAGCCTTGCTAACCAAGAACCAGAACAACATGCAAGAATCCGACAAAATCTCTATGAACAGTTGGATCTGCCGTTCGATAAGCAGCTGGCTTTGTATTCTTGTGCCCTTGGTCCTGCAAGTTCAGGTAAGTTGGAGAGCAGTCAAGGCATTAACAACGCGGTAGATTGCGCAGTTAAACTGCTTGAAACTCCTGAGCGCTAATTCACTCGTTGTTTTAATCACGGCCCGATCCCCAAGGGCCGTTTTTAATTGCGGTTAAATTGATGTCAACGTTGTTATTACTCTGCTCTTTCCGCTAGCACTTCTTTGAATGCAAACATGCCGTTTAATGCCGCGGGAAACCCTGCGTAGACGGACATCTGCAAAATGATCTCTTTAATCTCATCCTCGCTACAGCCTACATTCAGCGCTGCATTTAAGTGCACTTTTAGTTGCGGCGCGCAATTCCCCATTGCCGTTAGCGCGGCGACGGTTGCGATTTCTCTCGATTTTAGGTCTAAGCCCGGGCGAGCATAAATATCGCCAAACGGATACTCAATGGTGTACTGAGCTAAATCTGGACAAATATCTTGTAAGCTTTCGATGACATTATGACCAGCGTCGCCATCAATTTGAGAGAGTAGTTCTAATCCTTTGTTAAAGCGTGATTGTTCCATCGGTATGTTCCTAGTGAATAAACGTAAACACACCTTAATCGTTAGAGTTAACTCTAAGTCAACGAACTTTTCCGCTTTTATACAAGGCAATTTTTTCTTCTAGAGCCGATAAGTGCTTTTTCTGTTGTTCAATGTGGCGTTTGAGGTTTTCTTGGTGGCGTTCTAACAGGGCTTGACGTTGTGGTACAGATTGAGAGCCGACTTCCCTTAATTTGGCATACTCTAGAATCTCTTCAAGTGGCATTGCAGTTTCTTTTAAACGCTTAACAAAGCTTATCCAGTTTAGATCTTTCGAACTATACATTCGATGTCCACTCGCGTTTCTATGGACATGTTTAAGTAAACCGATTTTTTCATAGTATCGAAGTGTATGAGCAGATAGCCCGACGAGGTCAGAAAATTCTTTGATATTCATTATTATCCTCCAAGTTAGAGCATACCCCATAGAGATAAGCTAAGTTTCGCATTTTGAAGTCATTTCGGGACAGATACAAACAGAAATCTTTAGTCTTTTAACGCTAGGTATGGTGATTTACTGGATTTTTGAAACGCGCCAAACGTGATCCATCTGCCAGTTTCGTTTTATTAACAATTGATTACTCAACGGGTTGGCTTGGCTATTTTTATCCTTTGGGCCTATTTTAGGGCGTACATAGGTCTTATGTTCTATCTTTTTAAATTTAAGTTTTTGTTAATCAAAACAATGTCTTAGTTTTGTGTTGGTCTGTTCGGGTTGTATGTCGTGTGCCCGTTATTCACTCAGAACGATTTATCGCTGTGCAATGGATGAGTCGCTACGCCTTCGATTTCAGCCTTGAGTTAGTGCTAAAAGGGTGAGTGCCTCTGATGAATAGCTTTTATAATTTCGATTATTGAATTCACTCACAAAAAAATGCAAACAAGTAATCGTGAGTGGAAACGAGCAGGAGAACAACATGAGTGGCTCACAGGAAACACAATCATTCGGTGCAAACGTTATCTTACATGCGTTTGATTGGAAGTATGCTGACATTGCCCAACGAGCAAAAGAAATCCGCGAGCTTGGTTATGGCTCTGTGTTGGTTTCGCCACCAATGAAAAGCGCACACGATGAGCGCTGGTGGCAGCGTTATCAACCACAAGATTATCGTGTTATCGATAATGCCTTGGGTGATACCAAAGATTTTATTCATATGGTTCGTGAACTGGAGCAAGTTGGTGTGTGGGTTTATGCCGACGTAGTGTTTAACCATATGGCAAACGAGGCCCACCTTCGCAGAGACCTTCAGTACCCAAGACAAGAGGTCTTGGAGGAATACCAGAACAACAAACAGAAATATCAGTCGCTAGCGTTGTTTGGCGATCTATCTCAACCACTTTTTGATGAAGAGGACTTTGTTGAAGCATTCGGCATCAAAGACTGGAAAGATAAGTGGCAGGTTCAAAACGGACGTATCACAGGTGGGCCAACCGATCCTGGCTTGCCAACTCTTCGTGTTTGTGACCATGTTGTTGAGCAGCAGCGAGCGTACCTAAAGGCGCTGAAAGCTATTGGTGTGAAAGGTTTTCGTATTGACGCTGCGAAACACATGACGTTAGAGCATCTTAAGCGTGTTTGGACAGACGACATCACGCGGGATGTGCATATATTTGGTGAAATTATTACCGATGGCGGTGCGACGGAAGAAGAGTATCAGCTGTTTCTTGAGCCGTATCTACAGGAAACTCGCCTAGGTGCGTACGATTTCCCTTTGTTCTCAACCATGTTTAAGGCGTTTGCTAAAAAGGGCAGCTTCAAGTCTCTGATTGATCCCTATTGTTTTGGTCAGGCTCTGTCCCCCGGTCGTGCGATTACATTTGCTATCACACATGATATTCCTAACAATGATGTCTTTCTTGATCTCATCATGGACGAGGAAAACGAATGGTTAGCTTATGCCTATATTCTAGGCCGAGATGGTGGTGTGCCGTTGATTTATACCGACTTAAACACCAGCGGTATCAAAGGTAAAAATGGTCAGCCAAGGTGGCAAGGTGCATGGAGCGATCCGAGAATGGCAAAAATGATCCAGTTCCATAATATGACGCATGGCGAGCCGATGAGTGTTCTTGAAGGTAACGATGACATGCTCGTACTTAAGCGAGGTGACAAAGGTATTGTGGTGCTTAATAAATCACAGCGTCAACAGTCTTTGACATTAAAAATCGATGGTGATTGGGTTGATTTGATGACAGAACAAATCATTCCAAGTGACGGTAAGTTAATCGTACTATCTAAGTCGTCGATGTTACTCGTCGCGAACTAGAAGATGTACACACCGAGGTTAGCAATTTCGGTGTGTATGTTTATCATCGTCATTCACGTTCTGCTGAAATTCAATATAAACTCAAACTCTCTCGTTTTTGCTAGAAATTTATGAGCACTCGTTAACGCAACATTCTGCTTTTAAAAAACCAATTACGTCATCTAAGCACTGATATTCTGCAACACAAAAAAGGGTTCTACCCTCTCGGCGCTGGGTGAGAAGACCAGCTGAAGCAAGGCTCGAGATATGATGAGAGAGAGTGGATGCTGGAATGCCAAGCTTTTCTTGTACGCCGCCTACCGCGATACCTTTGTATCCCGCTTTGACGACTTCTTTGTAAATACTTAAACGAGTCGGATGCCCTAACTCTTTTAGTGCTTTAGCAACGGCTTCAAGCTCCATACTGACCTCTAAAGAATGACCACAGTAATTTTGTTTCGATAATAGGGAAAGTCTCAGTAAATGCCAACTATTACGATCTCAGAACAATTTAAATCAGATGAGATTCATGCTGGCTCATGCCTTCATGACAACAATTGTCTGTTCTAATGAGACAGATCAATCTTCATTATTATTTCACGCCACGTTCAAAATCCCTCGTCTACACTCACTGTTGAGTTGTCAGTTGGCAGACCAAGGAGGCGGCCATGATTGCGGTTCATAGAGATTATTGTTTGTCTAACAGTTCGGAGTTACATGCCCACGTTAAAGTCAATCCTGTCGGTAAATTAGAAGTTGAGATTGTTGAACTTCAAGAGCGCCACACCACAGAGTTTGATGATTTGTCTTTTGAGAGTCGTGGGTGTGAAACTCGAATCTGTGGTAAAGAAGACACAACTCCGTGGCAGTTCAATCTTGCAGTTACTGATGCGTTAGAGCTTTCTCATTTAGTGGAAGAAGCAAACGAAGAGTATGAGATTTTAATGAATGATCTTATGTAATATCGAGAAGACCATTTTATTCTGCACGGCGTGTGGCTCTGTACTGAAAAAATAAAAACCTCCCAAGCGGGAGGTTTTTAATATGGAGTGCGTTATCGTTGGATAGGCTCTTCTCTTGGTGGTATTAGCTCTTGGACGTTATCTTCATTAAAGTCATCGGCGTAACCTTTAGGTGGCGGGGTCCAACCACGTTCTGACCGCGATAGTTTGTCATGACGATCTTTTTGCATCTCTTCCGCCATTTTCTCCTCTAACTGAATAAACAGTTGTCGGAAATTGTTGTCATAGCGTTCACCTTCAGAATCATCTTCCCAAGCTTTGTAGAGTATTTCTGACTTACGTGCTTCAACACGCTTATATGTCGCCTTCTGTTGTTCAACAAAGAAGGGGTGAATGCCAAGGGCTTTCATTGTGTGACCGCCCATCTCCAATGCAGAATGGTAGGTCTCTGATTCAATAATATCAGCTCCCGCTTGACGCAAAAGATAGCCATGTCCACGGTCAAAGGCACGTGCAATCACTGTTACTTTTGGGTATGTGTGCTTAACGTACTTCACCAGTTCTACACTCGATTCTTGGTTATCAATCGCCACAACCAACGCAGCGGCGTGCTCAATGCCGGCTGTATGTAGCATATCTGGTCGAGTCGCGTCGCCAAAATAGGCGCGAGTGCCAATCTGGCGCATGTTATCGACTTGGTCAGATTGATGGTCAAGTACCACGGTAGTCACGCCGTTTGATACCAATAGGCGATTCACTATTTGTCCAAAGCGGCCGATGCCGGCGATGATCACCGTGCCTGTTTCCTCAATCGTATCGCTTTCGCGTTCATTTGACTGGCTTTCAAAGCGCGGCAGAATCACTCTATCAAACAGAATAAACAAACCTGGTGTCAGGAACATCGAAATCGCAACCACTAACGCAAGAGTTTGTGAGAGTTCAAATGGGATGACGTGGTTTTGCACTGAAAAGCTTAGAAGCACAAAGCCGAATTCACCTGCTTGAGCCAAGCTTAGGGTAAACAGCCAGCGGTTGCTGCCTTTCACCCTAAATATCAGTGCAAGAATAAACAGCACCAAGGCTTTCAAAACCATCACGCCAATGGTCAATGCCATGACCAACCAGAAATCACCAAAAAGGACCGAGAAGTTGATCCCTGCGCCAACGGTAATAAAGAACAGACCTAACAATAGGCCTTTAAATGGTTCGATATTGGATTCTAACTCGTGGCGGAATTCACTGTTCGCCAATACAACGCCAGCCAAGAAGGTTCCTAAGGCAGGAGATAAGCCCACTAAACTCATCAGTGCAGCGATACCAATGACAAGCATGAGTGCAGTTGCGGTAAAGATTTCTCGCAAACCAGAGCTAGCCACATAATTGAGCAGAGGTCGACTTAAAAAGTGTCCACCAACGACGACGATTGCTATCGATGCTGTGATTACGATGCCGTATGCCCAGCCGGGTAACCCCGCAACGAGGCTTAATTCTTCATGGTGCGCTGCGGCTGTTTGTGCTGCGGACTGTGCCTGTTCAATTAATTCAGGTAAGGCCAATAGGGGAATGAACGCCAACATTGGTATCACTGCAATATCTTGAAAAAGCAACACGGAGAAAGCGTTTTGTCCACCTTCCGTCTTCGTTAATCCTTTTTCGCTAAAAGTTTGCAAAACAATCGCAGTAGAAGAGAGGGCGAAGATCAAACCTATGGCTAAGGCTATGGTCCAAGGCTGGTCAAAGTATAAGGCAATACCCATAATCGCCGCGACGGTACCGCCGACTTGCAGACCTCCTAAACCCATTAAGCGATTGCGCATCGCCCACAACATTTTGGGTTCGAGCTCTAAACCAACGAGAAACAGCATCATCACCACGCCAAACTCGGCAAAGTGCTGGATTGTTGTTGTTTCTTCACCGACTAAACCGATAATTGGGCCAATGACCACACCTGCGATGAGATAGCCTAAAACGGACCCAAGTCCCAAACGCTTAGCAAGTGGGACAGCAATTACAGCAGCAATCAAATATACGAAGGCTTGTAAGAATATCCCTGTCATGAAGCCTCCTTAATGAGCTCTGGCAATGCGCTGTTAAGCTTGATTAATGACGCCGCAGCTTCAACATCCAACCTATCTTCGACTAAAGCTGTTAGCAGGCTCTTGTACCGCTCAACATGACGAGGGATTCGCCCTTCTTCATCTGCTGTACGTGCGCCAAACATCGCGAGAGGGGCAATGTAGTTCATGCCGGTCAGTGCGGACATTTGTTCAATAGGCGCAAGCAGTTGACGAATCGTAAAGTGGTTGTAGCCCTCTGCCTTATAAGCTTCTTCTTTGCCCCCTGCAGACAGCACACAAAGCATGGTCTTACCTTGCAGTGCTGTGCCATCTGTACCGTAAGCAAAGCCATATTCCAAAACCAGATCTTGCCACTCTTTTAAAATCGCAGGCGTTGAATACCAATATAGTGGGAATTGGAAAATCACCACGTCATGCTCACGTAAGCGTTGCTGCTCACGGTCGATATTAATATCGAAACGAGGGTATTCGCCATAGAGATCAACACATGTCACGCCTTCAATTTTTTGAGCTTCTTTGAAAAGTGGAGTATTCACTTCTGAACGATGCTGGGAAGGATGAGCAAAGAGAATGAGTACTTTTTTATTTGCCATAGGGATCCTTGCTATCTAAATAACCATGCCCAGTAGGAGCGCGGGTTGGTTAGAAAATGTAACTCATAAATGATCGCCAAGCTAGTTTGGAAAACTGTTTAAGCTGTTTCAATATCAATAAAAAACCACCAAATAAATTGGTGGTTTTGGGAAGTGTTACGTTTTACTAATCATGAATAGGGACGACTAGAATATCCACCGGTGACTTGTTAATTAAGTGTCTGGAGTAAGAAATAATCTTGCTCCAGAAATCTTGGTGGTGGCCACAAATCAGAAGATCCACTTCTTGCTCTTTAATGGTGACCTCTAATTTATCAGCTAAGTCGCCAGTACCTACGAAGAAATGTTTAAGTGGGTAATCCATGTAATCACTAAATGTTTTTAAACATTCCATTGAATGCTCATTCAACGGCCTTTGATCCGGGTTTTCTTTAATGTCTACAAGCTCACGATAGATTTCTCCGTGCGTACCATCAATATGAATAAAGGAGATATCGGAGTCGAGATAGTTTGCCATTGATACCGCTCTGTCGATAAGCACGGTGCTTTCATCTGACAGTTCGAGTGCAACAAGGATATGTTTGTATTTCATAACCACGCCCTTATGTGGATTATCTTTACCCTAAGCATAGTATGGCTTGGATAAAAATTGTGTTGCTAAGATCTCGAAATTGTTCAAAGACTTGTTAAAAAGTTAATGTGATATAACAACTTACTGTGAAACTTTCTTTTTGTTCACATTTGGTTAGAAAGCTTGCTTTTTGAACAAAAAAGCGGCTACACTCTGTGCATCATTTCTCTAGGAGATTACGCCAACATGAAGAACTAAACCTGTCATCCATATTTTTACTTATTTTTTGGATCTGCAGGGTTAGTAGGCGTAGCTCACTTTCCGATATTTCTTTGCAACAAGACGACTTTTTGATTTGACGTATATCGTCGAGCTTTACATAGAGCTTAATGCGTTTGTGCACGCGTTTTGTTGCCATTTCAAATCATAGCTACGGCTGTTGTCCCTGTCATACAGGAGGCAAATTATGCCAGTTTTACAAGCTTTTAATGTTAGCCATCAGTTTGATAATGGCGATACGCTATTCCAGTCTATTTCTTGTTCCATGACTAAACGACGTGTTGGTTTGGTTGGGCGCAATGGCATCGGCAAGTCGCTTTTGGCTTCCATTTTGGCGGGCGAAACTCAGCCTGCCAGCGGTGTTGTGACTGCTCCCTCTTCTTTCATGATGTATCGCCAGCAGCCGTCTGATCTGCTTTCAGGTCAGCAATCGATCGCCCAGTTTCTGGGCAAAGATGCGGTCTTGCATGCTTTAAAGCAGATTGAACAAGGTGATGTTTCTGAACATTGGTTCGAACTGGTTGGCGAGCAGTGGGATATTGAATTAAAACTCAAACAGCAGCTCGCTGCGATGGGATTACCGCAAGATCCTGATTTCTCTTGTGCTCGGCTCAGTGGTGGTCAGTTGGCGCGTTTGCAGTTATGGCAGTTATTTGAAAACGAAACGGAGCTTTTGATTCTCGATGAACCATCCAATCACCTCGATACCGAGGCGAAACAATGGTTGATAGAGTCTATGACGCACTTCAGCGGCGCGATTTTACTCATCAGTCACGATCGTGAGCTGCTGCGAGAGATGGAGGAAATTTGGGAGCTATCGGGCCTAGGTTTACAGGCTTTTGGTGGAAATTACGATGTGTACGCCGAGAAAAAACGCACTGAACTGCAAGCGGTCGAGAGGCAGTTAGCGCAAGTCGATAAACAGAAAAAACGGTTAGCCGAGCAAGCCCAGAAAAATCGCGAAAAAGCAGACCAACGCGCCGCGCAAGGGAACAAACTGCGCAAAGACGGCAGTCAGCCCAAAATTTTGCTTGATGGAAAAAAGGATAGCGCGACCGCCAGTGCCTCAAATCGCAATAAGAATGAGCAACTCAGACAAGCGCATTTACAAGCCAAAGAACAGGCGTTGCAATCGCGACATGAGCAGCTCAAGGCGCAAAAGTTTTATCTTACAGATAATCCGAACCGTTCGCGAAAAGTATTGTCGATACAAGAAGGTATATTACCTTTTGGGAATTCTACACCTATCACGTTGCAGATTTTTGCGAACGACAAAGTCCATCTCAAAGGGAAAAATGGCTGCGGAAAATCAACCTTGTTAAAGGCATTGCTTGGCGAGTTATCGTTGCAGAGTGGTGAGTTGCAAGTGAATACGTCTTTGTATTATCTCGACCAACATTTTGGCGCAGTGAATCCAAATCTTTCGTTACTTGAAAACGTAATGGAGAGCTGCCAAGAGATGACGGAAAGTGAAGCGAGGACCTTATTGGCCGGGATCGGTTTTCGTCGAGATGCTGTGTTTCGGTTGGGGCGCCTACTGAGCGGTGGCGAGAAGATGAAGCTCGCGATGCTGATAGTCAGCCACCAAAACTCTCAGCCTTTGCTGCTGCTTGATGAGCCAGATAATCATCTCGATCTGGAGTCAAAAATAATGCTTAGTCAGGCGTTAAATGTATACAAAGGTGGATTTGTTCTGATTAGTCACGACCAAGATTTCGCTTCTGAGTCTGGGGTTTTGCGCCAAATCGAGCTGACTTAGACGAAAGAGAGTAAACGTCATCGTAGCTCTTCAGTATTGTTCCCAAGTTCTACACTTCCACTTACTAGTTTGTAGAACTGGAAGGAAATGAGGGAGTTAGGATGGCTTTCACAACTCGTTTAATGAAATTAGATTCATTTTGTCGATATATAGTAGAGTTCTGATGTATTGCACAAAAAGACAACAGAAAAATAAAAAGGAATTTCATGAAAAAGAACACCCTAGCACTCACAACGGCTCTCGCACTCGGAAGTGTGTTGTCTGTGGCGTATGCAAATGAAGCGGCGCAATCGTCGGTTGAACAGGTAACCCCGAAAACCATCACGTATCCAACCACACAAAAAGTGGATGTTGTCGATGACTACTTTGGTACAAAAGTGAGTGATCCTTATCGCTGGTTGGAAGACGATCTCAGCCCAGAAACCGCAGAATGGGTTAAGGCACAAAATGCAGTGACGTTTGATTATCTGTCGAAAATCCCTTACCGCGAGCAGATTGAAGAGCGCATCACTAAGCTCATGGACTACGAAAAGCAAAGCCAACCGTTCAAAGAGGGTAAGTTCACTTACTTCTACAAAAATGACGGGTTACAGAACCAAGATGTGCTTTATCGGCAGTTAGGTGATGGCGAAGCAGAAATTTTCCTCGATCCAAATACTTTTAGTGAAGATGGCACCACATCGTTAGCGGGAGTGAGCTTTTCACGAGATGGATCTTTGGTTGCATACAGCATTTCGGAAGGCGGTAGCGATTGGCGCAAAGTCATTGTGTTAGACACAGAAACCAAAAAGCCCGTCGGTGAAACGCTGGTGGATATTAAGTTCAGTGGCATCAGTTGGCTCGGCAATCAAGGCTTCTATTACTCAAGTTATGACAAGCCAAAAGGGAGTGAACTTTCCGCGAAGACAGACCAACACAAGCTCTACTTTCATAAATTAGGGACGAAACAAAGTGAAGACCAATTAATTTTCGGTGGTGTAAAGGACGAAAAGTATCGCTACGTTGGGGGTTACACGTCGGAAGATGAACGCTACTTGTTTATCTCAGCCAGCGTATCGACGTCGGGCAACAAACTGTTCTTCAAAGACCTGAGTAAGCCAAATAGCCCGCTGAAAACCATTTTAGATAACACCAGTTCTGATACTTGGGTGATAGACAACCAAGGCACGAAACTGTACTTGGTTACGAACCTTAATGCGCCGAACAAACGCGTCGTGACGGTGGATGCAAGTCAGCCGCAGCCCAAAAACTGGAAAGATTTGATTCCTGAAACAAAGAACGTGTTACGTGTTTCTACCGCGGGTGGCAATTTGTTTGCGAGCTATATTGTTGATGCGATCTCGATGGTGAAGCAATACGACATGAACGGCAAACTCATCCGAGAAATCAAATTGCCTGATATTGGCAGCGCATACGGTTTCTCGGGGAAAAAAGAAGAAACCGAAGTCTACTACTCTTTCACCAACTACAAGATGCCAAGCACTACCTATCGTCTGAACATCAAAGATGGTGATAGCGAGGTGTACTACAAATCTAAAGCGCCATTTGATCCAGCTTTATATGAATCTCGCCAGGTGTTTTACACCTCAAAAGACGGAACAAAAGTGCCGATGATCATCACCTATAAAAAGGGGACTCCGATGGACGGCAGCGCACCAACCATTCTATATGGTTATGGCGGTTTCAACATTAGCCTCACGCCATCTTTTAGCCCGACACGCGCGGCTTGGTTAGAGCTTGGTGGTGTTTACGCGGTAGCGAACATTCGTGGTGGTGGGGAATATGGCAAAGAATGGCACAACGCAGGCATTCAAATGCAAAAGCAAAATGTGTTTGATGACTTTATTGCTGCGGCTGAATTCCTAATTGATGAAGAGGTAACGTCATCAAACAAGTTAGCCATTAACGGTGGTTCGAATGGTGGCTTGTTAGTAGGGGCCGTTATGACGCAACGTCCAGAGCTGTTTAAAGTGGCGCTGCCAGCAGTCGGCGTACTGGATATGCTGCGTTACCATACTTTTACCGCAGGTGCTGGTTGGGCGTATGACTACGGCACGGCAGAGCAAAGTAAAGAGATGTTCCAATATCTGAAAAGTTATTCGCCGGTGCACAATGTAAAAGCAGGGGTGGAATACCCAGCAACATTGATTACAACCGGTGATCATGATGACCGTGTTGTTCCTGCTCACTCATACAAATTTGCAGCTGAGTTGCAATCGAAGCAAGCGGGTTCAAATCCGATCTTAATTCGCATCGAAACCAATGCAGGACATGGTGCAGGCACACCAACGCGTAAAATAATTGAGACAAATGCAGATATTTATAGTTTTGCACTGTTCAATATGGGAATAGAGAAACTGCAATAGTGCGAATTGTTTGCGTTTTAGTTATCGAAACGCATCGGCGCTTTATCGCTCGATAATAAAAGGGAATCACAGAGAGTGACTCCCTTTTTATTTATTATAGGCCTACTATTCTAATCTGATGCTAGGCTAATCAAACTAAGGTTTTTTAAATTATTATAATGTTCTAATTAATCTGAAGAGTGTTGTACGATCGAAATGAAACATTGATCGCGATCACCTAAATCCATTGCACTCTCTATTTATATGGTAAAATTAATTAATCATTTGTTCTAATGATAATTGAATTTTCATAAGTTTTAATATTTCCTTCTTCATTGGTATTACCAAATTTCAAGTTATATAAGATATAAGTAGCGGTGATTGAACTTTTACGATGCTTTATTTTATTTTAATTAAAACGTCGAATGTTTCGTCATTATTGAATTTGCTTTGATAATTTATGTTATCCAAAGCGAGTTGTGTTGCTTGCTATTTATGATGACCTCATGACGTGAATAATTTTATAATCATTAAAATGGATACAGTTTTATGAATTTAGTGAAACCGTCTGTTGCCATTATGGTTGCAGCCCTACAACTCGCGTCTTCTGCCTATGCGCAGACAAACAATAACGAAGAACTACAAGATATGTCTGACCCACTTGCGGTATACACCCAAGCTGGCTTTGGTATTACTGATAAAGGCGCGAACATCAAAATCGGTCAAACTTACCAATCTAGCCAGCCTGGTACCATGGCGATGAACATCATTGAAATGAAAGGCATTGGTGGTGAGCTATTTGGCATTCGCGACAATGACGATCCAATATATGCCAACGTTGATGACAGCATTGACTCTTTCAGACTACGTAATTTCCAAGTAGAAGTCGCAAAAGGTCTAGGCCGTCAATTAGATGTAAACTACGACGTTGATAACGATAAATTAGATGCATCTTATAGCTTTATTCAAGGTCTACCTAAGTTTGGTATGTTGCAGCTATTTCCTTTAGCTGGTGCGGGTGTCACTATTGCTAATGATTTTAGTGGTGATGACAAAGGTTATGAAATTCCAGGTACTTTCACTGTTGTGGGTATGTACTCAAAAATTGAATTAACCGATAAAATCTGGATTAACTACAACCCAATGTATATGCATACGTTGTCAGGGTCTAGTCAATATAAAGATACTTATTATGCGGGTGAAGATAATATCTTGACTCATGAGTTTGCGTTGTCTTATCAAATTAATCCTCGCGCAAATATTCGTTACTTTGCAAACTGGAATGAGCACGTTAATTTCGGTGATGGTGATCACCGCATCGAATTTAACTACCAATTCTAACTCCCTCGTTTATTTCCAGAATGGAAAGTGTGTTTATCCATATATTTAAATATTTAGGCCAAAGCACTTTCTACATAAAGTAGGTTTATCATGAAAGCCAAATATAAATTTGCGTTGGTATCTATTGCTATATCTTCTGCATTACTATCAGGATGCAAAACTGGCGATATCGTAACGAAAACAGCCCAAGCACCCTCTGTTGAAACCGTTACCCTAACCGAAACAAAAATCACTCCTTATCATAATTTTATCGGTCGAACTGAAGCGGTAAATGACGTTGATATTATGCCGCGAGTCGGTGGCGAATTAACCGCGATTCATTTTAAAGATGGCGATATGGTCGAAAAAGGCCAATTGTTGTTTGAAATCGACGACCGTCCTTACAAAGCGGCACTGGCGTATGCAAAAGCGTCGTTGCAAAAAGCAAAAGCGCAACTCGTTCAAACTACGCGTGATGCAGAACGTGTGAAGAAACTCATCAAAGATAAAAGCATCAGTGAGCAGCAATACGATGACGCCATTGCCGCGCAAGCCGCAGCGATTGCTTCGGTAGAAGAGGCGAAGGCGACGCTGGTTTCAGCAAGGCTCGATCTTGAATTTAGCTCTGTGCGTGCTCCTTTCTCTGGTCGCGTGGGTTTCAGCAACTTCCGAGTGGGTGATCGTATTTCGAAAATTCAACTCGTTCCTCTTGTTTCGATCACTCAAGTAGACCCAATTCACTTTGGCTTTGATGTGGATGAGAAGCTCTACCGCCGCGTAAGAAGTGCGATTGATGTAGCTCATCGTAACGATGACAAACTGGATGTTGATTTAACACTGACGCTTTCAGACGGTTCATTGTATCCGCTTGATGGCAAGATCTACGCCGTTGGCAATAAGATCGATTTAGAAACAGGCTCAATTCGAGCAGAAGCACAATTCGATAATCCAACTTACGCGCTTATGCCGGGTGAATATGGCAACTTGACCATCAAGCTGCGCAACAAAACCATTGATGGTTTGCTTATCCCATCGGCGGCTGTTCAACAAGACCAAGCGGGTGACTACGTCATGGTGGTTGGTGATGATCACGTGGTGTCTCGTCGTAACGTTGAACTCGGTCAGACCTACGGTGTGAAACGTGCTGTGCTGACTGGTTTGGCGGCTAACGAAAAAGTCATCGTCAATGGTCTACAAAAAGTGCGTCCGGGTGCAACGGTGAAAGACGTTGAGCTACAGAGTGAACAAGGCTGAGTGAGTACTGATGTTAAGTAAATTTTTCATTCACCGGCCGAAGTTTGCTTTGGTGATCTCACTGGCGATGACATTGATGGGTATGATCGCCCTGAAAGTCTTGCCAATTTCTGAGTATCCTCAAATCTCTCCAACGGTAATTACGGTGAGCACCATGTATCCGGGTGCAAACGCGGACGTGGTTAAAAAGACGGTAGCACAACCGATAGAAGCCAAAGTCAACGGCGTTGAAGACATGATTTACATGTCTTCTGTGATTGGTAACGATGGCTCATACACACTGCGTATCTACTTCCGAGTGGGCGCAGATGGCGATATGGCGCAGGTTCGTGTGAACAACTTGGTGGCACAGGCGACGTCATCTCTACCACAAGAAGTAAACCAAATCGGTGTGACGGTTAAGAAGAAATCTTCCGACATGCTGGGCGTTATCACACTGCGTTCTCCGAAACAGTCTCACGACAGTATCTACCTTTCTAACTACGCGGATCTCAATATCGTTGAGCGTCTAAAACGTATCGAAGGTATGAGTGACATTACGCTGCTGGGTAAGAAAGACTACTCAATGCGTATTTGGTTGAACCCAAATAAACTGGCCACCTTGAAGCTTTCTGCTAGCGATGTTATTGGCGCAATTAAAACGCAAAACATCCAAGTGGCGGCGGGTAAGATCGGTGGTATGCCAGCTCCGGGTGATCAGCAATATCAATATGTTTTGCAAACCAAAGGCCGCCTTACTTCTGCGAAAGAGTTTGAGAACATCATCATCCGCGCGAGCAAGAAAGGTTCTTTGATTCGCTTGAAAGATTTGGCTCGTGTGGAAGTTGGCGCACAAGGTTACGAAGCTGATGGTCGTATGAATAACGAACCAGCCGCCGTTCTGGCATTGTACCAGTTGCCGACAGCGAACGCGCTAGACGTGATGGAACGCGTGAAAGAGGCCATGAAAGAGTACGAGAAATCGTTCCCAGATGATTTGGTTTACGACATCGCTTATGACTCTACCGAATACGTAGAGACGTCGATTGATGAAGTGTATGAGACGCTGGTGATTGCGGTACTTCTTGTCACCTTCGTTGTGTACGTTTTCTTGCAGAACTGGCGAGCGACCATCATTCCAACCTTAGCGATTCCGGTTTCCATCATTGCGACGTTCGCAATCATGGGCGTGATGGGCATGACCATTAACACGATCTCGTTGTTTGGCTTGATCCTCGCCATCGGTATCGTGGTGGACGATGCGATCATCGTGGTAGAGAACGTGGAGCGGGTTATCCATGAAGAGCATTTAGACCCGATTCCGGCCACGATCCAAGCTATGAAAGAAGTGACGGGGCCAGTATTGGCAACAACGCTTATTTTGTTGGCGGTATTCGTACCGGTTGCGCTATTGCCGGGTATTTCTGGTCGAATGTTCAACCAGTTCGCGGTCACCATCTGTGTGTCGGTGCTGATCTCTGCGATCAACGCATTAACGTTAACGCCAGCGCTTTGTGCGTTGATGTTGAAATCAACTCACTCACAACCTATTGCGCCTTTGCGTGCGTTTAACCGAGGTTTTGAAGCAATAACGCGCAAATACCAAGGTTTAGTTGGCTTCTTGAGCCGCCGCATTGTGCTGAGTATCGGTGTGTATGGCGCGCTTATTGCGGTGCTGGCATTTGCGTTCATGACCGTACCTTCATCTTTCGTACCAAACGAAGATAAAGGCGTGTTCATGGTCGAAATGCGTTTGCCAGACGCAGCAGCATTGCAGCGTACTGCACCATTAATGAAGAAGTACGTTGATGAGCTAAAACAGATGGAAGGTGTGGAGAACGTGGTTTCGGTTGCGGGCTTCTCGGTAATTAACATGGCGTCGATTCCAAACTCGGGCATGTTGATCATCAAACTGGATAACTGGAGCAAACGTAAAGACCCTGAGCTACACCAACGCGCATTGATGAATAAAGTTAACCAAATGCTGAACTCAACGCCAGATGCCGCTTCGTTCGTTTTCGCGACGCCGGCAATCAAAGGTATGGGTGCGGTGGATGGTTTCAACCTTGTGCTGCAGGACAACTTGGGCCGTTCTCCACAAGAGTTGGCAAAAACAACCGCTGATTTTGTTGCCCAAATCAACCAACTGCCTGAAGTGGCACGTGCGTTCTCGATTTTCCGTGCGAATATTCCGCAACGTTACATCGATATTGATCGCGATAAAGCGATTTCGATGGGCGTACCGTTGAATGAAATCTTCAGCACACTGCAAGCACAGTTGGGCGGCGCCTACATTTCTGACTTCAACTTGTTTGGTCGTTCGTACCAAGTGAAAGTGCAAGCAGAAGAGCAATACCGTGACAATATCGACGACATCAACCATCTGTTTGTTCGCTCAAGCTCTGGAAAAATGGTGTCACTGGCAACGCTAGTGAAAGTGAAGCCGATCTTCGGCCCTGATACTTTGTCGAACTACAACATGTTCAGTTCTGCAACCGTGAACGGTGCGCCAGCGCCAGGTTACAGCTCGGGTGATGTTGTAAAAGCGATTGAAAAACTGGCTGCAGAATCTTTGCCAAGTGGTTACTCGTACGAGTGGTCCGGCATGACTTACCAAGAGATGAAAGCAGGCAACATGGCACCAATCGCGTTCGCATTGTCTTTGCTGTTCACCTACTTGTTCTTGGTGGCTCAGTACGAAAGTTGGACCATTCCTGCTGCGGTAATGATGGCGGTTCCAGTCGCGATTCTCGGCGCAATGGGCACGCTACTGCTGGTGGGACAACCGTTCGATTTGTATGTGCAGATTGGTGTGGTCATCTTGATCGGTATGTCCGCCAAAGTGGCGATTCTTATCGTGGAATTTGCCAAAGTTCTGCGAGAAGAAAAGGGCTTATCCATCATTGATGCTGCCAAAGAAGCTGCTCGAATCCGTTTCCGTGCAGTACAGATGACCGCATTCGCCTTCATCTGGGGGGTATTCCCGTTGGTGATTGCATCGGGTGCCGGTGCGGCATCTCGTCACTCACTGGGCTTTGCAGTATTCGGCGGCATGATTCTCTCTACGTTTGTAGGCACGTTACTGACGCCAGTGTTCTTCGTGATGATGCAATCTCTGCGCGAGAAGTTTAAGCGAAAGAAACCCACTGAACTTGAGGTGAGCAAGCAATAACGCTGATTTCAACCGACTGACTCCACAACACCCCCACGCTGTGTACGATTGGCCAATGCCTTTCATTGATATACAGCCACCGTCGCAGCGTGGGTTCCCCTAACAATAATAGGTTTTAACATGAAAAATCTTTCAAAAATCGTCGTAGCGAGTTCTCTACTGACTTGTGCTGCTGCGCAAGCGGGTGGGTTATACCTTTACGAAACAACAGCATCGGATATTGGTTTGGCATCCGCTGGTATGGCGGCTCGTGCGCAAGATGCCTCAGTAATGGCAGCAAACCCGGCTGGTCTGGCGAATGTTTCTGGTAAATCTTTCTCTGGTAACCTGATTGGCCTTTACGGTGACGCGCAACTAGACACGATGACCGGCGATGCGGGCAACGTGATTGGTTTTGTTCCTATGGCGTCGGCATTTTACAGCCAACAAGTGAACGACAAATGGACGCTGGGTATTGGTCTGTATGGCAACTACGGTCTTGGCCTCGAGTACGAAGGTCTTTTGGGTGATCATTTAGATATTCCTACAGCAACGACGCAAGCCTTGACCATTCAACCTTCCGCTTCTTACCGCATCAATGATCACTGGTCTGTGGGTGCGGCGCTTGGCATTCAGTACGGTATGTATGAAGTGGAAACGAAGGGAGCCTTGAACTTCAATGACGAAGACCAAGATACTCAGCTCAACGGCCGAGTAGGTGTGCTTTATGAAGCAACACCAGGCACGCGTCTTGGCCTGTCTTACTCTTCTGAAACCGAATTTGAATTCGACAAGAGTAACTCCATTGCTCCACAACAACTGATCTTCAGTGCTTACCATGAAGTGAATGATGACCTAGCGGTGATGTGGAACGTGAACTGGCAAGACTGGAGCGAATACACAACCACGCTGGGCGTAGAGACACAAGACACTTACCAAATCGCATTGGGTACTCAGTACAAACTGAATGAAAAAATGATGTGGAATGCAGGTTTTGCATTCGATACCAGCATGTATGAAAGCCAATCAAACGGTGACATTACCGTTCCTACTGGCAAGGCGTACCGCATTGGTACAGGCATTGATTACAAATTGGATTCAGAAAACTCAATTGGTTTCGCGTTTGAAGCGATCTTGATGGAATCGTCAGAAACGCCACGCTTCCAAGCGGGCTTTGATGAGCCTGCACTGTACTTCATGAGCATGAGCTACAACTGGAAAAACTAATCATTCCTAATCGCTAAAACGCCTTCCTTACAGGCCATTCTACCCTAACTACCTGCACTGGATGCTGTCACGCCATCTAAGGTAGTTAGGGCGCTTTTGTCACATCCAGTGAGTGATGATTCAAAAAATATCTGCGCAGCTAAGTGCGGGTATTCAACATCTCAAAGGACTAAAAAATGAAAAACAAACTAGCGTTAGTGTGTACGACTTTGTTGGTCAGTACGCTGGCTCATGGTGCCGAGCATCGAGTAAAAGACAATAAAAACAAGTTGGCGGATGACCCAACAAAAGTCATCACGAAATTTGGCGCGTCGTACGCAAACAACTACGATTTTGATGATCAAAACATCTCATTCTCGGGCTCACTTGCGCTTGACCAAGCGCGCAAAATCAACCTGCGTATCAATGATGATGCGAGCGAGTGGCGTATTGGTGGCTCGTGGTTGTTTCCGGTCGGTATCGTGAACTTCAACTTCGGTAAAAATGAATACGTAAACGGCGCGGATCAAACCAACTACAGCGTTGGTACCTTTATGCCGCTAAGTTATTTCGGGATTGAGCCAGCAGGCTTCCAAATTTTCCCAATGGCAGGCTATACGTACAACACTGGTGATGTTCCTGTTTGTGACGGTGCAGAAAGTAGTCTCTGTAGCGAGCCTAACTTTACGGGTACGCCAAGTGCAGAGAATGGCTTCAATATGATGAGCTCTTCAGGCAGTAGCGGTTACGTTGGTGCATTTGCGCTGAAATCGTTTACCAAAGAGCTGACGTTAATCAGCTTCGCAGCAGGCACTTACGGCTCAGAAAACAGTGAAGGAGAGAACTACAAAGGCTTCTTTGGTGGTATTGGTCTTGGTTACCTCGTGAGCAAACGCCACTCTTTTAACGTAATGACGTTTGTCATGGACAACAACACCTATTTGGATGAAGCAGACAAGCGCATCGTATTATCATATCAATATCAATTTGAATAAATAAAAACGCAGCCCAAATAGCTGCGTTTTTACTTTGATAGAATGAACTAGTGAATTGAGTTGTTTTCTTCGATCTTTTTCTGGTACTGGTGTTTTAATATATACATACGCTTAACATCGCTGTAAGCGCCGTTAATAAAGTATTCTTCTACAAGGTGACCTTCTTCGATAAAGCCGCATTTTTTGTATAAGTGAATAGCGACTTCGTTATCCACTGCGACTAATAAGTAGATTTTACGTAGATTAAGAATTGAGAATGAGTAATCTAACGCACGATTAATCATCTCTGTCGCATAACCTCGGCCTTGATGCTCTGGGGCGATGATTATCTGAAATTCCGCGCTGCGGTGAATGTAGTTAATCTCGATCAGCTCAACTAAGCCAATTACGATGCCGTCTTCATCTTCGACGACAAAACGCCTTTCAGCGTCATCATGTATATGTTTTCGATAAAGTTCTTCGAGCTCGTCATAAGACTCGTAAGGTTCTTCGAACCAGTAGGCCATGATATTTCGGTTGTTATTCAGTTCATGAATAAAGCGCAAATCAGAACGCTCTAATGCACGCATTTTTAGGCCTTTCTTCATCATTTTTCTCCAATGAGGGCGGAGAATACCTCCGCACTTGATGCTAGAAAATATTACCGTATTTCACAAGAATAGCGCATCTTTTTTTGGAAAATATCCTGTGATTTTCAATGTGGAAACTTAGAGTTCACGACAAATATAAATTAATCTTTACGATAAAAAACTCGATTAGGTGCTTTGCCTAATATCGTATTAAATACCGCGCAACGACTTAGTGTCTTAATCTAAACAAACAAGGTATTCAATATGTTTTCAATCGGTGACGTAGTAGTAGCGACTAAAGGTATCGATCTTGGCGAAATGGTTGTTACAGGTTTAAGCAGTGGCGGTTTTTACACACATGTAAAAGCAGGCGAAAAAACACTAACTTACCCAGCTAAAGATCTTAAGAAAGCATAATTAAATTTGCTCATTCTTATTTTTAACTGGCTTAAAGTTCGTACTAGTTATTTTAAGCGGGTTAGAATCGATAAAAGGTAGCGCAATGAGTCGCTACCTTTTTTTATTTTTTCTACCTTTCTTCACCAATATGAAACTCAACGCGATTTCTTCCAGTTTCTTTTGCCTTGTAAAGTGCTAAGTCGGCGCGTTTAACTAATGGTTCAAATGAGTCGTCGAGACGACAGACTTGAGTTACCCCAATACTCGCGGTGAAGCTCATATCACAACCTGAATGTTGAACGGTCGTCGTTTCTAGTGCATTACGAATTGTTTCTAATGTGTCTAGAGCTTGCTGTGATGAGCGACTTCTTAATACGATGGCAAACTCTTCACCGCCAACTCTGGCAAGTAAGTCACAATCAAGTAGATGACTTTTAATAATATTGACTGCATGGATCAGTGATTTATCGCCTGCGTCATGACCAAATCGGTCATTGAGGCTTTTAAAATTGTCGAGATCTAAAATAGCAACATGGAAGTCAATGCCCAGGGTTCGGTATTCATTTAGGCGGCTTTCGATTTGTCGCATGAACTCTCTGCGGTTTGGAATACCTGTTAGATCATCCGTCGTGGCGAGGTGTTCCATTTTCATAATCTGTATATGAAGGGCAATGTTTAAAGCAATCCAATTAGCGATGCACTGAAGCTGTGCCGCTTGTTCGTTTGTGTAAATGTGCGTTTGATGATGCGCAACATTAAGCGTTCCTAGGCAGACTTTACCGTGCATTAAAGGCGCGTCCATACACGTACCCATACCATTGGATGCGAGCATCACACAATCGATCTCATCAGATTGCGTAACATCGTCGCAGATCATCAGTTGTTGCTTTTTGAACACTCGGCCAACAAACGCTTGATGAATGGGCACTAAAAATTCAGCGGGAATCGCTTTACTACCAGAGAAAGAGTAGACCTTTAAATGATCATTGTTTTCATAAAGTGTGATACTCGCACGGTCAGAATTAAATATACGATTTATCCATTCTGCCACCGTATCAAGTACTTGCTGTAGTGTTTCCGATTGAGCTAAAAAGTGAACAAACCCTATCGGCATACATATCGGACTTTCCATGTTTTGCATCGATAAGTCATCAGGGTTAAAAGTTCTTTCAAGTCTCAATAGACATCTCCTTGGCAATGTTGCAAATAACAACAATAAATTACGTGAAGCTATTTTGTAGAAAATGTGCTTCTTGGTAAGAGTATGGTTTAATTATCGCCATTTGTGTGAATTTGGTTGCTTAATGTGGGCGTTAACTCACCCTAAATAAGTAAATCTTATACCTATTTATAAGTAAGTCATTACTCAATAAGTGGTGTTTTTAAGATGGAAGTACAGAATGAGCCCTTCTGGAAGAGAAGGGCTAGAAAAGGATACAAATAGGGTCAGGTGAGTGGTGACTTAATTGTCTTTGTACTTTTGTAAAATCAACTGACTTATCTGCGCAACGAGTTGGTCCCTAGCTTGAAGTGAGAGCTCGGTTTCTGTGACATAAATACTAATGTAAACAGGTCGATGATTTTCCTTCCATATAATCGCGTTAATGCCACGCGAACCATGACCTCCCGCACCAGAACGGTCTGCAATAGACCAACCTGTTGGTAATACAGAACGCATTAACGAGTCTGAAACTTTGTTGTCCTGCATCCAGATTTTTAATTGTACACGAGACTCATAAGACAACGTTTCGCCTTCGACCAAAGTTCGAAGAGTGTTTAGTATGGCGTTAGGTGTGGTTGTGTCGCGGCTGTCGCCTGGTGTGGCTTCGTTCAAGCGAGGTTCTATTCTGTCTAGGCGCGTTGCTTTATCTCCAATTGTTCGCAGAAACATTGTTACGGCCTTAGGGCCGCCAATTTCATTTAATACTAAGTTGGCTGCGGTATTATCACTCATTAACATAGCGGCTTCACACGCGTGCTCTATGCGTGTGTTTTGGCCTACGAGCTTATCCATCACTGGAGACCATACAACGATACTGCGCTCATCGACTTTTGCGGTCGCATTTTTACTTAGCTTACCGCTGTCCATATCACTTAGCATTTTGGCACAAGCTAGGGTTTTGAATGTGCTCATGAGTGGGAAGCGTTCATCGCCACGGTAATCCCAACGCTCGTCTGCTTGGGTATCCCAAACTGACACCCCAATTCTGCTTGAGGTTTGTTGCTCGAGGAGAGAAATGTCCTCATTCAGTTGGGACGCGTAACTTAGGGTTGAGCAAACCATTAGCCCAGCCAACAAAAATAACTTTTTCATGGATCGTGTTCTTCAATTTTAGTTTTAGTTCGCACGGTAGCGATGTCACGTAAACTATAACGAGCCAATACTCTAAACACTGTTAAATCTATGTCTATTTTATGTAGGATTCTTTGCAATACGCTTAAACGGTCTCAATATGGGGAGAAGAGTGTTGCTATCAAGGCCTGTAGTTTGGCTTATATATTACGTCGGTGATTCGGTCACAAAAATATCTTAGCGAGAGACACTGGCTCAGAATTTCTTATCATGAGCTAACGAATAGTTTGATCCAGAAATAAAAGGAGCTGAATCATCAGCTCCTTTGTCTATTTGGATAATTACTTACAGTTCAATCTTTTTAACCATGCCCGATTCTGCATGGCCCGGAATGTTGCACGCGAACTCAACCTTGTTGTCACCGTGGAAGTGCCACAGTAATTGCTTCGCTTTACCTGGTTCCACCGTAACTGCGTTGCCTGAGTCATGCATGTGATCGCCGCTCATTGTCTTCATCATTTCACGATGTTCTAGCTGCTCTTTAGCCGAACCAATCGTAAACTCGTGGTTGATCTTACCGGTGTTCATGACTACAAACTGCACCACATCGTTTGGCTCAATTTTAACGTCTTTTTTGAACTTGATAGTCATGTCATCACCCAAGATAACGTGTACCACCTTGTCTGGCTTTGCCCCTTTTGCTGGCATACCAACAGTCGACATGCCCGGCATATCCATCATGTTTGAATGGTCCATTTTACTGTGGTCCATCTTCATGCTGCCGTGGTCCATATTTTCATGCTTCATGTTGCTATGGTCCATGTTCGCGTGGTCCATGTTTGAATGATCCATTTGGGCAAACGCAGTCGTTGTTGTTAGGGCTAGAGTAAGAGTGATTAGTGTCTTTTTCATTTTTATATCCTTGTTTTAATTCATTAATAACTTGGTTGCTTCCCCTCAAACGGCATGTTTGAGAGGAAGGTAGGGATTAAGCCTTGTTATCAGTGCGATCTGTGCTGTCGGCGTTTTCGATTTGGTTGCCAGTTTGCGTGCTTGTTTGGCTCGGAGTTGAATTACCTGAGCGCAACTCGCGTTGTTTCCACAGCTTGAAGATGGCTGGAAGCACTAACAGCGTCAGCAGCAGTGCCGATGCCATACCGCCAATCATTGGTGCAGCGATACGTTGCATCACTTCTGACCCTGTACCTTCGCCGTACATGATCGGAATCAGACCAATAATGACCGTCAGTACCGTCATCATTACTGGGCGAACACGCAGGCCTGCACCTTCACGAATGGCATCGGTTAGGTCTTTCGCCTCAAGCTTCTGTTGGCTCTCTTCCGCATCCAGCTTTTTGTAGTGCCATGCTTGGTTGAGGTAGACGAGCATGATGACCCCAATTTCAACCGCGACACCTGCTAGGGCAATAAAGCCGACACCAACGGCAATCGAGAAGTTGTAGTTGAGGATATGCATGAGCCACAAACCACCGACCATAGCGAGTGGTAGGGTAAGCATGATGATCATCACTTCGCCGACACGACGGAAACTGAAGTAAAGCAGCAGCATAATGATGGCGATGGTAATTGGTACCACGACACTCAAGCGGTCTTTCGCACGTTCCATGTATTCGTATTGACCAGACCAAGCCAACGAGTAACCCGCAGGAAGCTCCAACTGATCGGCCACGACTTGCTGTGCTTCCACGACGTAAGAGCCAAGGTCACGACCATCGATGTCGACAAATACCCAGCCATTCGGACGCGCGTTTTCCGTCTTGATCATCGGAGGACCGTCTTCGTAACGAATGTCCGCTACATCAGCCAGCGCAATACGAGCACCATTTGGTGTCACTAACGGCAGGTTTTGCAGTTTAACCACTGAGTCGCGGTAGTCTTGTGGGTAACGAACGTTGATTGGGTAACGCTCTAAGCCTTCAATGGTTTCACCCACATTCATACCGCCCACCGCAGTGGAGATCACTTGCTGAACGTCTTTGATGCTCAAGCCGTAACGCGCTGCTGCACGACGTTTAATGTCGATCGTGACGTAACGACCACCTGCTACACGTTCTGCATAAACCGATGCCGTGCCTTGTACGCCGTTAAGAATTGGCTCTAGCTGAGAGCCGATCTTCTCAATCACTTTCAGATCGGGTCCGGCGATCTTAATGCCTATAGGGGTTTTGATGCCCGTTGCCAGCATGTCGATACGCGTTTTGATCGGCATTACCCAAGCATTAGTAAGACCAGGGAACTGAACCAGTTTGTCGAACTCTTTGCGTAGTGACTCGGTTGTTACGCCTTCACGCCATTGGTCGCGTGGCTTCAACTGAATCACGGTTTCGATCATGGTGAGTGGTGCTGGATCGGTTGCGGTCTCAGCTCGGCCAATCTTGCCCCATACGGTTTTCACTTCTGGAACGGTTTTGATCAGCTTGTTGGTTTGTTGTAGAAGCTCACGAGCCTTACCAATCGAGATACCCGGATAGGTCGTTGGCATGTACATCAAGTCGCCTTCATCCAGCGGCGGGATGAACTCGCTACCCAGTTTACTGGTTGGGTAGTAAGCCGATGCCATTAGACCTAATGCGATAACAATCATGGTCTTAGGGTATTTTAAGCTGGTGTTCAACAGCGGGCGGTACAGCGCGACCAAGCCGCGGTTAACCGGGTTTTTGTGTTCCGGTAACACCTTACCGCGAATGAAGTAGCCCATAAGTACAGGCACGAGCGTGATTGCCAAACCTGCTGCCGCTGCCATGGCGTAAGTCTTAGTGAACGCAAGCGGCGAGAACATCTTGCCTTCTTGGCCTTCTAAGGCAAACACTGGTACGAAGCTAAGAGTGATGATCAGCAACGAGAAGAACAGCGGTGCGCCAACTTCTTCTGCGGCTTTACCAATTACTTGCCAGCGGTTTTTGTCGGTCAGTGGCGTTCGTTCAATGTGCTTGTGAACGTTTTCAATCATAACGATTGCACCATCCACCATCGCACCGATGGCAATCGCAATACCACCCAAAGACATGATGTTGGCGTTGATGCCTTGCCAATGCATCACGATAAACGCACTAAGAATGCCAACCGGTAGGCTCAGAGCGATAACCAACGAAGAACGAATGTGGAACAGGAACAACGCACACACAATCGCAACGACGATGAACTCTTCTGCAAGCTTCTTCCATAGGTTTTCTACCGCTGAATCGATAAGAGTAGAGCGGTCGTAGGTTGGAACAATTTCCACGCCTTCTGGTAGGCTGCGTTGTAGGTCTGCGAGTTTGTCTTTGACTTTCGCAATCACTTCACTGGCGTTTTCACCAAAGCGCATCACGATAACCCCACCCACAGCTTCACCTTCGCCATTCAACTCAGAGATACCACGGCGCATTTGTGGACCAAGGTTAATGTCTGCGATGTCTCCTAATAGCAACGGCGTGCCTTTCTCAGTGACTTTTAGCGGCAGTGATTTGATGTCTTCAATGCTGGTTAAGTAACCCGTGGTACGAACCATGTGTTCGGCTTCCGCAACTTCGATAACGGACGCGCCGGTTTCTTGGTTACCGTTTTGGATTGCCATGTTCACTTGTTGCAAAGTGAGGTTGTACGCACGCAGTTTGGCAGGATCAATCTGTACTTGGTATTGCTTCACCATACCGCCCACGGTAGCGACTTCAGAAACGCCATCAACGGTTTGCAACTCGTACTTCAAGAACCAGTCTTGCAGGCTGCGAAGATCAGCCAAATCATGCTTGCCAGTTTTGTCTTGTAATACGTAGCTGTAAACCCAGCCTACGCCTGTCGCATCAGGACCTAAGGTTGGTTTTGCGTTCGGTGGGAGCTTTGGTGCTACTTGGCTTAAGTACTCCAACACGCGAGAACGTGCCCAGTACATGTCGGTATCATCGTTGAAAATAATATAAACGTAAGAGTCACCAAAGAAGGAGTAGCCACGAACCGTCTCAGCTCCCGGCACGGCAAGCATGGCGGTGGTGAGTGGGTAAGTAACTTGATCCTCAACGACTTGAGGAGCTTGACCCGGATAGCTTGTTTTGATGATCACTTGCACATCAGAAAGATCCGGAATCGCATCAACAGGCGTATTCTTTACACTGTAAAGTCCGCCTAATACAAGGGCTAAGGTCGCGACCAACACTAGGAATCGGTTGCTCAGTGACCAACGAATAATAGCATTGATCATAATTAACCCTCGACGGCTGTTGTTGCAGGAACTAGCTGTTTAAGAACGTAGTCAGATCCTTGTTTTTCAACTAGAAACCGAACTTTCTGTCCTTCTTCAAAACCCGATAGATCAACGTCTTCACCCACAGAGAAGTTCATCTCTCCAGCATCCCAGTTCCATTCTGCAACCGGTAGGTGGTTTAAGGTGATCATGCCAAAATCAGCCATCAGCATTGTGATGTCACCAGTCAGCCAAACTTCTGCCGCAATGACGCTGTTGTCTGCCTTATAGTCAACGATTTGGTACTGAGCAGATTCTGTTTTCTGCATTTCAAATTCGATAGCCTGACCTTTTTTCAAGTCACCCATCTCGACGCCATCTGCGAAAGTGAAGTTCATTACCATGCCCGGCCAATCCCATTCTGGTACAGGTTGGTGGTTGATGGTCAGCATTCGGTGATCTTTCATCACATCCGTGATCTCACCTTTAGCCCATGCTGTTTCTGCCGCTGCTTCTACACCATTGATGCGAGACAGATCCGCCGACTGGCTTGATTCAGAATCGAGCATGAAGTGAGATGAAGTAACGATCTTATCGCCTTGTTTAAGTCCTTGTAATACTTCGATTTGTTCGCCAGCTTCGCGGCCAACTTCAATTCGAGCAGAACGGTATTTGCCTTCGCCCTCAGCCAGAACAACGCGAGTCATACCGCCAGAGCGGATAACAGATGATTTAGGAATCGTTAACACTGCGTCGTCAGTGACAGGCTGCAAGGCAATATTGGCGAACATGTTTGGCTTCAATGCGCCATCTGGATTAGGGAATTTAAGGCGCACACGCAACGTACGTGTTTTCGGATCGAGGATTGGGTACACGTAATCGACAACACCTTGCCATTCATTGCCCGGAATCGCGTCAAGGGTCATCGTGGCTTGAGAACCCGCTTTCATCCAGTGCGCTTGACGCTCAAAGACTTCTGCATCAACCCAAACATTGTCCAAAGGACCTGCACTGATCACCGCTTGAGCAGGGGACAAATAGCCACCTTCACGCACGTTTAAGCTCGCGATAACGCCATCAGCAGGCGCTTTGATTTCAATGGTTTGCGATGCTTTACCACTACGAGTAATGGATTTGATTTGAGCACGGTCAACCCCAAG
Source organism: Vibrio sp. D417a (assembly GCF_030248595.1). Classification (NCBI taxonomy): domain Bacteria; kingdom Pseudomonadati; phylum Pseudomonadota; class Gammaproteobacteria; order Vibrionales; family Vibrionaceae; genus Vibrio; species Vibrio sp. D417a. The sequence continues at coordinate 86,803 of NZ_JAHGAM010000007.1, read as the reverse complement.
CGTTACCAAGCGTTCGGTCGCGCCTTTTACAAGACCTTTGCGGCCTGTGCGGTACGCATTCAGCAATTCTTCTTGTGCTTTAACCAGTTCAGGAGAGTAGAGCGTGAAAAGCACATCGCCTTTCTTCACTTTCTCACCCACGGCATTGATGTAGAGTTTTTCTACCCAACCCGCCACACGAACGTTGGTTTGCCATAACAGACTTTCATCAAAGGCAATATAGCCAACCGTTTCGATGCGTGGTGATAGCTGTTGCAGTGTCGCGTTTGCGGTTTTAACCCCGAGGTTGTTTTCTACTGAAGGGTCAATAGTCACTGTACCCGGTGCGTCTTGTTCACCGGATAGGTCTTCTGCGTAAACCGGAATCAAATCCATGCCCATTGGGGACTTACCCGGTTTGTCGCGTTTGTAATTCGGATCCATTGGGGCAACCCAGTAAAGTGGATCATTAGAGCTCGCGGCAGATTTGCCACCCATTACACTCATGTCGTGAGCCGAGCCCGTAAGAAAATGATTAGCACCAAACCCTAAAGCACCGCCAACAATCAGGGCGATGGTTGCAATCTTAAATGTTTTCATTGTTTTACCTTATTTTCCCCTTCACATTTGACGCTACAGCGTTGTTGCCTGCTCTCGTTCACCCAAATCACATAGAGGATCCCTTAGTTTGTTAGGGAAAGTGCTCATGGGATTCTCTCGTTTGCCGCCTAGCTGTAGCCCCAACTGTCTTGGGGAATCACAAATTAATATGTCGAAATAGAGCGAGCTTCCGGTGAAGCCACTTGGTAGTCGAAACCACCGAGTAGGGTGGCTAAATTGCTGTTTGCGATGTTGAGATCGGTCAGTAGACGTTGTTGCTCCAATTGCAGAGCCAACTCGTCAGTCGTGGCAGAAATCACATCGTTAAACTGCGCTGTGTTGTTTTGATAACCCCGCTCAACGGCTTGAATGCGCGCTTTCGCTTGAGGCAATAAGGTGGATTGATAACGTTCTAAACGCTGGGTTAAGTTGCTGCGATCAACCAGCAAAGTGTTCACCTTGGCATTCATCTGCGTTAGTAAGGTGTCCTTTTGTGATTGTGCCGCGCCAACTTGGTATTGAGCGGCCGCGAGATTGCGATCTTGGCGGTCACCCGTAAACAACGGAATGTCCATGGTGAGGTAAGCGCTGACCAAGTCTGATGCGGGTTCACCCATCATGTTGTCGGCTTGGCGGTAGGCGTACATTACTTCGACGCCAAACTGCGGGTTGTAGGCTTGCTCAGCAATTTCCACCTGAGTTTTATTGGCAGAAATACTTACGTCGGCCATCTTAACCATCGGGTGTTGGCTGAGTTGCTGATAATGCTTGGTAGAATTCTGACTGGCAGCAAGTTTGCTGTTCAGTGTGTCCCAGTTCAATTGATTGCTCGCGTGCAGAGCCTGTTCGTTTGCCAACCAATCTGACCCCAACCATTCGGAGAGTTGAGAGATAAGACGACGTTGCATTTGTGCATTGGCTTGCAGTTTCTCATCCAATTTACTGACTTGAAGTTGGGCGTTGAGCAGATCTTGCGCTTCACTCTTACCAATCGAATAGTTGGTCTGAATAAAGCTTTCCATCTCCTTCATCAACTTGCGGTTCTCAAGCATGATTTGCTCAGCGCGTTGCTGGTAACCAAGTTCTAACCAAAGTTGAGTCATGCTGTTGGCCACCTCAAGCTCACGAGCATGAACTTGAAGTCCAAGGCCGTCAGCTTGTTGATTGGCTTTCTTCTGCTGTAAATCAAGCGTAGAGCCACGCTCAAACTGTTGCATTAAACCAACGGAGATGTTGGTCATTGGGTCTTCATCGAATTTGAAGCTGTCGACAGGCAAGCCACCAAAACCCACTTTCAGTTTTGGGTCCATCAAGGTCGCGCTCGCGACGCCCATTTCACGCATGGCAGCAGATTGCGCAGAGTATTGCTTGCGATTGCCATCGTTACTCAAAGCGACGTTGATCAGTTGGGCAAGCTTGGTCGTTGAAGCTCGCTCACTTGATGCGGAATTTTGCGCTGCTTGCGTCTCTTTACCTGCGGCGTTAACCAAGGTTGGTGCAGCGACCAGAGCCACCATAAAAATAGGTGCAGCTAAGCGGTATGGTTTGATATCCATAATCTAAATCCAGTGTTCGCCGGATCGATGGAGGTGCGGATTTTATTGCGGGAACAGTAAAGCCTTGTTACCTCATCGTTCAGGCGCATTAAAACAACCTGCGATACACGCGCAGGGTCGAATGCTAGGATGGATTTAGGCTATTGGAGGTCGGTACAGGTCGCGGCTGACGTGTACGACTGGGGAAGCAACTTCAGGAGTAATAGTTGCGCGATAGACGACGGGCATCGGGCTATTGATAGGATTCGGTAGGGGGACGAAAACTATCGTACACGCGGCAGTACAGCAGGTATGAACCATGCCGGAGCCTCCACCACAGTTCATGCTGCTTTCTCTTGCATCGCCATCTTCGGACATAGAAGCGTCAGTCATGGAGACGTCCATCATGCCAGGCATACCGCAATGTTCGCTGTCACTCATCATAGAAGGATGGTGAGCCATGCCAGTAGACATCATTTGAATATTCATCAACGGCTCACTGTTCGCCACACTAGATACCAATAGCACTAGCGTCGTGAAGAGAGTTAACCAGATTGTATGCAGCGATTTTAAGTGCATACCCTTTCCCATGTGTTTGATGAAAATGATGAAAACCCTTCGATTCTAAAGGTTAACCTAAGGGTAAGGTCAATCATTTATTGCTCTTATTATCAAAATAGTCCAACCCTTCTGTTTTCGCACTTTCGAGGGAGTAAAACGTTTGTTAAACACCGAGTGTTGAAAGTTAGCGAAAGAAGCCCTCGCTTTTTATGACACGTGAAAAATGTGGTTTATAAGTTTTACATCACACTAACTTGTCTTACAAATGATTATCCTTATAGAATGCATGGTTTTACTTGTGCAGATTTGGATTTGCTTTGCTGCGGGGGTTGCATGATAGAAATTGTCATCGATGGAAAATATAGAATTGTAGAAGAGGGTCTAACCCTTTTAGAAGCAGCAAAAGTGTGTGGGGTCGAGATCCCATCGCTGTGCGGAATGAACAAAAGTAATGAAAAAGTACCGTGTGACTTGTGTGTAGTTGAAGTCGAAAGTGGTGGTACTAAGCGTGCGTGTGAACTCGAAGTTTACCGCGGCCTTAATGTGGTCACGCAATCAGAACAATTAAGCGAGCACCGCAGAAAAGCACTCAACCGCATCATGACGGACCATTACGCCGATTGTGAAGCGCCATGTAAAACCGCGTGTCCTGCGGGCGTGGATATCCAATCGTACCTTTATCACATCGCACAGAACGATCATCAAAAAGCGATTGAAGTGATTAAGCGTACGCTTCCTATGCCGTTATCGATTGGCCGCGTATGCCCAGCATTTTGTGAGAGCGAATGTCGCCGTTCGTTAGTCGATGAGCCTATTGCAATTCGTCAGCTAAAACGTCATGCCGCGGATGCGGATTTGTCTGCGCATGAAGCCTACGTGCCAGAAAAGAAACCAAGCAAAGGTTTGAACATTGCCGTCGTCGGCAGTGGTCCTGGTGGTCTAACGGCTGGCTACTACCTATCGAACGAAGGCTATGACGTTACGGTCTTTGAATCCATGCCAAAAGCGGGTGGTTGGTTGCGTTATGGCATTCCAGAATACCGTTTGCCAAAAGACATTCTCGATAAAGAAATCGAACTGATGTGCCGCAATGGCATGCAAGTTCACACCAATCAAAAGCTGGGTGTGGATTTCACGCTTTCTCAATTGAGCGAAGAATACGACGCGGTGTGTTTGGCTGTCGGTGCGTCTCAAGCGGTTGAAATGCATTACACAGGCAGTGACCTTGAAGGTTGCTATTTAGGCGTTGATTACCTCAAAGATTACGTTACCGAGCAAAACTATGTAACGGGTCAGAAAGTCGCGGTGATCGGTGGTGGTAACACGGCAATTGACTGTGCTCGTACTGCGCGTCGTGCTGGTGCAGACACCACGTTGATTTACCGTCGTACCCGTGACGAAATGCCGGCAGAAGACTACGAGATTGTCGAAGCGGAACACGAAGGGGTGAAATTCCACTTCTTGACCAACCCTGCAGAAAACCTTGCCGATGAAACCGGACGCGTGAATGCGATTCGTCTAGAGCGCATGGCGTTGGGTGAGCCGGATGCATCTGGTCGTCGAAGCCCTAAACCAACTGGCGAGTTCTTTACCGAAGAGTTCGACACCGTGATTGCGGCAGTCTCGCAAAAGCCAGACCTGAGCTTCCTAGAAGGTGAAGACTTATCTATTCCGCTAACGCGCTGGAACACCTCTGATGCAGATGAAAAGACCATGCACACAGGCACGGGCAACATCTTCAGTATTGGTGATTTCCGCCGTGGTCCTGCAACGGCAGTTGAAGCCGTGGGTGATGGTCGCGTTGCGGCAAAAGCCATTGACCTGTTTTTGAATGGCGATATGGCGGATATGCCAAAGGCGGCGTTCAACTCGCGCAAAGAGAAGAAACTCTCTCAAGTCGATCCGCTTCACTTCGAGAACATCCAGAAAGTCGCTCGATCTATCATGCCTGAGCTGACTCCTGCACAACGCGAGCAAAGCTTCGCTGAAGTGGAATTAGGCTTTGATAACGAAGAAGCGATGAAGGAAGCCGCGCGCTGTCTTGAATGTGGCTGTCAGGCCAATACCGATTGTGCGCTGCGTGATTACTCCACCGAATATGAAGCTGAGCAAAGCTTTGACTTCTCCTTGCAGATTAAATCACACCAAGATTGGTTAGATCTTCGTGCGAAAGACTTGCGTCATAAGTACGAAGTTGACCGCAGTTCTGAGTTTATTGAGTTTGATGCTAACCGCTGTATTAGCTGTGGTCAGTGCATCCAAGCGTGCCGCGACAAAGCCGTACACGGTGTACTGAACTTCGTGTGCGATAAACAAGGTCGTCCGGCATTACGTCCTGACGATCGTCCACACTTTGGAAGTAACAAGAATGGCTTAACCCTAATGGGTGATTCGAACTGCGTGCAATGTGGCGCGTGCGTTCAAGTGTGTCCAACGGGCGCAATGGTCGATAGTCGTGACCGTTCGCAAGGCCGTACTGAAGATCTGAAAGCGGTCGACACCATTTGTACATACTGTGGTGTGGGTTGTAAGTTGACCATGTTCGTGGACGAAGCAACCAATACGATTCGTTACGTGAAAGGCGGTGACTCGCCGGTTAACCAAGGCATGTTGTGTGTGAAAGGACGCTTTGGTTTTGACTTCATTGGCAGTGAAGAGCGTCTTACCACGCCATTGATCCGTAAAGATGGTTGGTTGCAGCCTGCAAGCTGGGAAGAGGCGATTCAGCTGATTGCGATTAAGTTCTCTGGCATCAAGCAAGATTTTGGCAGCAACGCATTGGCGGGCTTCTCTTCAGCGAAAACCACTAACGAAGACAACTACGCGTTCCAAAAATTTGTCCGTCGTGAACTGGGCACTAACAACGTCGACCACTGTGCGCGTTTGTGCCACGCATCGAGTGTAACCGGTCTTGAGGCGTCACTGGGTAGTGGTGCAATGACCAACGACATTCCAAGCATTAAACACTCGGATGTGATCTTTATTATTGGTTCGGATACCACATCGGCGCACCCGATTATCGCTTCACATATCAAACAAGCAATTCGTCACCACGGTGCTCGTTTGATTGTGGCTGACCCGAAACGTGTTGATATGGCAGAGCATGCTGAGCTGTATATGGCGCACCGTCCGGGTACGGATGTGATGCTCCTAAATGGCGTTATGCAGCAGATCATCAAGAACGGTTGGTACGATCAAGAGTACATCGAAGAACGTGTCGATAGCTTTGATACCTTGTTGCAAGAAGTAATGTCACCAGCTTACAACCTCGATAAAGTGGAATTGGTTACGGGTGTTAAAGCCGAAGACATTCAAGCAATGGCGCGTATGATTGGCACGGCAGATCGTACGGCTGTTTACTACTCGATGGGTATCACTCAGCACACGACAGGTCATGACAACGTGCGTTCTATCGCTAACCTGCAATTGCTGTGTGGCAACATCGGTATTGAAGGTGGTGGTATTAACCCGCTACGTGGTCAATCTAACGTGCAAGGCGCGTGTGATATGGGCGCTTTGCCAAACAGCTTCCCGGGCTATCAAAAGGTATACAACCCAATTGTGCGTCAGAAGTTTGCGATTGAATGGAACGCACCAAATCTGCCTTCTGAACAAGGTCTAACCCTGACAGAAATCATTGATGCGGCTTGCCATCGTGACGTTCGTGGTATGTACATCATGGGTGAGAACCCAGTGTTGAGTGACCCGAACCAAGCGCATGTGATTGAAGGTTTAGAAGCACTCGATTTCTTGGTGGTTCAAGACATCTTCTTAACGGAAACCGCGCAATACGCGGATGTGGTTCTGCCTTCTTGCTCGTTTGCAGAGAAAGCGGGTCACTTCACCAATACGGAGCGTCGTGTTCAGCGTGTGAATCCGGTTGTCACGGCACCGGGTGAGGCAAAAGAAGATTGGTGGATTATCCAAGAAATCGCCAATGCCATGGGTAGTGATTGGGATTACCACTGCGTGTCTGATATCACTAATGAAATCGCACGAGTGACACCTCAATATGCAGGTCTTCGTTGGGATGCCATTACGCCAAACGGTGTGCAATGGCCGAGCAACAAGAACAACCCTGCGGGTACTCGCATCATGCACCAAACCCAGTTTACTCGTGGTAAAGGGCAAATGGTGGGCGTACCGTTCCGTTATGCGGCTGAACTGCCAGATGAAGAGTACCCACTTGTGTTAACGACGGGTCGCGTACTTGAGCAGTTCCACACTGGCACCATGACGCGTAAGACTAAAGGGTTGGATAATCTTGCTGGGCCACGTGCGATGGTGAGCGTGGAAGACGCAGAAGCGCTTGGCATCAGTAATGGTCAGCGTCTGACGGTGTCTACACGTCGCGGCAGCATTGAGATTGATGCCTTTGTGACTAAGCGTATTCAAAAAGGTGTGGTGTTCATTCCATTTCACTTTGTTGAATCGCCAGTCAACCGTTTAACGACAACGGCGACGGACCCGCATGCGAAGATCCCTGAGTTCAAGGTCGCTGCGGTTAAAGTCGAAGTGAGCGAAAAAACAACGCAGACAGAGTCTCTCGAAGATAGTTACCAACACGTTTAAATTCGGTGAGTCACATTGTTGTGGTCACTGGCAATTTGAGCCTAGTTGATGGGCGGATAATCTAATCTTGATTTCCGCTCTCACTACATTCACTCGGATTGTCTTTTTCTTCCAACTCCTTTTACTTTTCTGTTATCACCGCGCTCCGGTTAGTTTTCCTTTCTTACTTCTTACTTCTTACTTCTTACTTCTTACTTCTTAATTCTTAATTCTTGCTGTCTCTGTGGCGTATTTTTGTTCAAGCCCATGATGAGAGTGCAATAAAGTTTGTTGTTGAGCTTGTCATAGAATTGACTGTCTCTGACTGTCCCCTGTTATTTGGGCAAGTTCTATAACCTAAACTTTGCTCGCTTCCTATACTGAATTAACGAAGCAAGATTTTTATAACAACAAGAGGAAGCTTGTATGACAAGAACAACCTCATTTGCACTCGTTTTATTACTTATGTGCGCATACTTTGGTTACAACCGTTATTATGTATACCCCCAGCAGTTGGAAACACAGGCGAAGTCCATGCTAATACAAATGGCAAATCGCGAAGAGTGGGTAGATGTGTTTGAGATGATGAATCGCGTAGACGCGCATAAGGGCCATTTGGAACTTGTTGCTGACGTGACATCCTCTGATGGTCAGCGTGCGTACAGTGAAGGTATTATCACGTACACGGATCGCGAAGGCGTTGTCTGTAAACAGGTAGTGTTCAACTTTAAAATAAACTCTTTGAAAAACTACAATATTTCCGATTTACGAGATTGTTCCTACGGTGAGTACTATTAGTATTGTCTGAGAGTTGAGCTCGATAGCACAGTGTATGAATACAGAAACAAAAAATAGCCCTTCGTTGGGGCTATTTTTGTTTTTAAGGAATGAACGCAATATCGTGGGATTAGTCGAGTGATTTTTTGAAGCGAAATGAAGCGACAATAAGGCCGATAACGGTGAATCCAAGTAACCAAACTGTATCTCGCCATAGCTCCATTAGGTCTGCACCACGCAGCACCACGCCACGAATAATTCGCATAAAGTGGGTAGCAGGCAGCGCTTCTGATATCCATTGTGCCGCGACGGGCATTCCTTCATAAGGGAACATAAATCCGGACAGAAGAATCGACGGCAAAAGAATAAACACCGTCATCTGCATGGCCTGAAGTTGTGTCGTCGCAATGGTGGATATCACCAGACCTAAGGTTAAACTCGCGGCGATAAACAACAGCGTGCCAAACAATATCTGACTAATGGCGCCGTTTATCGGCACACCAAATATCCAGTGCCCCAAGCCTAAAATGATAAACACCTGAATCAGACCAACAAAGATGTAGGGAATGATCTTCGCCACCATGAGCTCGATGGAGTGGATTGGCGTAGTAATCAGTAACTCTAAATTGCCGCGTTCTCGTTCTCGAACAATGGCTGCACTGGTGAACAAGATCATCGTCATAGTCAGAATCACGCCCAATAAACCGGGGACAATGTTCACCGCCGAGCGCCGACTCGGGTTGTAATACAGCGCAACTTCAAAGGTTTTGGTTGGGGCTGGGCGTATCTCAAAATCAAAATCCGTTAACGGCATGGTTTGTAGTGAGAGAATCGCTGAGCTGATCATGGTGTCTGAACCATCCACAATCCACTGGCCAAGCTCTCTACCTTGCACCATGCGTTGGGTTAGGTCGCTAGGTAGAATTAAAGCCGCTCGCACCAAACCGTCTTGAATGGCTTGCTCGGCTTCAGAAGCGGTAGCGAAGGTTTCGACCACATCGACCACTTGTGTGACTTTGACGGACTCAGTGATCACGCGCCCGGCAGTGCTGCCACTTTGATCGACGACGCCAACGGGAATGTTGCGAATATCCGTATTAATGGCAAAGCCAAATAGCAGAAGTTGAATCAGGGGGATCATTACGACCATGCCAAAGGTAATGCGGTCACGTGAAAGCTGACGGATCTCTTTGATCATCACCGCTTTCATGCGGGCAATAGATTTCATCATTGGCGACCTTCTCCCGTCACGCTGACAAACACATCTTCCAAGCTAGGACGAGCAATGTTCATCTCGCAGCCATCAAGCTCAGGAAAGGTTTGGGTTAACCATTCGATCGGTTGTTCGATGTGCTGGTGGATCAAAATGCGTAAGCGAATGCCGAGCTGTGCGGCAGAACGGACTTCTTCGCGTCGAATGACTTTCTCTTTTAGCTCGCGTAAGTTATCCGCTTTGACTTCAACGATGTTAACGCCCATTTGGGCCATGAGTTCTTCTGGCTCACCATCGGCGCGGATTTCCCCCGCTTCCATAATAGCCAGACGATGACAGCGCTCTGCTTCATCCATGTAGTGCGTTGTGACTAAAATCGTCGTGCCTTGGTCAGAGAGATCAAACAACTGCTCCCAGAAATCGCGTCGGTTCTCTGGGTCAACCGCAGATGTGGGCTCATCGAGAAACAACAGTTCTGGCTTGTGCATAGTGGCTGCGGCGAGAGACAAGCGTTGTTTCTGGCCGCCACTCATTCCGCCGACGCGCTGTTTACGCAACTGGTCGAGACCGTAGGTGGCTAGTTGTTCTTCGATGCGAGCTTTCAGGGCCTTGGTTTCCATACCAAAGATTTGTCCAATAAACTCAAGATTCTCTTGAACCGTCAGGTCATCATAAAGCGAGAACTTTTGTGTCATGTAGCCAATCTTGAGGCGCAGAAGCTCAGATTGTTTTGGGATCTCTAGCCCGAGTACATCGACATTGCCCTCACTTGGGCTAAGCAAGCCAGTCAACACACGAATGGTTGTCGATTTACCGCAACCGTTAGGGCCAAGAAAACCATAAATACTGCCTTTGGGCACATTAAGCGTGATGTTGTTGATGGCGGTGAAGTCACCAAACTTCTTCACTACATTTTCAGCTTGAATCGCGTATTCGGTCATTGGCTTACTCCACCAAATCCACTTGCGCTGGAATGCCCGAAGGCAAGGGTTGTGCTGAGTCTTGAAGGTCGACTTCTGCTAAGTACATCAAACGCGAGCGTTCTTCCTCGGTAAGCGCGAAATAAGGCGTAAATGAAGGCTCAGTCGCTACCCAACGAACGGTGCCGCTATATGGTTGCTCAACGCCATCTACATGCACGTTAACCGTTTTACCAGGCACAAAGTCGACTCGATAGTTAGCAGGAACATAAACGCGAGCGTATGGGACGCGGCTGGCTTGTATTACAGCAACCACACCATTCACAGGAACGCGTTCGCCAAGGTTAAACGGTAGGTTATCTAACAAGCCATCTCGCGTGGCCGTGATGGTGAGTTCTGCCAGTTTCTGTTCTTGCAGTGCCACATCGGCTTTTGCTGCCATGAGTGCGGCTTTCGCTTGTTCAATATCTTCAGGACGAGAGCCAGCGGTCAGTTTGCTGAACTCTTCTTGTGAGGAGTCTAGCTCTGCACGGGCAGAATCTCTGGCTGCTAAAGCGGTGTCTTTTTCTGATTGGCTGATGAGCTTTTTACGAACTAATTCCGCTTTACGTTGGTAGTTCTTTTGCGCTTCAATCAATTGAGCTTCCGCTCTGGCAACGCGAGCTTGCGCTGCGGCAATGTCTTCTGGTCGCTCACCATTGGTCAATTTCAAAAGATAGGCGTCAGCCTTGGCTTGTTCGGCAACGGCGTGAGCTAAAACGGCTTCTTGGTTCTTTGTATCGAGCTGAACCAGCACTTCTCCTTCGGTGACTTGGCTGCCTTCCTTAATGGGTAGGGCACGAATTATCTCGCTAGAGGTTGCAGTAAAAGTTACGCGGTCACGCTCAAGCGTACCAAGGGCTTGCTGTCCGTCATCTTTGGAACAGGCAGTTAAAAGAGTCAGGGCTAGGGTGCAAAGAATGATTCGCTTCATCATGCGACGCTTCCTCTAAGAAGGTGAGTTCGAAATCGTATCAAGCTATAGAAGAGTGTGGGACTGCATTCAGTGTAACGTGAGTCAGTTTTGTCCGGCTAGGAAGTTAATTCCTTCAATATTCATCAATTGATTAATTATTGAAGCTGGCTTGATCCTGCGGAAGCCGTGCTTTACTTGGCTCTTTTAAGTTGATTACATGAATATCATTTAAACAAAAATCTTGCCTTTCATGTAGAGCACGCCGTCGCCAGATACTCTTACTTGTTCGCCAGCAACTTCACAGTGCAAAATACCTCCGCGCTGAGAAGCTTGGTAAGCGACCAGTGACGTCTTGCCTAATTCTTCTGTCCAGAACGGTGCTAATCCAGCGTGAATCGAGCCAGTTACGGGGTCTTCGTCACCACCATTTGCAGGCCAAAAGTAACGAGATACAAAGTCTTGTTGATCGCCTTTTGCGGTAACGACCACATCGTAAGGAGCGAGTGTCTTGAGGTGCTCTGAACGGTATTGAACCTCAAGTACCTCCTGCTGGTTGCCGACCACCACGAAATACGCTTGAGGGCTAAGCAGTACGCGTTCCACATCGCAACTTAGGCCTTCAATCAATGCCGAGGGAATATCAGAAACGGCTTTTGGAGGACGAGCAGGGAACGTCATCTCGATCTTACCTTGCGCATTCTTCTCTACGGTGAGGGTTCCTACTTCCAGAGTATGAAATTCAATCGTGCCATTAATGCCAAACTCATCAAACAGAACTAACGACGAGGCCAGTGTCGCGTGTCCACAGAAATCGATTTCAGTAATCGGAGAGAACCAACGAATCTCATATCGGTTTGCGCCAATGGATTTTAGAAAAGCCGTTTCCGACAAGTTGTTTTCTGTCGCGATATTTTGCATCAATTCTGGGGCTAGCCATTCCTCTAACGGTATCACCGCTGCTGAGTTGCCTTTGAATTGCGTATCGGTGAAGGCGTCCACCACGTAGATATCCAATTCCATTTTCCTTCCTTGTTCCGTGAGCGATTAATTAGCATAAACCAAGTGCAATTAAGAGAGTGAGAAATTTGTGTTAGAATCTTAAAGTGTCAAAATTATAGATTATTTTGTGTTTTTTGATACTTACTGACAAGGATTCGGACTGCTGGGTACTTACACTAGTGTTGAATTCATTGAAAGGAAGAAAAACATGAAAGCGATCTACAAATCAGTTTTGGCATTGAGTGTTTTTGCGGTCGGTTCTGCCCATGCATTTGAACTCGTGAGTAGAGATATTCAAGAAGGCCACCCGATGGCGAAGACATTTGAATACTCTGGTTGGGGATGTGATGGCGGGAATCAATCACCACAATTGATGTGGAAAGAAGCTCCAAAGGGCACAAAAAGTTTTGCGATCACCGTGTATGACCCCGATGCGCCAACAGGCAGTGGTTTTTGGCATTGGATAGCGTTTAATATTCCATCCACCGTTAGCGAGCTGCCTCGAGGCATTGATATGAACAAGTTAGGCGGCAAAGAATCTCGTATTGACTACGGCACAACGGGGTTCGGCGGCGCGTGTCCTCCAAAGAATGATGGGATGCATCGTTACCAGTTTACGGTGTGGGCATTGCCAACTGACGAACTGAATTTGGATGAAAACACGCCACCAGCCATTGTAGGGTTTACTTTGAATAGTGTTGCTTTGGGTAAAGCGACATTAACCACGACTTACACGCGATAATTGAATATAAGGGGAGAGAATGGGTCACCAATATCAGGTTACGCTGTTTCGTGCGGAGCAGCAGCAGAAGCTTCGTAATGTCAGGATTCACTCCCCAAGCCTTATTCAGATTGTTAAGGGGAGTAAACATCTTTTCTGGAAAGATGAAGTACTCGACATCCATCATCCAAATATCATGCTTTGTGAAGCAAATGCATCCCTAAATTTTGAAAACCTTCCTCTACAAGGGCGATTTCTTTCTCGAATGTTCAGTTTTCACTGTGTGCCTAGCGATGAAATGTTGGAGCTAAGCATGAGCAACGCATTAGGAAACTATGTACCCGTTGTTGCGACAGATAAAGCATTGCAAGCGACGTTAAATGCTTTGTTTTCGTTTGAGCGGGAAAGCTTAAGTGAAGCGACACAACGCTATTGGATTATGGGCCTATATCAGCAGCTAGCTGAGAGAGGGTTATTGCATCGGTTGTTCTCGAGTTCACATATCTCTTTTAGTCAGAAACTTAGTCGTTACTTATCGCGCTCTCCAGGGGAGGAGCATCCATTAGATATGGTCGCGGGGCACTTTGCTATGAGCCGAGCAACATTGATACGAAAACTGAAACAAGAAGGTACCCAGTATCGTGAAGTATTGGCAGAAGTGCGCTTAAATCACGCACTTTACTTGATGCAAAATGGCTCGTATAACGTTGCTATGCTCGCACAGTTGTGTGGTTATCAGTCAGAGGGGCGTTTTAGCCAACGCTTTAAAAGTAAGTTCGGCCTAACGCCCAGCGAGTATATTAAAACGGTAGTGAGTTAATGTTTTACCGCTTTTGTATTTTTTGTGCTTTTTAAGTTAGCCATAATATTTGGCTTTCATTCGCAATGCTACATTCACCAAAGCAATCAACACAGGCACTTCGATCAGCGGACCAATGACACCAGCAAAAGCTTGGTCTGAGTTTAGGCCAAACACCGCGATAGAAACCGCAATAGCCAATTCAAAGTTGTTGCCTGTTGCCGTGAAAGCAATTGACGCGTTTTTGTCGTAGTCGATGCCCATTTTCTTACCAACGAAGAAGCTGACAAAGAACATCAACACAAAGTAGATAGCCAGTGGAATTGCTACACGGAATACATCCATTGGCAGTTCAAGAATCATTTCACCTTTCAAGCTGAACATCAGTACGATGGTCGCAAGCAGGGCGATAAGCGTAATTGGTGAAATGCGTGGGATGAATACGTCGTTGTACCATTGTTCACCTTTCGCAGCGACCAGCCATTTGCGGCTTAGGAAGCCCGCTAGGAATGGGATACCAAGGTAAATAAGAACGCTTTCCGCGATGTCCATCATCGAGATATCAACTACGAAACCTTCGTAACCAAAGACTGGTGGCAACACAGTGATAAACAACCATGCCATCACACTGTAAGTCACGATTTGGAAAGCGCTGTTTAATGCAACTAGGGCTGCGCCGTATTCTTTGTTACCACCACCGATATCGTTCCATACCAATACCATCGCAATACAACGAGCAAGACCGATCAGAATGATACCAACCATGTAACCCGGATGATCACCTAGGAAAGTCAATGCAAGGATGAACATCAAAATAGGGCCGACAATCCAGTTCATGACCAAAGACAGCGTGATTGCTTTTTTATCTTTCGTCACTGTGCCTAGCAGGTTGTAGTTCACCTTTGCGAGTGGCGGGTACATCATCAAAATCAAACCAATCGCTAGCGGTACGTTTGTGCTACCAACTGACATTGACTCGTTCCACTCAGCAACTTGAGGGAATGCTGCGCCAATACCTACACCGATTGCCATTGCAACAAAAATCCACACCGTTAAGTAACGGTCCAAGAAGCTCATTTTGTCGCTGGCACTATTTAAAACTTGAGTAGTCATAGTGTTCTCTTATTCGTTTATCGTCGAAAGGCGATAGTTAAAGGTATAGTTTATCTCTGCACGCCTGACCAGCGTGCAAAGGGAATTAATCAAATAACTTGGAAAATCCTAGATTGAACTGATCAAACGCGTCGCGTTGAATGCGGTAACACACCTTAGGTGGGTTTGGCTCGGCGCTGATAAAGCCTGCTTGCTTGAGAATACGCAAGTGCTCGGAAACAGTAGATTGCGCAAGACCCAGTTCAGAAACCAAATCACTGTTCAAACAACCGCCCATGGTATCGAGCGTGTGCAGGATATGCAGAATGCGCAAACGTGCTGGATGCGACAAAGCTTTTGCTTGCGCTGCGAGAGTTTGTTCTTTCTCGAGCTGTTGTTGCGTTGTCTGAAAAACAACTTCGCACGTGTCCTTGCACTTATCACTCATTCGCTGGCCTTAATAGTTAATCGTCGAATTGCGATAAAGTGTACGCCTGCTCTGTGGAAGATGCAACAACTCGATGAAAAAATTAATCGTAAAATAACGATGAATAAAAAATTGAAAAAATATATGTTTTAAAAACAGTGATATAATAAAAAATTAAGTAGGTTACTAAAAGTTAACTAATTGCACTATATTTCTAGGTTACCATAATAAACCACATCCGACGCACAATGGTTACTGCGTCATCTTGTGAACTTATTTAAAGGTAATCCCATGAGCAACGTACTGATCATCAATGCACACGAACCATCACCATATTCAGAAGGTCGTCTAAATGCTTCTCTTGTCGACAAAGCACAGACGCTTCTGCAAGCAAAAGGCCATGAGGTTCGCGTTGTGACAATGCAAGATGAGATCAACGTAGATGAGCAACTCGCACACTTTGAGTGGGCTGATCGCGTGATCATCCAAAGCCCAATCAACTGGATGTCTGTGCCTTGGTCATTCAAAAAATACATGGACGACGTGTTTACTGCGGGTATGGGCGGCGCACTATGTGCATTCGATGGCCGTAGCGCAGAAGAACCAAAGAAAAACTATGGTACAGGCGGCACTCAAACCAACAGCAAATACATGCTGTCACTGACATTCAACGCGCCAGAAGAATCGTTTGATGATGAGAGCGAATACCTATTCCAAGGTAAAGGCGTGGACGATTTGATGTTCCACATGCACGCTAACTTCCGCTTCTTTGGTATGTCAGCACTGCCTACATTCGCTTGTTACGACGTGATGAAGAACGCAGATATCGAAAACGATTTTGTTCGTTTCGAAGCTCACATTAACGAAAACTTCTAATCCTTTTAGAAAGATAGTGCGAACTGAATGATGAATTGAGATGGACTGCTACATGCGGTCCATTTTTATTTGTTTGCGGCGAGGTGACGTTTTTATTACTCTAAAGCACTAAATGTATCTAGCTTACTTTTCGTTACCTAGATTAGGTGCGTATCTTGAGGTGTATTGTGGAAAGCAGAATCAGTGTAGATAGCAAAGGTCGTAAGTCAGTGGCGAACGTATGTGCGGAGCCATGTGCTATCGAGAAAGGGATGCGTCTAATTGGTGGTAAATGGAAAGGTTCTCTGATTTATCATTTGAAAGACGGCCCAGTTCGTTTCAATGACTTAGCACGCATGCTAGGCGGTGCAAGTAAAAAGATGATCGACCAACGCCTGAAAGAGTTAGAAGCGGAAGGTATGGTGGTGCGCAAAGTGATCAGCGACCGCCCAATTGCAGTCAGCTATGAACTAACAGAGTTCGGCCGTACCGCACTTAAGATTCTTGATGATTTGCGAATTTGGTCTGAAAAGCATCAAATTGAGCTTCGTTAAGACCAAAGTAGTTAATCGCAAACGTCACTCTCTTTTGAAAGCTGATTAACAATACATCGCCGTTTATACCCAAGTAACTTAGATGTACTTCATTCAAATCGTAATTTGTTTCGTAAAACAACGTACTCTTTCGAGTCAGGCATATCGAAGCTACTTGAGCATAATCGTACTTTTTAAGTTTTTGATTTTTAGTTATTATTTTATCATACTTAGTAAGTTGTAGAATAAATCACTCACTTCAGTTGAATTTAAAAAAGCACTATTTAATTCCAGTTTCTTTTCAAAATCGGAATATTTATCGAATTCCTCTTTCTCAACTAAACCTATTGGTGAGTTGTCGTTAACGTGGCTTTCATATTTTTTGATGGTATATAATTTAGACTTTTCGTCAAAATATTGAATTATCTTAATGTTAACGTCAGGTCTCTCCGTATTATACGTGATCGTAATTTTTTCATAATCTTTATTAATCGGAGTCGTAAGCCCTGTAGGGTAGATGATTTTAAACCCATTAATGTCATTCTTCTTCGTGCTTTTATAATGTTTTGAGTATGAAAAGTTTTCAATTGCACTTTTAGTGACGATAATTGATTCACCTTTCTTTAAACCGTATTCGGTACATTCATAATCGTCGACAACCGTAGAATTTCTTGTCTTTTCAATCAGGTAGGACATGGTTGCAGATGTCCCTCCGTGTTCCAGTTTTTGTTGGTTTACAGAACAATAGAAATGACCTTTGTCCACCGTCATTGCGTTGACTTGTTCCGGATTTGAAATGGTGGGATGTATATCTTTTGCTGGATCGTTGTCGCTTCCTCCTGAACCGCATCCAACTAATCCGATACAAACGGCCATATAAAGCAAAGAGATTTTATTCATACTGTATTTCTCAATTAAGATGTGTGATTGCAAATAACGATTAATTACACTTTTATAAAGTGAAGTGTTTTTTATTTTAATTGAACGGTGTTTTATTGATAATTTAATCGTTTGCTTTTATTTTGTCTCTTACGGTATCTATGTTTTCATTTATGGTATGAATTATTAGATTTGCACAATTGTGAGTTGCAATAGGATAATAATCGCTAGCCAACTACTTGTGTAGGTACCGTTATGATTTATATATCCGTTAAGTCTAAGTTTTTAGTCTTAATTTCATGTATTTATCGTGAAAGTGACTTAGAAGTAAATAACTAACGTTGTTTGAGGGGAGCCTGGGCTTCACTGATCTTGTTTTTCATCAAGGCGTTGTATAATGAACAAGGACTCTATTTCCAACTTGTTGATACATATCAGATCTCACGGATCTGATATGTATTCCAAGTTATTCTCACTAAGGCAAGAATCCTAGCTTATTTAAGGATAGAAAGTTTACTTGGGTGTAGAAGATATTAGTAATCCAATGTGCCACGGATAGGGTAGTTATTGTTTGGATCGCGAATCCATGCCAATCCGCGTGATAGTGCGCCAAGCTCAGGGCGAACAAACGGGTTGTTTGAAATATCCACCACGTGTAAGTCGCCGTGTTCATTCACCACAAACAGACCTGGTTCTGCGAAATTATGATCGGTTTCCTGTTCAGATCGAGGAATAGATACATACAAGCCTAGCGTTTTCATTTGTTCTTCGGTCAGGCCGTAAGCGATAGGGAAGCTGATTTCGAGTTTCTCTAGATGCCCCTCTAGCTGTGCTTTTGAATCGCCAGAAACGGCAAGAATATCGACGCCAGCATCAGCGAAAGCCTGTTTGTAACTCTCAAGCTCGTTGAGGTACTTAGTACAAAGAGGGCAGTGTTTACCACGATAAACGAATACTGCTTGCCAAGTCGCATCACCTTGCGGCTGACCCAACGTTACGCTTGAACCATCTAGCAAAGTGGCTTGAAGATGAGGGAAGCTGTCGCCCGCTTTAAGTTTCACTGAAGTTGCCATATTGACTCCCGAATTGGTGGTGTATATCCATGAATGCCCCTTTCTCAACAAAGCGATTGGGGGATGAGACTTCAATGTAGACTCTGTTTTGCGGTGTTTCAACTAGTTAACTTTTAGTAACCTGCAATAAGGTATTAGAGTGCAAAAGATGAAAAAGCAGAACTTAAGATACAACGAAGTGGGGGTGTAGTATCAGGAGCTAAGTTCTGCTTGAGGTTAGGCTATGACCACTGGAACATATCGTTAAGATAGACCAGAGTCATCACTTCTATTTTATTACTCGATTGAGCTAGGCGTTGCTGAAAAAAGTACGCCATCATTGGCTTCTTCATTTCTTCCTCCTTTACGCTGACGAGTAAATTATGCGTATAAAAGGGGAGATAAAAAAGAGAGTGATTTTGTTGACTTTGTTCCTAATAACGTAAATATCTGGGGCTTTAAAGCCGAATTTGGAGGTTGATTGTGGAAAAGGGGAACAGATAATTAGGAAGTTTTCTTATTTTATTGCCGCCAACTTAAGTAAACTATTCCTATCCACAAACTTCACAGCTCTAAGGTTGATTCAGTGTCTGATCTCAATTTGTTTCGCTATTACCAACGATTACTCTCGTTTAGCGTTGGTGATGAAACAAAAACCACGTTACAGGACATTGCCGACATCATGTTCACTTCTTCTCGGCATGCTCGTAGCCTGCTAGCGCAGATGCAGCAGAAGGCGTGGTTGAGCTGGCACCCGAAAGCTGGGCGGAACCAACGATCGACTCTTATTCTGAATATGGAGTTAGACGTTTTAAAAGAGAGCTTGGCTCTTGAACGTATCAAGTTAGGCAAGTATGAAAAAGCACTGGCGATATTAGATGAAGACGAAATGGCATTTGGCCGTTTGTTAAAAACAACGTCTGGTGCTTCTGTTCAAGAAGGACAGCTAAATATTCAATTAACCTATAAGCGAATGTTTGAGCGCGTCGTTCCACATCAACTTCAGCGTAGCAGCGAACGTTTCTTATTAAGGCAAATCTATTGTTGCTTAGTTTCGAGTGATAACAATGGGAAAGTGCAACCAGAACTCGCACATCACTGGCGTTATGACGAAGACACCTACGAATGGACTTTCTACCTTCGTCCAGGTCTGACTTTTCATAATGGTAATTCCATTGATGCAGAAACAGTGGTTAGCTTGTTTGCAAAGTTGAGTTCACTACAGTACTACGAAAAAGAGTTGGCACATGTTGCTAACATTACTGCGCCAACGCCATTGAAAGTTGTTTTTAAGCTTAATCGAGCTGACTTGGGCTTTGCTGGACTTATTTCTGGAGTGAAATACGGCATTCAACCAGTAAGCCAAGTTAACGTAGCGAATAACAAGCTGGTGGTCGGAAGTGGCCCATTCTCTGTTGTCGAGCACAATGAAAGTCGTTTAAAACTGCAAGCATTTAATGGTTACTATGCATGTAGAGTTCTAACGGATTTGGTGACTATCTGGATTGTTAATGACGAGCAGATGGAGAACCCGTCATTGGCAGCAAATACGTTGCAAAGGGATACTTCGCCCGAGGAGGATTTGTGTGGACACTATATGTCGACGCAAAACCGAGAAAACTCATCGGCGAGCAAGCGTAGCCGAATAGAAGATGGTTGCTTATTCGCCTTATTTAATCAGCACGCTAAGCACAAACTCTCTTTAGCGCAGCGCCGTTATATTAGTGAGCTAATTCAACCTGAGCACTTGGCCGAAGTGATGCGTCGCGAGAATATTGTATTTGGGAGTATACCCGCTTACAACCTGCTACCAGGTTGGAAGCCAGTGCTCCGTCCGTTCAGTGAGCCGCTTAAGTTACCTAAACACATTACGATAGCCGGATATAACTATACCGCGTTGCGTCGCTGTGCGCGGGCTATTTCTAATCGTTTGGTGAGTGTTGGCAGTAAAGTAGAAATTGTTATGTATTCCTATCGTGAGCTGAACGAGAAAGCTAAGAATGGTGAGCTAAATGAGACGATGGTCGTGACGAACATAAACCTAGATGATAATCGTCATGCCTCAGCGTTCACGAACTTCTTCAGCAACGCTGTGCTATTCCACACTTTGGGAGAGAAGAACGCACAATGGTTGGATGAACAACTACAGAGAGTCAGATCTTTCGTTCCACTTGAGGACTACCTTAATGCATTGGAGCCAATTGCATCGACGTTGATCAGCGAGTATTGGATTGCACCCATGTTCCACCATACACAAACTTTGCGTTTCCAAGGTGTTTTAGAAGACGTCGCTCTTACTAACTGGGGTTGGCCAGATATTCGCTCGGTGTGGTCTGCGGATTAACTGCCTTAGTTATATAGCAAAGTGCTGCTTCACGAATTCAATGAAGGCTCTGGTTTTCGCCGATTGATAGATGAGCTGCGGATACACCAAGTACACCGCGTTGTGCTGGTGGTCGGTTTCTTCCGATAAAACCTGCACTAGACGGCCGTGCTCAACGTCTTGTTCGACAAAGTAACTTGCTAACCGAGCAATGCCATTGCCAGACAGGGCTGATTCTTTGAGTAAGCGGTTTTCATTGCTTGAAAGCCAACCTTGGGTTTGAACTGTTCCCGTTTTTAACGGCCACTCTTTTTGATGCAATGTGGTTAAGCATTGATGCTCTTGTAAATCATCTAATGTCTCCGGCGTACCTTCTTCTTGCAGATACTGAGGAGAGGCAACCAGCCAGTGGTGGTAGTCCAAAAGGTGATGCGCAATCATATTCTCTGGCGGCGTTCTTGTCGCTCGAAACGCAAAATCAACGCTGGTTTCTGTCAGATTAAACGCTTGATAGCTAGAAAGGATCTCGAACTCTACGTTTGGATGTAAAGCGCGAAACGCTACGCACAAATCATGCAGCACCGCTTCAGCAAACATCTTGGGAGCGGTAAGACGAATCAGACCGTCTATTTGCTCAGATTGCTGACTTAAACTCTTTTCCATTTCCATTACGCGGCGTTTGAGATCTTCCGCTTGTGCAAAGATCGATTCACCTTCTGCCGTCAATCTCACGCTGCGTGTGGTTCGAACAATCAAAGGCGTGGCGAGTTCCGATTCCAATCGTTTGATTTGTTCCGACAGGTAACTTTTAGAGATACTAAGTTGCTCTGCTGCTCTAGAAAAGTTGAGTGTTTGAGCCACTTCAGCAAACAGCATCAGTTTTTCGATTCTCTTATAATCTGCCATCTTGATTGCTCGTCTTTATTGTTCGCTTTAATTGTTCGGTAGCGAGGATAATGAATTCGATTTTACGGTATTAAACTAATTTTTACGAACGGTAAGATGGTTCGAGTTAACTTAAGAAATTGAAAACGCAGAAATCGGAAAAGTGAGAATAACGATGAACAATCCAACACTACCGCTCGCCAAAACCTTACCTAACGTTAGCCGCTTGGTCTTCGGCTGTATGGGACTTGGAGGGGAGTGGAATCGCAACCCATTAACCGCCCAAGATGAAAACCAAGCTTATGCCGCTGTCGAGGCAGCATTAGAGGTAGGCATTAATCTCTTTGATCATGCGGATATCTACAAATTCGGTAAGGCAGAAGAAGTATTTGGGCGCATCTCAGCCAATGACTCAACGTTACGAGAACGAATTTACCTGCAATCCAAGTGCGGCATCCGTCTAGGAGATGAGCAAGGTGTTAAGCAGTATGACTTCTCTGCTAAATGGGTGACGGCTTCTGTTGAGGGCATTCTTGAGCGCCTTGGCGTGGAAAACCTTGATGTTTTAATGCTGCATCGTCCTGATCCTTTGGTTGAATTTGAAGAACTGGGCACAGCGCTAAAAGCTCTGAAACAAGCTGGCAAAGTTAACCACTTCGGTGTTTCTAACATGAACAGTGCTCAAATTGATCTTCTTCAACAAGCAACGGGCGAAATTGTTGTGGCGAACCAGTTGGAAATGAGTCTGGCTAAGTCTGACTTCATCAAGCAAGGCATGGGGCTTCCTTCGTCGGCATCTGACTACGTTGCGGGAACATTGGAACATGCCCGTAAGCATAATATCCAACTGCAAGCGTGGGGCAGTATGGCGCAAGGAAGATTCTCAGAGCGTGGCTTACATTCTGATGATCACAACACCAGGCAGACGGCGGAGATGGTGATGGCGCTAGCCGCTGAATATGGCGTGCCGTCAGAGGCGATTGTTTTAGCCTTCCTAACGCGTCACCCAAACCAAATTCAACCTGTTATTGGTACTGCAAACCCACAACGTATTCGCGCTTGTGCTCAAGTAGAGAGCGTCACGCTATCACGTAGCCATTGGTATGGCTTGTTCGAGAAAACCCTTGGTCATGAGATCCCGTAGGAGAGAAAAATGAAATACGTACAAGTTCAAACTCTGATTCAAACGGCATTGGAAATTGCGACTGCTCGCAAGCAAAACATTGCGGTTGCCGTGGTTGATACACATGGAGAATTGCTCGGTTTTGCCCGAATGGATGATGTGAGTCTGCAAGCAGGTTTGTTGGCACAGAACAAAGCTTACACCTCGGCTAGAGACCGTCAGCCTAGCGGCAATCTGGGTGCTTGGGCTCGTGAGACGGGTAAGCAGTTGAGTTATTGGACTGACCCGAAGATCACAGGCTTTATGGGTGGTGTGCCTATAGAACAAGAGGGGAAAATCGTCGGTGCAATTGGCATTAGCGGTTTGGCTGAGCAAGATGATGAAGCACTTGCGATGGAAGTATTAAACGCGCGTTGAGTATAATGTTTATCAGTAGGTGTGATGCTTTGTCCAGCTTTGTACTCACTGTAGGGACTCAAGTTCACAGGCTTCGTCGAGTCACAATGCTATCTAATAGCCTGAAGTAAGCAGAAGTTGAAATCGCGAACTATGATTAATTTATTTGAAAGCTTTGAGGCCTAAATATGTTTCATAAGGTATTCGTTTCGCTATTTTTTGTTCTCCTCTCAGGCTGTGGTACGAGTGACAGCGCGTTAAAAGAGAGCGGTTATGATGAAGCTTATATCCAAGGCTTTCATGACGGTCGGCATAGTGGTATGCAAGAGGCAGGGAATGATTTTGAACACTATATTAAGGACGAAACAAGGTATCAAACCGACTCAGATTATCGACAAGGCTGGGATGCTGGTGAGGTAGAGGGTAACAAGTTACAAAAGCAGGCGACCGCGATAGGACAAGGCATGATTGATAATTCATATGAAGAACGTGATGTCTTTGATCCTGATAAAGTGGCGAAAGATGCAATAAAAGGCGTTGATACATCGGAACTGAAAAGCCTAGAGTAACGGACTGATATAAAGAATAAAACTCGTCATTTGACGAGTTTTATTTTTGTCTAAACGATTCATGTTTCAACGCTCAACAGGGCATTCATCGTTTGGGTATGAGCAATGTCGTTAATCACCTTTCTTGTTCTTTTGTTCAAGGACTAACGATAATAGACGAACGAGCAGGGACTGAGCTTCCGGTGAGAGCAATCGCGCCACGGCCGTTAGGTCATTTGCTGTGACATGCTGAACATCACGTACATCTAAAGCAATATCTAGGTCAGTCAAATGAAGCGAACGCAATATGGCACGATATTGTGAGAGTTTAAGATCGGACTCTCCGCGCTCGATCCTTTGATATGTTTTTACGCTCATTCCAGCGATGTTTGCCATTTGCTCACGGGAGAGGCCATTCGATTTTCGTCTTGCGATCAGTGCTTGAATTATAGGGTCTACCTGCATGTGCTCTCCTGAAAGGACAGTTTTGACCTAAACGGAGCAAGAAGTGGACCAGTTTAACCACCACATATTTACCTGCTTTGCAATCAGTATAAAAATAACTGTCTTATAAAAACGTAAATATTTTAGTCAGTTATTAACTCAATGGAAAAGTATCAATCATACAAATCAATAGAAACGAAAGCTTCTATTCGCAAAATGCAACGCATTTTAGATCATTTATTTAGTGAAATTGATCAGCAACATCGTGAGACTAAAGAGAATGTTGTGACACTGATTCAACAGTCACAACAGCGATTGATGAACTACAAAGAGCTTTACCTTCACAAAGAATCGATAAGTGAAGTAGAGCTGCGGATGGCGCATGAAAATATGAGTGAGACTGAGAAGCAGGTCGCCGATATGGGTATTCCAGTGTTAACTTATATCATTGGCGCGCTAGATAAAGCGTATTAACACAGTCGTAAAGTCGGGCGATACAAGATTTATGCAATTTCGATCAATTGATGACATCTAAAAGAAAGGATGCAAATGCTGGGGAACCACACCCAGCATTCGGACACTCATTTACCTATATTTTCGAACCGTAAATCAGTGTTTAGAGGTATGTGAACCGAACAGTGTCGGTACGCAGCGAATAATAGCGATATTGTCCGATCTAGGCTACGTCCTTGGAATCTAACACCTTCACTTAAACTGTAAATTAATCTGTACACCCAGCCAAATTGAGCCATTGAGCACGTTCTTCCTTCTCTTTAAGCGATAAAAGACTAATTAGTGACGAAAAAAACAACACATCTTAGGTAAAAGATAAGAGTTGTTAAAATATATCGCTATAAGATTGACCTTTTGCTTTTCAATCGTCCTGCTTATGCCTTACAATCTTTTCGAACCAAATCCATTCATAACGAATGGGGTTGATGAATTAAGATGAACAATTTTGCTTCGAACCCAAAGTTGCGCACATTTCATCAACGATGACATCGCCAAAAACGACTCTCAAGTGTTCATGTGCAAATGATTAACCACCTTTTGTTGCGTGTTTTCTTAGCCATACAGGGCTCTTGTAACATAGTGCTCTTGTAACTAAATTTTGACTAAGTCGGAGCGTTTTGTTGTGTGCTTTAGATAAAGCACAACTGGTGAGAAATTAACGGATTGAATTTAGAGGTATTAACCGTGAACCTAAAACTTGTCGGTAGCTCCCTGATCGTTGCAGGTACTGCTCTTGGCGCTGGTATGCTTGCTATACCAATGGTGCTTGCTCAATTTGGCCTCCTTTGGGGCACTCTTCTTATGTTGTTCATCTGGGCTGGAACGACTTATGCTGCGCTGCTCCTTCTTGAAGCCAGTTGTAAAGTAGGTGGTGGTGTGAGCATGAATGCAATTGCTCGCGAAACGCTTGGTAAAGGAGGCCAGTTGGTAACCAACAGCTTGCTTTACGCCCTGTTAGTTTGTCTATTAATGGCTTACATCATTGGTGCGGGTGATCTCGTACAAAAAGTAACAGCCTCATTTGGGCTTCCAACATCTACGATCTCAAGCCAAGTCGGTTTTACTCTTTTAGTTGGTATCATTGTTTCGGCAGGTACAGGGGTAGTAGATAAGCTGAATCGCGGTTTGTTCCTAGGCATGATCGTAGCGCTGATCCTGACACTTTTTGCGCTTGCACCAAGCGTCTCGTTTGAAGGACTTGATGAGGTTGTGAGCGACGATAAAATGGCACTTATCAAAACCAGTTCGGTGCTTTTCACCAGTTTCGGTTTTATGGTCGTGATCCCATCGCTTGTAACTTACAACAAAGAAGCGAGTAAAACACAGCTGCGTAATATGATTATCGTGGGCTCAACTATTCCGCTTGTTTGTTACCTATTATGGTTGTTAGCGGTTGTCGGCAATCTACCACCTCATGAGCTTGTTCAATACTCCAACGTAACAGAGTTGATCTCGGTACTAGGTCAGCAATACGAGGGCTTAGAGTTCATCCTATCCATGTTTACTGGTTTGGCACTGCTAACGTCGTTCTTAGGTGTTGCAATGGCGCTATATGATCAAAATGCAGACCTACTGAAAGCAAGTAAGCCAGTGATTTTTGTTACTACTTTTGTGCTACCACTATTAGGTGCTGTATTTGCGCCAGAACACTTCCTAGCTATTCTCAGCTACGCGGGGATTATTCTTGTGTTTCTCGCGGTCTTTGTCCCGTTATCAATGACCATGAAAGTGCGCCGAGTGCCGGTAGAAGATGACAATATTTATGAAGCTGGTGGCGGCGCAATGGGAATGAGCATGATCTTCCTATTCGGCTGTTTCTTGCTGTTTGCCCAAGCAGTATAAAATCACGCTAGCTTATTTAAAAACTGAGCCGCTCGTAGTCAAACGGGCGGCTTTTTTGTATTCATAGCCGAACCCAGGCCACTCGAAGTCATCAGCATTTGTGATGTTTGACGTTTCTCTGATAATCACGGTTAGCGCTGACTTTTTAGTAAAACTCCTTAGCGAAAGGCTGACATGTACAGTGATTCACCCTTCTATTATATCGATGTTGATATGAATAAGAGGCTCTGTTGTGTCAAAGCAATTATCTTTTGCCATGGTTGGCGTTATGTTGTCTTTAGGTGTGTTGAGTACAGAAGCGGTGGCTGACCCGAAGCATAAGCATGGACATCGGTACGATCACCATCATGCGCATCACCACCATCATAAACACAAGCGCAAGCACAAGCATAAACACAAACATCGTGACGTTATTTATGTGGAGACCCGACGACCAAGGCGCAGTTACTATTACCATGACCGAATTCCTCGGAATAGTACCTACATAAAGATTGGAGATTTCACTTATCTAAAAGTGGACGACCGCTATTATCGTCGTTCTAATGATCGCTATATCCATGTCGAGTTCAATTAAACTTGAAAGGACACATAGTCGGCGTTCTTGTAATGTTGAGCTTAATAGCACCAACATGGCACATGTAACATCGACCAATACTAGGGTAGAGGGTTAAAAACAAAAACAGCGAGCCGGTGCTCGCTGTTTTCGCTTAAATGAGTGTTAGACAGTAAATCTATTTAAGATTTGATCTTGTTTATGTACATCTTCTTGTTGCGCCTGCATCGCGTCGTTGGTTCGATTTGCCGATTCGGCGACTTGAGTCGATAGGTCTTTAATATTCACCGTATTGTTGTTGATCTCTTCAGCGACAAGGCTTTGCTCTTCCGCTGCTGAGGCAATTTGCAAGTTCATATCGGAAATACGCTGAATCGCGTCACGAATGCGTTGTAACGCACTATTTGCTAAACCCGCTTTTTCAACGGCCTCTATAGCACTACCTTTGCTTTGATGCATGGCATTTGCCACAGAAGAAGCGCCAGATTGTAGTTGCTCAATCATAGTACGAATCTCTGTTGTCGACTCTTGAGTACGTTGTGCCAGTGTACGGACTTCATCTGCAACAACGGCGAAGCCTCGGCCAGATTCTCCCGCACGTGCAGCCTCGATTGCGGCATTCAACGCGAGTAAGTTCGTTTGGTCCGCAATATCGTTGATGACTTTTAGAATCGTTTCGATATTGGCGGTAGCAGATTCCAACACTTGTACTTCTTCGACTGCAAGGTCAATGCTATCGGAAAGCATGTTTATCGTTTGTGTCGATTCACCAACGATAGAAGACCCCTCAACCGTTGCTTGGTCGGCTTCTTTGGCTGCACTTGCCGCACCTTGCGCATTATTAGCAACCTCTGTCGCGGTGACAGACATCTCATGCATCGCGGTAGCAAGTTGTTCTAGCTCTTGCAGCTGAGTGTGAATTGCGCCTGCCGAGTCTTTTGCGCCCTCAGCGGTGATTTGAGTTCCGTTTAAAATTTGATCAGAAATACGTTTCGACTCAATGATTTGCTGTTGTAAGTTCTCCATGAACGTATTGAAGTTTGTGGCAAGCTCAGAAAACTCTTGGTCAGTATCTGTTTCGAGGCGTTGTGTAAGGTCGCCTTTCCCTGATGCTACATCTTTAATCGCATTGTTTAGCGTGTCCAAAGGACGCATGAGAGTGCGAATCAACAGAGTTAGGGCGATAATAGATGCAATCACGGCAATGATTGTATAAATAATAGCGTTGTTACGGAGCTCTCCTACGGCAGAATAGGCAACTGCTTCATCGATCACCGAACCTACGTACCAGTTCTCGCCAGGAATGTGAGTCAGGTTAACCATGTAGCGGTTGCCATCAATCTCAACATGTTGTGCTGATTGCGTAAGTTCGATTTGTGGGAGGTAGCTACCGACTTTCTCACCGTTGTATTTACTTTGAGGGTGAGCAATGGTTGTGCCATCAGCGGTGATCAGAAATAAGTAACCAGCATCAAACAGATTCACTTGGTTGACCAGATCAGAAAGGGTAGTTAATTCGAGGTCATAAAACATACCGGCTAAAAACTGGCCATTTTCTTTTACTGGCGTACCAACAGAGATGATAACGTTTTTCGAAGACGCATCGACGTACGGATCGGTTACGACCAAATCGCCTTTGCTCTTAGCTGCAATAAACCAAGGACGCTGACGTGGGTCGTAGTCTGGACCCGCATCCCAGCCGTCGTCATTTTCAATCACAAAGCCATTACTTTCATAACCAAAACCGATGGCAAGGAAGCTGCTTTTTGGTGTGGGTCTTTCAAGTATGTTTTGAACATAGCTATGTGAACTGGGGTCAAGCTCAATCACTTCAGTAATGGAGCGAGCGAGATCCTTCTTTGCATTCATTTCTGATTGCACAGTGTTACCAACACTGGTCAATATCTCGTTTACACTTGAGTCGATTTGCTCCTGAGTTTGGGAGCGGATGGTCATAACTTGTTGTGTCGACAATAACGACACGGTAATTAGCAGCAAAAATGAAGAGGCTGTGACAACCTTATGTCTGAATTTCATGAGCTTTCCTCTGATTCTCCCGGTTGGTTCCACTTTGCTTTCGCCTCTTTTAAACCGAGCGAATTGGGCATAAAGAGAAACCTATTGTGTTTGGTTATATTTTTATCGACATCTTTGTCAAAAACATGAACTCATTTGTCGTCTTTTTTAACTAAATTTAAACAAACCGACAATTTACGTTAAAACTTGTGAGTGTGATCATATTTGCGATCTCAATTAATGAAATCGTCATAATGAAAAGAATTGCTTAACAAACAGTGGCATCAACTGGCTTTACAGGTGAGGTGATGAAAATTTTGTTGGTGCTGACAGGTGTTTTGTTGAAGTTTTGTCTTTGTAAATTATGAGCTTTTTACTAAAAGCCTAATGTGGACGGAGTTTTAGGTATAAAAAAGGCCCCGACGATGCGGAGCCTTTGTTAATTGACGTCTCGATTTTAGAAAATAAGATGAGCAACGCCAGCAATCACAGGTAACGTGATTAACGTACGTAAAATGAAAATTACGAAGAGCTCTACAATGTTTACTGGAATTTTGCTGCCTAACAGTAGGGCACCTACTTCCGACATGTAGATAAGCTGAGTTACTGACATTGCTGCAATAACAAAACGTGTCATTTCGTTATCGATTGAGGCCGCTAAAATTGCTGGAATAAACATATCTGCAAAGCCAACAACGATTGTCTGTGATGCTGCAACAGCTTCAGGGACTTGCAGTAGCTCTAGGTATGGGATAAACGGTTGACCCAGAATTGCAAATACAGGCGTGTATTCTGCAATCACCAATGCGACGGTACCAAGACCCATAACTACAGGTAGTACGCCAAATACCATGTCGACTGCGTTGTGTACGCCTTCTTTAAATACAGACTGAACCGATGTGACTTGACCAGCACGCTTAAGAGCTAGATCCATACCCCAAGAGAATGTGGTGTGGCCTTCTGGCACTGCATCTGCGTCTTTATCTGGGTTGCTGCCGTCAATGTAGCGATCTTTCTTCAGACTAAGCGGAGGCAGGCGAGGAATGATAATCGCTGCTACGATACCAGCTAGACAGATAGCGCCGTAGAAAGGTAAAAATAAGTGCTCTAGTTTTACCTGAGCGATAACAACTAAGCTAAACGTGATCGATACTGCTGAGAAAGTGGTCCCGACAACAGCCGCTTCACGCTGAGTATAGAACTTATTTTCGTATTGCTTGCTGGTTAGCAAGATACCAACACTTCCGTCGCCTAACCAAGATGCCATACAGTCAATTGCACTGCGGCCAGGTAGGTTGAATACCGGACGCATTATTTTACTGAGTAACGCACCAAATAGCTCCAGAAGACCGAAGTTCAAAAGAAGCGGAAGCAGTAAACCCGCGAAAATGAAAACGGCAAACAGAGTAGGTAGGAGACCAGTAAGAACAAGCCCGCCAGTGTTCTCTTCCCAAATTGCTTTTGGACCCACTTGGAAAAACGTCATTAACACGGCAGCGCCGCCGATTAAACGAACAACGAGCCAAAGTGGAGATGGGTTGAAGAGACCGTTTAAAAAACCATTACGTAAAATTGCAGCTGGCTTAAAAATTTTGCAAAGAACAGAAGCAACGGCCATGAAAGCGATGATACTGGTGACGATAGCAATCAAGGTATCGCCTAACACCGCTGGGATGACTTTTGCCATCACTGCAACGGGAATGGTTAGGCCGCCATCGTAAGAGATCGGAGCCATAAAGAGTAGAAGACCAATTAGGGAAGGGATGAAAAACATCCAAAAGTTGCCCTTAGGAGCTTCAGTAGCATTAGTGGTGTTATGCATAGTTGTCTCGTGTTACTACTAGTCAATACTTGCCATTTCCATGACATAAATATTCACTAAACATCCGTATTTAATCACAGTTTTGCGGAGGGTACCCGCAAACTGCATCCATTGCAATACTATTCATTAAATACATCTAGTTATTCAGCCGATTTGTCGGGTAATTGGTCAAATAACCTCTAAGTGTATGCGAATATGTTGCTTGTGTTAGAAAATTGTAGCACGAGAGGCGAATTGCGCAGTGAATTATGGGGCGCATTGTGACTGGAATAATAAAATGGTAAACAAATGTGATTTTGATCTAACTAACTTCTTTGCCAGAAATTCAGTTAGCCTTATCTATTTTAAGGTTTTTAGTGGTGTCAAAATACCGTTCAGCGTTTCTTGTACCGTTGCAGTGTGAACCTATTGAGCCAAATCCGATTGAAGCATGTCGCTTCAATCGGATCGAAATTTTATGCTTTTTGTTGACGGCTAAGTATGTATAGGTAACTCCAGTAAATCAGAGCTGTAGAAAAAGCCAATATTGCTGGGAAAACCAGCGTATATAAACCATATACCGTAAATAGAGCCGCTCCCGCGACGCCGCCAAACAAAAAGCCAAAGAAAATGAATAGGAATAATTTTGCTTTACGTCGGTCAAATTGACGACCTCTCAAGCTCTCTCCAATCATAATCCCTAGATCGGTGATGATTCCGGTCATATGTGTGGTTCTGACTACTGCGCCGCTAAACGTGGTGATCATGGCGTTTTGTAATCCACATGCTGCTGATGCTAGATATTGGCCGTACAAATCCCCTTGCACCAAAAAGCCCAAGCTGAGTAAGAGCAAGCTCCCTTCTATGCACAGTGCAACACCATATCTTCGCCCTAGTTTTAACGCACTGCTTTCAATAAAAAAGCCGCTAAAGGCAGCGCCAATCAAAAAGCTAAATACGATGAAGAGCAGGTGAATGGAGCTATCCACACCTGTTAGCAAGCTGTTCCCTAGCTGAGTTACGGTTCCCGAAAGATGAGTTATCGCTTGGTGTTGAAAGCCGAGAAGACCAACGGCGTTGACGCAGCCCGCGAGAAGAGCTAGTAGAAACGCGCCATATTCCACCCAACGAGGAAGTCTGGAAATCACAATAAACCCCCACCAAATATTAGGAGCCGATTATAGCGCTCACACCGAGTTACGAAACCCTTTACAGTAAAACTCGATTGATCATTCTCAAAAAAATCTCACTTATAGGGCGGTTGTCCGAGCCAAAGTAAATACGTGAACGCGGATTGCTCGCTAGCAGATGTGTTCCGTTGTGCATTCGAAACTCACCCACCCGTGTTTCATTTGTTCATAGACTGAAACGGTAGGTTGGTGGAACTCTTTATCGGTAAATAGACCGACGGGAATGATCATGATTTCTGGGTATGCAGCAACGAACAACCTCATTGTCGTGCCGCAGGATGGACAAAAGTCATACTGAACCTCACTGCCATCATCGCCAATTCGGGTATAGCTAGTGACTTCACCGTTTAAAGTGACATGCTCTTTTTCAAAGCGAGCTTGTACCCCAAAAACACTGCCAGTTCGTTTTTGGCATTCGAAGCAATGGCAGACAGACGTGTGGGTGGGCTCTCCCTTACAACGGATCTCAACTAAACCGCAGGCGCACTCGCATGTATGAATGGTTTTTGTCATCGTGATTACCTATTTGTCCCAATACACCAATAGACCTAGAGCACAGAGCTTGTGTCACTAGCTCGTTATGAGCTCTGGACTTGAAACTATTTGGATACAATCAGTTTAGTTTAATTTTGAAACACTTGAAGAGGTGAAATCATTTGGGTATACAATGGTATACTCGCTTTTCGTTTATACCTTGAAACAAGGAAGTCTTCATGACTCACAAAAAAATCCTGCCGATACCACTTATTCTACTTATTCCAATCGTTTTATTAGTTGTGGTTGTGATCGCAGGTGTTTATCGTTTTAGTTTGTCTGATGACGAGATCATGGCTAAGTTTCCTCAAACAGAAGTAGAAACTAACGTTATTGTGCAAGAGACGCTTGGGATCACTGCACGTAACCCTTGGACGATCCAAGTACCCGAGCAGGGTGCGGTCACTTTTCTTGATGAGTGGGATAAAGAAAACGGCTATTTGATCGGTGACTATGATTCAGGTACGACAAAAGGTCAGGTACTTGTTCCAACTGCGTCGATTAGCCAGCGTGAGATTGAAGGTGTTTCATGGGTTGTTGCACCGATGATTGTAACGACACAAGGTAGCGGTTCGTTTAACTATGTTGGCTTGTTCAAGTTTGACCCCGTGCCGAGCCGAGTTGTCCTTTTAGACAGTATTTTTGTTGGTGACCGCGTGAAATTTACTCAGCTCGAATGGAAAAGTGATACAACTATCACGCTTTCATATTTAGCGCACGGTGATGATCAAGCAATGGCAGACACGCCAAATCAATTCAATTCATCCACATTACAGCGTGTAGGGAATAACTTACATATGCAACAGTGATGAATTTTTTTTGAGTTCTGT
Source organism: Vibrio sp. D417a (assembly GCF_030248595.1). NCBI lineage: Bacteria > Pseudomonadati > Pseudomonadota > Gammaproteobacteria > Vibrionales > Vibrionaceae > Vibrio > Vibrio sp. D417a. Next base: position 53,357 of record NZ_JAHGAM010000007.1, on the reverse strand, counting down.
AAAAATTCAGTATTTTCTGCGCTAGATCTCGAAATTTCCTAGTGATTTCTTATTCGGGAATGCATAAGCTATGAGCCTTGTTTGAAAGGAGATAGTAATTCCCGTGTCTACAAATGAAATTACAAGACGGTTGCCGAATCTGACAAGTCGTAGAGCGCTGCTGTTATACTCCTTGCCAGTTTTAGTTGCGATTGGTGTTTCTCACTCTCTCAAAGAGTCATCTTTAACCAAAACCATCGCATTGAACCTACCTGAATCTCAGGTCGTTGAAAAAATTCTTGATGCGACAACTGCCGAAGTTGTCACTCCCCCGAACTTCGAATATCAAATCCAAGCAGGTGACAACCTAAGCACTATTTTTAGTCAGCTCGGTTTCGGTTACAGCTCGTTAATGAAAGTAATGGAAACGGATTTGAACTACTTGGCACTTGATACACTTAAGCCGGGCAATACGCTCCGTTTCTGGCGTGATGATGCGACAGGCGAGTTAGCGAAAATGGAACTGCAATTTTCTATTGCAGATAAAGTGGTCTACAAGCTGAATAGTGATGGTAGCTATGACTTTACTGATATTTCCATTCCTGGCGTGTGGAGCCAAGAACCTTTAGTTGGCGTTATTCAAGGCAGTTTTTCTTCTTCTGCGAGTCGTTTAGGTTTAACGTCGGCGGAAGTGAGTCAAGTCGTAAGCTTACTCAAAGAACAACTTAACTTTGGACGTGATCTTCGTGCAGGTGATCGATTTGAAGTTGTTCGTCGCTCACAAAGCATCAATGGTGTACCAACAGGTAAGAACGAAATTGAGGCGATTAAGATTTATAATCGCGGCCGCGAGATCACCGCTTACCTTCATACTGATGGTCAATTCTACAATGCCAAAGGTGAAAGCTTACAGCGCGCATTCCAGCGTTACCCTGTAAGTAGCCGTTGGCGTATCAGTTCTGGCTTTAATCCTAATCGTTTACATCCAGTAACGGGGCGTGTTGCGCCGCACAACGGCACTGACTTTGCTGTACCAACCGGTACACCAGTCGTTTCTACTGGTGATGGTACAGTGATCATGACTCGTAAACACCCTTATGCGGGTAACTACGTGGTTGTTGAGCACGGCAGCAAATACAAAACCCGTTACTTACACCTAAGTAAGATTTTGGTGAAGAAAGGGCAAAAGGTTTCTCGAGGCCAGCGTATCGGTCTTTCTGGTAAAACAGGTCGAGTGACTGGGCCACACCTTCACTATGAGTTGATTGAATACGGCCGTCCAGTTAACGCTATGCGAGCAAATATCCCAATGGCGAGTTCTGTTCCTAAGAAAGAGATGGCTACTTTTGTCGCGAACAGAGATGAAATGGATAGACTATTACGCGATAAAGAGAAAGCAGTGCTGTAATAAAGTACTTCGCTTAAAAAACAAAAAGAGACTAAGCATAGCTTGGTCTCTTTTACTTTGTGCATTAACTAGATTTGAATTCTATGACAGCAGTCTGTTCAGTACGTTAGGCACTCCGCACTTCACGTTCATTTATCAGGTGTACGATCTCTTCAACACTGTGTGGACGAGAGTAAAAATAACCTTGGATGTAGTGGCAGCCCATTTCAATTAACTTTTGTAGTGCTCTATCGTCTTCTACGCCTTCGGCAATCAAATCCACATCAAGCAGCTCTGCCAATTGCGCTATCAAAAACACTACTTGTTCAGAGGTTGTATTTGAGAGCATGTTCTGCACAAAGGTAGCATCGATTTTGATGCTATCAATTGGATAATTGTGTATATAGTTCAAGCTTGAGTATCCCGTACCAAAATCATCCAGTGCGACTTTAAAACCCAAGTATCGCAACGAGTTAAGTACCATCTGTTCACGGCCACTTTGTGAGAGTAAGACGGTCTCGGTGAGCTCTATAACAAAGTCTTTTGCTTCGTGCTGATACTTTTCAACCATGTTGGTTAAGTGATTAATATAACGGTTGGAATCAACCAGCTCATACGCTGAGCAATTGATGGAGAGTTTGACTTTATAGCCTAGGTTCGCTTCGAGTTCTTGCTTTGCGATACACGCGAGTTCAATAATCCGTTCACCTAACTCGATAATCAGGCCTGATTGTTCGGCAGCTTCAATGAACTCCGCTGGAGAGATATTTCCATAGATATTGCTATTCCAACGAGTCAAAATTTCAAAGTAATTCCAGCGGTCGCTCGTGATATCGACGATCGGTTGAACCACTACATACAACTCATCGCTGTCTTGTATATCAGTACTTAGCTGGATTCGCATTGCCTCAATAAGCTGCGTCCTACGGTGGTATAAAGCACTAAGGTGTGTGTCGTAATGCTGAATCCGTGTATCGCGGTGTTTTTTACAATCTTTGAGAGCGAGACTGGCATTCAAAATCAGCTCATCGCTGTTCAACATATGTACTGGGGCACGTGCAATACCAATACTAACGGTGAAAGAAATCCGGTTAGATTTGTCGCTGTAGCCGCTTTCAATTTTGTCGAGTACTTCCTGACACACGGCGACAGGATCTTCGTCGTACGTGATGAAGGCGAATTCATCTCCTGCAACACGGAACGCATTGTTTGGCGACGACAAGCTCTGTTGAATGGCGTTAGCTGTGAACTTAATGATTTGGTCGCCGATATAGTTTCCGTTGATATCATTGATCGATTTGAAATTATCGATATCAAGATACGCCAAACTGAATGGGCGAGTCGCCTGCTGCGTTAATGTCTCCAAGGTATCAGCTAAACAGCTACGGTTGAGCAGTCCAGTTAGGTTATCATGCGATACCTCATAGCTAAGCTGATTAAGAAGCTTATCTGAACGTTCACTGACCCACTTTTCACGTAAGCTATGAATAATGACATTGGCATAAAATCGGTGGAAGTCGAGGATATCTTGCGCTTCTTTCGCGTGGATGCTTCGGGTAAAGGTAGACAGTAAAATTCCCAGAACTTCGCCATTTTGTGTCTTCAATGGCAGGCCAATGTAAGCTTGAATGCCATCTTCTTGAAACATCTGATCTTCAGGAAAACGCTTGTATACCTGGTCTTGATAGAAAATATGTTCGCCAATGTCTTTCGCCACTTTTTCACAGGGGGTGCCTGAAAGGTGGTAGCTTAGGTTGTCTGTAATTTTTCCATTGCTGGCGAAGGAAATGGTATGAGCCGAATGCTGAAGATGCGCAACTTCTACAACGCAAGTGCAATGGCTCTGCAAGTGTTGATGAATATCTAGCGTGACTCGGTTTAGCTGAGCCGTGCCGTTTAGCTTCAATATCTCATCAATTTTGTGGAAACTGATTTGTACCTGACCCATTGAGCATTTCACCTAGCGTTGTTATTTACATATCGTGTAAGACACGACGAATTATTATTTGATATGCATCAAATAAACTATCGGTTACTAAGGCAGATTTTTCAAATTTTGTGAACGAACAAATCATTATTTTCATGTTTTTATGCTTGAACCTTTTAAAGCTATAGCGATAAAAACGCTAAGCTAGGCGCGCTTCTCCTCTTCTAATCGTGATTTGAGATAATCGAGGAATAGCTTAGTTCGGGTATGCTGATAATCCAGCTTTGGATAGTAGGCATATACAGTGGCTTTATCCGCTGTGATATCGGGCAGGATAGGGACTAACGCGCCGGATTTGAGATCATCTTTGATCATGACGTTGTTCGTCATCAAAATACCCATGCCTCTTTTGGCACCATGAAACAGCGCTTCTGGGTTGGTCGTGGCAAAGTTACCGGACAAGCTGATACGTTTGCCTCGATTTGTTTTGATTTCTCGTGAGGGTTTTTCTCCCCAAATCAGGACATTATGCTCTGTCAGATCCTCAACGCATTGTGGGGTGCCGTATTTTTTTAGGTAACTAGGCGCAGCGTAAAACTGGGCTTTATGTTCGAAAAGCGCAGTGGCTTTGAAACTCAGAGAGTTCAGTTGCTCTAATTCCCGGCTAATAAACAGGTCTAAGCTTAGCTCTGGCAATTGACCTGGTAGCGTTGTTGTTAATTGAAGTGTGATGTCTGGATATTTATCAAGAAAATCATCAAGATAATGAACTAGAAATTTAGAACCAACGGCCAACGTTGCCCCAATCTTTAATAGCCCCGCTGGTGATTGGTTGACTGAGCGAGTTTCATCTAATACCGATTGCCATGAATCAAGCTGACTTTTTGCTCGTTGATAAAACAGAGCACCAGCTTCAGTTTGGCTAATTGAGCGGGTCGTACGTTTGAGTAGTTGAACGCCAATTTTATCTTCTAGCCATTGAACTCGCTTACTGATAGCTGAGCTGGTGGTATTGAGTTTCCGCGCTGCGGCATTAAAGCTACCTTCTTCGACCACACGAATATAACTCTTCACGCTTTGAATCCAGTCCATTGTATCTCCTTGGGAATTAATTCCTTTCCAACTTAGCTGATTATCATCTTTGAGTATCAAATATACACTGTTTGCCATCAATCTGTCACAAAGTAGGAGGAACGTTTGCGTAAAACACCATTGTTATTAGCGATGATGATCATTGCCACAGGCCAAGTTGGCGTTAGTATTTATCTTCCTTCTTTGCCATTGATTGGTCATGACTTGAATTTGCCGCAACATTCGATTCAGAATCTCGTCACGCTATTTCTCGTTGGCTTCGGTATCTCTCAGCTTTTTTACGGCCCATTGTCTGATGCGATTGGTCGTCGGCCGGTGTTTATTCTGGGGCAAAGTGTATATTTAGTTGGTACGGTTATTTGCATCGCGTTTTCGGACAACATTGTTGCCCTTGAAGCGGGACGGTTACTGCAAGGCCTAGGAGCGGGCAGCGCTTCGGTACTTGGTCGGTTAGTACTGCGTGATAGTTATGACGGTATGCAATTAACCAAAGCGCTATCTTATATTTCAGTCACTGCTTCAGTGATGCCAATTATTGCTCCGCTGTTTGGTGGCTGGATTGCTTTTCACCTGAGTTGGCATGCTGTCTTCGTGTTTGTACTGATTTACTTAATGGCAATTTTTACACTTGGTTTATTGGTGCTGCCAGAAACGCTGCCTTATCCGAAGAGAAAATTTAAAGTAGGCGAAGTAAGCGCGAACTATTTGCGTCTGTTAACGAATACACAAGTGATTGGTAGTGCGAGCTACAACTGGCTTAGTTATTTATCGGCTCTGGTTACTCTCTCCTTGTATCCATTTTTAATGCAACAAGAGTTAGGATTAACGGCGGCAGATTACGGCTCTTTGATGATCATACCATCAGTTGGTTTGCTGACGGGTAGCTTAGTGCTGAACTTGATCAATGCTCGTTACAAAGCTCAGCAAATCTTGCTGATGAGTTTCGCGATTGTTGCTGTTGCTGGCTTCATGTTGTTGGTTACCCCCTTCAGTGTATTTTCATTGCTGACGGCATTCACGTGTTTAAGTTTTGCTCAAGGAATGTCATTCCCGGTATCGATCAGTTTGCTACTTTCACCACATAAGCAACAGGCAGGCGCGGTTTCTGCGCTATCTGGTTCTATTCAAATGTGTTTAGCAGGTTTGTTTGGTGGGTACTTAGTAGACTCATGGGTTACGAATCAGCAGCAGCTTGGGGTGTTTTATTTGTTTATTGCGTTACTTTCTTGCTTTGTTCTTGTACTAAGCCAATTTCGTAAAGTGCCAGAAGGGACGGTTCAAGCAGAAACTTCCATCTGAATATACTTGCAACCAGAAGGTCGGCTTTCTAAAATGCGCAGCTAAATTAAGTCTGGCTTGTTGTGTATACTGAATGACTTGGTTTGAAAGGAAGAGGGCGAACCTTGATACTTCTCTCAAGCTTGGAATACATTTCTGCCCAATGGCTATCCGATCTCTAATCGTTAGGTGAAAGAATGCAACAAAACGAATTTGAAACACTGGTAAAAGAAATTACTCAGCAAGAAAGCATGCCAAAGGCACTTGAAATCTTGAAGGCGTGTGAGGAAGAAGAAGTTGCACAAGCGGCGCAATCCCTAACGGGTCAGTTTGGCCTTGCAGAAGTTGATGGTGAGAAACGTATTTACCATATTACCACTCAAGAAGATGAGTCCGGAGAAGAGCAAGAATACGTAGAGCACGTCATGAATGAAGGCGATCACTTGATCAAGTTTGCTGCGTGGTTCTTTGAAACATTCTTTGAAATCAAACAGAAAGATACGTACGTCGCAGCGGGTAAAACATACCAACAACCTAAGCGATAGACGCTCATTTCAAGAAATCCACGAAAATCAAACTGAAAGTTAATTACAAAATAAATGTGACTGGAGTCTTGTTTTTATCTAATTGTGGTGTAAAATTACAACATAGTTAAGTCAATACATTCAGGAGAAGGTCATGGGTAACGAACTTGGTGGTGCTTATATTGGCCAGATGATTGCAAAAGACGCGATGCACAAAGCGCTTTACGGTAAAGCGAAGAAGAAAAAAGCTTCTGTTTTTGCTCGTGTTATTAAAAAACTGGCGAAATAATTTAAAAAGCCCTGATTGAAAAATCAGGGCTTTTTGCTTTTCTCTGTTTTGTTGTTAGTAAGTAGCCAACATATTGCACAACATGGCAAAACGCTACTCAAAGACTGATGACATTTAAATCTAGAATTACGCGGATTGGCTTGGTATCTCCACAACATTGTTAGGCACTTTATCTAGCCCCTTTGCTGATAACCACTTTTCTAAATCGTCAGCGCCTCCAATATATTTTCCATCTAACCAGATTTGCGGCACTGTTACCGGTGTTTTTTCGCCAATGATGGCTTTTACTTCAGGAATCATGCGGTATAAGGCGGCGCTGTCTTTAACTACATCATGGTACTCATACTGAACGCCAGCCTCGTCAAGTAATTGTTTGGCTTTGACACAGTAAGGGCAAGTTGCTTTACCATAAACAATGTTGCCTTTTAGCTCATCGCGTTTTACCCACTCAGCAATAACAGACTGTACAAGCACACCCCGATTCAATGCTTCTCCTTGGCTGATAACTTTCCCTTCGACAAGAAGAATGGGTGCATGCCAAGCACCAGCTTTTAATGGTTCCCACCAGTGCGATAACCAATCTTTTACTTCAAGTTCAACGGGCACATCGGCTAGTTCGTTTTCAAAAGTATCCTTTAAAATATCTTTGGTTAATGTACATTCACCACAAGGAATATTGACTTTGAATGGGCCCCAACTACCAGCCCAGCGATACAGTGTAATTTTGATTGGTTGACTCATATGGGTTCCTCATTTCCTTTCCTGAAAATATAGAACTTTTAAATTAGATTTTTCTTTCAACTAACTTTGTCTTTTTCGCTTCCCAATGCGTAATAAACGCAATAGATGCAATAATAATCGCAGCACCTAACCATAAACGACCAGGAGGCACCCAACCAAACACCAACCAACCAGCAACAACATTCAAAGGCAGTTTGGCGTGATCAAATGGTTGCACAAATGAGGCGTCTGCTACTGCATATGCTTTAACGATAGCCCATTGAGCGAGTGCTGTAAGTGCACCTGCGGCTAAAAGCACACCCCATATCGTCCACGTATCTGGCATAGTAAACGTCGGTATCGCTAACAAGATATTAAATGGCGTTATCAGCAGTAATAAATAGACAACCATGGTTGAAGGCGGATCGTTTACCGACATTTTTTTAACCATTAATGAATACGCTGCCCAGAAAAATGCGGCGCCAACAGGGAGCAGGGTCGCCCATGTAAATGAGTCTGCCCAAGGCTCAAGAATGATCATGGCACCAACAAACCCCGTCAATGTAGCGAGCCAGCGTGCAGTACCTACTTTCTCTTTGAGTAACAAGCCAGAACCAACTGTGGCAAATAACGGGGAGGTCATGAGAAGTGCAATACCTTGCCAAATTGGAACTGGGTAAGCGAGAGCCCATAACCAAAGTTGAATCCCGATAACAGAGAGAAAAATGCGGAATGCATGCCAGCCAAAGTGTTGGGTTCTTAAAGAACGTCTAATCCCAAGTGTACGTAGGTAGGGCAGAATAACAAATAAGGCGATTGCATATTGGAATAACGCAAATGTGGTGGAGGAGACACCAAAGTTGATGCTAGCAATTTGGGCGAAGCTGTTCACTATGGCGAATGCCAAGCCAGCTGTTAGCATCCAGGACGCACCTTGAACAGGATGATGATTCAATTGAAAAATTCCAGTTTGATAGAGGTGGCGGGATCATACGTCCTATTGTTTTTCGCGCCAATAAAAAAATGCCTCCCAGAGGGAGGCGACATTACCAATTCAAAGGACGTGCCTGTTATAACAGGTACAAAGAACGAGAAGCACAAACGCTGCCATGCATTTGCATAAATAATATTGCAGAACACGTGCCAACTTTTATATGTTTGATTTTAAATGGTTTTTTGGTTTTTCTATTTTGTCGATTAGATGAAATGCACTAACTTAGTGATCAATCGCATTAAAAGAGGGCAGAAGTAGGCGTCGTTACGCTCGTTTTTCATTGCTGAGCGATGCTTGGATAGTGTGAAAACTTATCGAGTTGTGTTGGGTTACATAAAAAATGGCCAGCAAAGGTGCTGGCCAAGTGGACTCGCTCTTAGGACAAGAGTGAATTAGAAATCGTAACGTACGCCTAGGCGCAGTGTATCTTCGCCTTCTGTTACTAGACCTGTTGTTGCATCTTTTGCTTCATCAAGTTGGTTGATGTAGTAAGACAGGTAAGTACGGAAGTTGCTGTTTAGTTTGTAGTAACCAACAAGCTCGATACCTTCAACTGTGTCGTACTTTGAACCGTTGTCTGGATCATTCTCTTGAGCTGTGTATAGAGCTGCAAGTGTCACTTTGCTTGCTACTTTGTAGCTTGCGACTAGCTCGTAAGCCGTAAAGTCTTCAGAGTCAGTCAGGGAACCTTGAGAATAAGTACCTGCTAGGTAAAGGTTGTCCATCGAGTAAGCGATACCACCTAGAATTTGATCTTCAGAGTTATCTTTATCTACATCGCCACCAGAGTATGCAAGACCAAAGTCGAGGCCCATTGGTAGTGAGTACATTCCAGAGATGCCGTATTTATCTTCGTTATCGCTAGAGTTTGCTTGGTAGGTTGCTTGAAGTTGTAGTGCATCAAACGCACCACGGTATGCGAAAACGCTGTCTTGCTTATCAGAAGACGAATCAATAACTTGCTGAACACCAGAGAATTCTGTGATATCCGTCATGTCAGAGATGATGACTGCAGCCATGTCTTGACGACCTACAGAGAAAGCACCGATATCAGAGTCGACGCCTGCATACATGTAGCGGTTTTTGAATTCACTCTTGCCCGTTTTTTGTTCGGCTTCGTAAACACCGAAAGCAGAAAGGCCGTTGCCGATGTCTGTTTTACCTTTTAGGTTAAGACGAGCACGGCTTTTATCTTCCATGGAACCTTCAACTTCAGCACCGTCTGAACCGATGAAGTCACCACGAAACTCAACGCGGCCGCCAACTTTTAATTCAGTACCGTCGTTTTTGTATACAGTTGCTGCGAATGATGGTGCTGATACCAATGCTGTAAGAATTGCAGTAGTTAGTGCTGCCTTTTTCATTTTCTTATTACCCTAGTTGTAATCGATGGGCTTTCTTGCCCGATGTGTTGATGACGCTAAGGTAAAGGCTGAAAATGAAAGATAGATTTCTGTTAAGTTATGATTTGATTGCACTTTTATTGCTGGCGAGAATAAGTGCCCCTTCTCATACCACTTATAAAAAGAAAGGTTTATCTTTTTTGAGGTTTTTTCCTCTCCGTTGAAGACTGTGTTTTTTTCAAAAAGTTCCTGAATTGTTTCTTGACCCTAAATGTAAGTAAACATTTCAATTTGGCAGGGAAGTTTGGCCTAAAAATAGCGAATCATCAGCTATTTGTGAGCTAACTCTCTCTAAAGCATTTCTTATTGTAAGGTTTTTATTTCTCGATTTCTTGAAGGCTAAGTAAACGATTGCTTTTTAGGTTTTGTCTGAGAACTTTTCACTCGGTTGTCAGGAACTAATCAAATAAAGTGTCGGCAGTTGTTACACAAAGGTAAAACTAATCTGGTGGAAACGATGCCTCGGATAGCCTTTGTATTCCTCTCTTTGTTCATCATTTCGTTTTTACGAAAGTGAACCAAAGCCGGGTCTAAAACTGACTAACCAACTAATAAGTAATGGATTTAGAAATGAATAAAAAATTATTAGCAGCGGCAATCGCGGCAGCAACCTTCGGTACTCAAGCAGTTGCAGTGGAACTATATAATAACGATGGCACAACATTTTCGATGGGCGGCCACGTTTCTGTTAATTTAAATGGATCAGAGCAAGGTGACACGGATGTGGGTACTAACTCTCCTCGTATCAATATCTCTGCGACACAGGATTTGGGTAATGGCTTCACCGCAGACGCACGTGGTGAATGGGCGCTAAACTACTTAGACGGTGGTGAAGAGTCGTTTAAAACTCGTCTAGGTTACTTAGGTATAACGCATGAGGTTTATGGTCGTGCAGTAGGTGGTACGCAATGGTCACCTTACTACGATGTCGCAGGTATTGCAGATATGCCAATCGCGTTTGCCAACGACTTCATCTATGACGATCATGGAAACCTTGGCACTGGCCGTGCGGATAAAATGCTTTCTTACCGTAATGCCATCGAGCTGGGTGAAGCGGGTGTGATCAACTTTGGTCTTGGTTGGCAGGGTGCAAACGATGATTACACGCGCAACGATGCTGGAGTTATAACTGGCGGTGCTAAATACGATGACCGTGTGCAAGCTGCGCTTTCTTACTCAATCATGGGCGCTAAAATCGGTTACTCTTACAATGGCGGCGATTTCCAGCACCCTGCATATGCAGGTAAGCACACGGCGGAATCACACGTTGTATCAGCATCTTACGGTGCGTACGGCCAAGGCCTATTCCTTGCTGCGGTTTATGGTTCAAACGAAAACATGAACTTCAGTGCAAAAGGCGACCGTTTAGAAGAAAGTGATGCATACGAAGCGATCATCGCATACGCTCTAGCAAACAGCCTAAACTTGAGTGTTAACTATGAGATGGTGGAAGGTAAAGAGTTTAAGAGCTCTAAAACAGAAACTGCTCGTGAAGAAATGGCACTACAAGCAGAATACAACTTCACGCCTAAATTTGTTGGTTACGCGGGTTACCAGTTTGACCTAAATGACGACAATGGTCGTGAAACTGATGACAAATGGGCGTTAGGTGCTCGTTACTACCTATAATAGGATTTAGCGAGAACTATTATTCAGCTCATTGATCTAAAGCCAGCCTCGTGCTGGCTTTTTTGTCTATTTGTTTTACAAATACTTTGCTGTTTCAATTAGATGATACAAAACTCAAAACGGGGTGAATGTCTTATTTTTTACACTAGAGGTTGCTATTTAGTGTCGTTAAGTCAATAGGTTAGATTATGATGGGATTTTTGTTTTGCAGGGAAGAATGATGAGTGTTATTCAAGTTGAAGAAAAGAAAGTAGAAGTGGGTAAAGTGCTTTGTGTTGGACGAAATTACGTTGAACATATTCATGAGCTTAATAATGCAATGCCTGAGCAAATGGTGGTATTTAATAAACCCGCAACTTCCGTATCAACAACTCTGCGTTCATTCCATCAAGAGCCCCTTCATTATGAGGCTGAAATCTGCTTTTTGATCAAGGATGGACGTTATTCAGCGGTTGGTTTGGGATTGGATCTGACCAAGCGTGGTTTGCAATCCTCGCTTAAAAATCAGGGGTTGCCGTGGGAGCGAGCTAAGGCATTTGATGGCTCTGCTGTGTTTAGTCGGTTTGTCTCTTTGGATAACATTGATATCAATGATCTTAACCTTGAGCTCTTAATCAACTGTGTTCGTGTACAAAAAGGTCACGTTAACCAAATGCTCTATCCGCCGCTAACTATCCTGGATGAATTAACCAGTTACACAACACTTCAAGATGGCGATGTAGTGATGACCGGTACACCAAAGGGCGTTGGTGAGGTACATGAAGGTGACATCTTCCTTGGTCGATTAAAGTGTGGCGATGTCACCTTGTTGGAGATTGAGTGGTTGGCGGATTAAAGCCAAATTCGTAGAACGAGAAATACCACCATACTGATAACCGTCGTTAAAAGAACATTTTTAGTAAAATACGCGATTAAAGCAGCTAGTACGGCAGCCAGTAAAAATGGGTTTTGCACATTGACGCTGAGCTCCCCATCTGGAATGAAAACGATAGGTGCCCAGATCGCAGTCAGTACTGCTGGGCTAGCGTAATTGAGTACTTTTTGAGTGCGCGTCCCTAATCGCAATGGTAGCTTGGGTTCTAAAAACAAGTAGCGGCTGGTGAAAACAAGTACCGTCATCAGTAAAATAGCCAACATGATCATTAGCGTTTCTCCTTTACTTGTTCCACAAAGTAACCAGTAAGCATGGCTAAAATGCTTGAAATCATCAAACTTCCCTCAATTTGATAATAGGTTAGGGCAACTGAGCTCACCAAAGCCACAATAACACTCGCGAGCACCGCTGCATTTTTAATGGTGGGTACTACTATCGCGATAAAAGTTGCGGCCACAGCAAATTCCAAACCCATTTCGTTCAGTTCAGGGATTAGACTTCCCGCAATAATGCCCGTCAATGTCGCGACATTCCAAAACAGGTAAAAACTCAGACCAGCCCCAAGTGCATACCAGCGATTAAATTGTTTATCGGAATGGTGGCCTACAATCGCAAACAGCTCGTCAGTAAGTAAGAAGCCGAGTGATAATCGCCATTTTAGAGGGAGCGGTGCAATTTTACTGCGCATCGATACACTGTAGAGGAAGTGTCGAGAGGTGATAAAAAACGTTGTCAGTAACATGGTCACTAGACCTGCTCCCGTTTTAATCATTCCCATCGCGACGAGCTGTGCAGAACCTGCGAACAAAATGGCGGATAGTGCTTGTCCTTCCAAAGGGTGAAGCCCAGTATCAATTGCGAATGAGCCTGCGAGTAAGCCCCAAGGGAGCACTGCGATACTCAAAGGCATCATCGCAAGTGTACCTTGCCAAAATAGCGTGGCTTTTGATTCTTTTTGTAACGGCAAAGTGTGGTCCATAGTTTCTTCTTATTTATTCCTAAATCAGATTACCAAGATAGCTCGGTAGTCGCATAACGCCTTGTACAATATTGCTGCTTTAGCTGTGACGGACGTATTGGCCGGGAGTGACGCCCATGGCTTTTTTAAAGTGTCGATGCAGATGGCTTTGATCATGGAAGCCACATTCTTGTGCCACGTCTGAAATTTTTTGTCCCATTTTTAATAGCTTCTTCGCCATACGTAAACGTTGCTGAATTTGATAGGCATGAGGCGGAAAGTCAAATTGCTTTTGAAACTCTCTCAGTAGATGAAAAGGGCTTAATCCAGACAGTTTCGCGAGTTCTTCTAGTGAGACGTCCGTTTGTGGAAAGTCTTCCAAAAATTCTCTGACGAGCTGCACTTGTCGCTGAGCTCTGGTTGACTCTTTCAGTGGTGCCCGATGAGTGCTGTGTTTACTGGCTAGCTTGATCAACGTGCCGTAAACCAAAGTTTCTCTCAATAAACGGTTGTCTGATTTTTCTAGTGTTTCAAATACCAGTCGTAACTGACTAGCCAGCTCAGGATCGTAAACCACAGGTTGAGGGAAATAGGGTAGAGCTACATTTGGTGAACCAAGCTCTTGTCCTAAAGTTTGAAACTGCTGAGGTACGGGGTACATTGCTTTGTATTCCCAGCCGCCTTCCGAGGCTGAATGCCCGTTGTGTACTTCATCTGCATTAACAAGGATGATGCTGTCCTGTGGCGCGATATGATTCCCGCCAGTCCTAAAAAATTGTTGTGCCCCTTTTTCGATGACACCAATAGTGTAACCTTCGTGGCTATGGCGTGAAAAATTCTGCTTCTCATACTTTGCATCGAGAAGCTCTAAACCTCCGAGCTCTTGAGCTATCTTGAAGGTAGCGATTTCCTTATTCTTTTCTTTCATCTTTATCCGGTCTGCTCAAGAAAATCATTTTAGAAGTGTAACGGATCCATCGTGCTTATTTTTGTACAAAATTGCTATTCGATTTTGATAAACAGGCGAATTGATTGCTATTTTTCGTCTGGGCAAACTATGATTTTTATTTTTTGATTTATCTTGGCTATTTTGGGCTGGATGATGTTATTTTGTTGGTATAACATTCGCCGCCTTGTTGTAGAAAAGCGGTTCCATCATGATTGATTTATCTGTACTTCCTGTTTATCTCACCGCAGTTGTCGCCTTATTGCTCTTACCAGGGCCTGATATGTTGCTGATAGCGAGCTCAAGTATGAGTTACGGTAAGAAGGTCGGTCTGTTTGCTAGCTTAGGCAATGCGACGTCTGGTGTTATTCTTACTTTGCTTGCTGCGATGGGCGTATCTACCCTGATTGCCATGAGCCCAATAGCCCTTAAAGTCCTTCATCTATTAGGTGGCGCTTACTTGTTAAAAATGGGTTGGGACTGCTTACGAGCTGAGGTATCTTCGGCTCCAGAGCTTGATGGTCAAAACAAAATGGCATCAACTTATTATCAGCGTGCTTTGATGAGTAATTTGCTTAACCCTAAAGCCTTGGTCTTTTTTGTGATGTTTTTGCCGCAGTTTGTCTCAAGCAATATCACTGCATCTTCCGGTGAGCAGATGCTAGCGCTAGGGTTATTGTTGAACGTTCTTGGCTTGTCATTCAATTTATTACTTGTTGGGTTAGCAGGCACATTGGGCAAAGGGCTGCTCGAGAACGAAAAATTCCGCACGTATCAACATAAACTAATGGGGTTAGTGTTTGTTATTCTGGCGTTGTGGATGCTGAGTAGTTTCGCCTTGTAAAGTTATCATATTCCATTAGAAAGCCAGCAATTGCTGGCTTTTTGTTTTAGGATATTGGTGTTTCCTAAGGAGAGGATATATGAAGCTTGAATTTTGTTTAAATCCAGATCAAACAGACCTTGATTTTGTTCGTGAAGGTATTCGATCTTATAACCGAGTGCATTTACCTGAAGGGGAAGTGCATGCTGTAGGCTGTTTCGCAAAAGATGAGAATGGCAAGATCATGGGTGGCTTGACTGGCGAAATGTTTAAAAATACGGTGTTTGTTGAGTTTTTGTGGGTAGACGCTGAAAGTCGAACCTCTGGTCTCGGTAGTCAATTAATGTTGATGCTAGAACAAAAAGTAAAGCCTCATGGGGTTACCCATGTTTATTTGGATACCTACAGCTTTCAAGCTCTTGAGTTCTATCTCAAATTGGGTTTTGAGAAAGTGGGGCAGTACTCAGGCTATCCTGCAGAGGGCATCCACAAGTACTTTCTACAAAAGGAAATTGTAGGCTAGGGAAAGCACGGGTTAGCTTGACTTGTTCTAGTGAAAATCAAAAAAGAGGCGCGAATTTGCGCCTCTTGTTGTATCAAATATCTATGTTTCTCTTTGACTTACAAACTTTGCTGGTGCGCGTCGATAAGTTCGTTCATCTTCGCTTCTGCTGCTTGCTGTGCTTGTTCATAGCTCATATCCGCAGGGAAGAGGTTGATGACTTCGTAGTAACATTTTAGTTTTGGCTCAGTACCAGAAGGACGAACAATCACGCGAGATTGATCTTCTAGGTGATAAATCAATACGTCACTTGCTGGTAAGTCAATGGATTCTTCAGAGCCGTCGTCAAACATGCGAACCGATGTTTTTAGATCTTCGGTTACTGCAACTTTTTTACCAGCAATCTCTGTTGGTGGATTGGCTCGGAGTTTGTCGCCGATTGGTGGAGAGTTCGGGTCGAGAGCGATGCTGCGTTGTGCGTTGAAGTAGAAACCGTGCTCGCGGTACAGCTCTTCCAGTTTATCCCACAGTGTTTTGCCTTGCGCTTTAAGCTTGCCTGTTAGCTGTGAAAACGCGACGATTGCAGATAAACCATCTTTATCCCACACCTTGTTACCCACGGTATAACCGAGCGCTTCCTCATAAGCAAACAAGAATGGGTTGGTTTCTGTCTCTTGTTCCATGGCAACGTTAGTAAGCCATTTAAAGCCAGTTAATGTTTGATAGTATTGTGCGCCATGCGCCTTAGCGATGCTGCTCAGCATTCTTGAGGATACGATGGTGTTGCCAACCAAAGCGTTAGGTTGCTGTTCCAACAAGTAATCGCCAAACAGTGAGCCCACCTGATCACCCGTTAGCATTTGATACTCGCCATCTGGGCGTTTAACTGCCACGGCAAAACGGTCCGCATCTGGGTCGTTCGCGCAAGCGATATCGGCATCTACGGACTTACCTAATGCCATCACCATATCCATTGCACCGGCTTCTTCAGGGTTTGGGAAGTTGACGGTTGGGAAGCTTCCATCAGGTTCGCGTTGTTCCTTAACACTTGCCACTTTTTGGAAGCCTGCGTCGGCAAGTAGCGTTTCCGCCATATTCGCGCCAACGCCATGCATCGCAGTGTAAGCGATAGAAATATCGGTGTTGTTGTCAGGAGTAAGCAGCGCGTTTTCATTCATTGTCTTACGGTAAGTTTGGTAGTAGTCGTCTTCCAACCAAACTAACAAACCGTGCTGTTTTGCATCATCGAGAGACATTAAAGGTAATGGCTTCGTTGTTGCGTCATCAATTTTCGCTGCGATTCCAGAGTCGTGCGGAGGAATAATCTGTGCGCCATTCTCCCAATATACTTTAAAGCCATTGTATTCTGGTGGATTGTGGCTGGCAGTAACAACAACAGCAGCCGCAGCATTCAATGTACGGACACCAAACGCAACAATTGGGGTTGCTGCAACGTCATACGTTAGGTAAACCTTGATACCAAGGGCCGTCAGTACGGATGCGGTATCATGCGCGAATTGTTTTGAATCGGGACGACCGTCGTAGCCAATAACGACACCACGACTCGCGGCATCTTTGACTTTCTCAAGCAAATAGTTCCCTAAACCAGTGGCGGTCTCTTGAATCACCAAGCGGTTCATTCGGTTTGGACCTGCGCCCACTTTGCCACGTAAGCCTGCAGTACCAAAGGCAAGGCGTGAGCCAAAGCGATCAGTAAGTTCTTGTTCATTGTTCGTATCGACGAGGTGTTGTAGCTCTTCACGAGTCTTAGGATCAGGGTCTCGTTCTAGCCATTGCGTAATTAGTGCTGTCATATCAGTCATTCCTTAGTAGGGGGAGCCTACTTTCTTGGACACTTCGTTTGGTAAGTATCTCAATGTTTTCTTTTAAATTAATGTAAATGGTTCTCAATTACATTTCAAAGAGGGCAATCGATAAACCGAATTAATTTTTCTTATCCGAACAAAATTTAATCATATTTAATTTCTTGAAGAACCTTGGAACTATAACTAGCCTTTTAACATAAATATAACAAACCGTGTCGAAATCGTAGTTTTTGTGATTTTTCGTAAAGTTGTTCGATATTTGCATCGGGACGCAAGGAAGCTCGCGTAGGCGTAGCGGCTGAGCAGAGGAGAGATCTTTTGAAAAGATTAACGACTACTCTAGCGTTATCACTGAATGTGATTTTAATCACATTTTCCTCTTTTGGTTGGTCAAAGGAAAATGACTACAACATGACAAAAGGGGTCACAGAGATAAGTGGGCAAGTGTATGAATTACATATGCTGATTTTCTATATCTGCTGTGTAATTGCTTTGATTGTTTTTGGTGTGATGTTCTATTCCATCTTCCGTCATCGTAAGTCAAAAGGAGCAGTTGCCGCACATTTCCATGAAAGTACAAAAGTGGAAATTATTTGGACGGTCATACCCATCATCATTCTTGTCGCTATGGCGATTCCCGCAACGAAAACTTTAGTCGCAATGGAAGACACAAGCCAATCGGATATCACGGTCAAGATCACAGGCTCGCAATGGAAATGGCATTACAGCTATTTTGGCGAAGATGTTGAGTTTTTTAGTTTGCTTGCCACCAGCCAAAAACAAATTGATGGAATCGAAGCTAAAGGCGCACATTACTTACTGGAAGTAGACAACCCTTTGGTGTTGCCTGTGAATCGCAAAGTGCGTTTTTTGATGACTTCTGATGATGTCATTCACTCTTGGTGGGTACCAGACTTTGCCGTCAAGAAAGACACCATTCCAGGTTTTATTAATGAAGCATGGACAAGAATTGATGAGCCAGGCGTATATCGCGGCCAATGTGCGGAGCTATGTGGTCGTGCACACGGATTTATGCCGGTGGTGGTGCATGCGATGGAAGAAGAGAAGTTCGATGAATGGCTAGCGAGTAAGAAGCAAGAACTCGCACTTCAAAAAGCGGCGGCACAAGAAGCGCTCTCTCAAGACTTATCTATGGATGAATTGATGTCGCAAGGCGAATCTATATACACGGCGCGCTGCGCTGTCTGTCATCAGGCAAATGGTGAGGGGATTCCGGGTGCATTTCCCGCGATTAAAGGCAGTCCTATTGCAACCGGAGATGTTACAGAGCACATAGATATTATTGTCAACGGTCGCCCGGGCACCGCAATGCAGGCTTTTTCTAATCAGTTAAGTGACAAAGAAATTGGCGCGGTTATCACATATCAACGAAATGCATGGGGCAACGATACTGGCGATACAGTGCAAGCATCCGATGTGAATGCCTTTAAAGCACAAGGCAGTGCTAAGGAGGAAATATGAGTAAGCCAATAGATAAGGCAGTGAAGTCTGCGCCAGCAGAAGCCAGTGCGAACAGTACCATTGCGATTGATGATGGTCACGAGCATCATGCACCCCAGGGCATCACTCGTTGGTTGTATTCTACAAGCCATAAAGACATAGGCACCCTCTACCTTTGGTTTAGCTTTGCGATGTTTCTAACAGGTGGTGCGATGGCTATGATCATTCGTGCCGAACTGTTCCAGCCAGGGCTACAGCTAGTCGATCCGCAGTTTTTTAATCAAATGACCACGGTACACGGTTTAGTGATGGTATTTGGTGCGGTGATGCCAGCATTTACGGGGCTTGCTAACTGGATGATCCCGATGATGATCGGCGCTCCAGATATGGCGCTGCCGCGCATGAACAACTTGAGCTTTTGGATCTTACCTTTTGCATTTCTCATCTTGTTGAGCTCGTTGTTTTTACCTGGCGGCGGTCCTGATTTTGGTTGGACGTTTTATGCTCCGCTGTCCACGACTTATGGCCCGGATAGCACTGCGCTGTTTGTATTCTCTGTGCATATCATGGGTATCAGCTCCATTATGGGCGCGATCAACGTTATCGTGACGATCGTAAATATGCGAGCTCCGGGAATGACTTGGTTCAAGTTACCAATGTTTGTTTGGACTTGGTTAATTACCGCTTTCTTGCTAATCGCGGTTATGCCGGTATTAGCGGGTGCGGTGACCATGGTTCTTACTGACAAATATTTCGGGACTAGCTTCTTTGACGCAGCTGGTGGTGGTGACCCGGTAATGTTCCAACACATCTTTTGGTTCTTTGGTCACCCAGAAGTGTACATCATGATTTTACCGTCGTTTGGAATCATCTCCGCCATTCTGCCTGCTTTCAGTGGTAAGAAGCTGTTTGGTTATCATTCGATGGTTTACGCGACGTGCAGCATTGCATTGTTATCTTTCCTTGTGTGGGCGCACCACATGTTTACCACGGGGATGCCAGTTTTTGCTGAGCTCTTCTTCATGTATTGCACTATGCTGATTGCGGTACCAACGGGGGTTAAAGTCTTTAACTGGGTTGCCACCATGTGGCGTGGAGCTCTGACCTTTGAAACGCCAATGTTGTTTGCCATTGCCTTTATTGTGCTGTTTACCATTGGTGGCTTCTCGGGACTGATGTTGGCGATTGTGCCGGCGGATTTCCAATATCATGACACTTACTTCGTGGTTGCCCATTTCCATTATGTGTTGGTATCTGGTGCGGTATTCTCGATCATGGCAGCAGCATACTACTGGCTACCTAAGTGGACGGGCAATATGTACGACCACAAGCTGAGTTTATGGCATTTCTGGTGCTCAATTATTTCCGTCAATGTCCTGTTTTTCCCAATGCACTTCCTAGGCTTAGCAGGCATGCCAAGGCGCATACCGGATTACGCCATTCAGTTTGCTGATGTTAATCAAATAGTATCAATTGGTGGGTTTGCATTTGGGTTGTCACAACTGATCTTCTTATGGTTGGTGATCAAGTGTATTCGTGGCGGGGAGAAGGCTTCTGCAAAACCGTGGGAACGTGCGGAAGGCTTAGAGTGGACAGTGCCAAGCCCTGCGCCGCATCATACGTTTACTACACCGCCTAAGATTGACTAGCAAAGAGTGGGGTGAGTGACATGAAACCGAATCCATCAAACAAGAAGCTCACCGTGAAGTTGCTTTTGGCGACCCTGTTAATGTTTGGCTTCGGCTATGCACTGGTCCCACTTTATGACGTGATGTGCGACGCACT
Source organism: Vibrio sp. D417a (assembly GCF_030248595.1). Classification (NCBI taxonomy): domain Bacteria; kingdom Pseudomonadati; phylum Pseudomonadota; class Gammaproteobacteria; order Vibrionales; family Vibrionaceae; genus Vibrio; species Vibrio sp. D417a. Next base: position 32,960 of record NZ_JAHGAM010000007.1, on the reverse strand, counting down.
GGGAATCAATGGAAAGACAAGTGAAGTAGCCGCCATTCAACCGACAGGTATGCAACCGGACATGAGCAGAACTGTTCGCGTGGAGTTTATGGCGCATGTCAGCCCAGATATGCCTTGGGAGTTTAGACCCAAAGTGATTTCGATGGATGTTCACCCAGGTGAAGTCGTACAAACCGAATACCTTGCATTTAATGAAAGCGGGCAGAAGTTGGTGGGGCAAGCCGTTCCTTCTGTTTCTCCCGGGACTGGAGCTGCTTACTTCAATAAGATTGAGTGTTTTTGTTTTAACCAGCAGCCTCTGGATGGTAAACAGCAAGCTCAAATGCCGTTGATTTTTTATATCGAACCGGACTTGCCGGAGTCTATACACACGTTAACGCTGTCTTACACACTCTATAAACTTCCCCCTCCTACAGGCTCTTAGCCACTCAGGGAGAGAGATACAGACCAAGGTTGGTCAGTAAGGAGAGAAATTATGAGTAACAAGCCAGGAACATATTATGTTCCCGCTCAAAGTAGCTGGCCGATCATCGGTGCATTTGCTCTGTTTTTGGTTGCTGTTGGCGCGGGCATGACCGTCCAGGGGACACAAAGTGACGGTGCAGTGGGAACCATTGGTGGCATTGTGCTAGCGGTGGGCTTCTTGTTCTTGCTTTACATGTTGGCTGGTTGGTTTAGTAATGTGATTACTGAATCACTGAGTGGAAAATACAGCTCGCAAATTACTCGTTCTTTTCGCCAAGGAATGAGCTGGTTTATCTTTTCTGAAGTGATGTTTTTTGGTGCCTTTTTTGGTGCCTTGTTTTACGCCAGAATGATTTCTGTGCCTTGGTTAGGTGGGGCAGATAATAACTTCATGACCAACGAAGTCCTGTGGCCAACCTTCGAAGCGATGTGGCCACTCACACTGACACCGGGGGGAGAAACAACACAAGCTATGCCGTGGCAGGGCATACCCCTTACCAATACTATCTTGCTGCTATTGTCGTCTATTACGCTACATATGGCGCATATAAGCCTTGAACAAGACAAAAGAACGGCACTGATTGTTTGGTTAGAGATAACCATCGTACTTGCTGGCTTTTTCCTATATTACCAAGCGGTTGAGTATGTTCATGCTTATCAAGACATAGGGCTCACGTTGCAGTCCGGTATTTACGGTAACACGTTCTTCATGTTGACGGGGTTCCACGGTTTACACGTTTGTCTTGGGACTATCTTCTTGATCGTGCTGCTGTTCAGAATCGCTAAAGATCACTTTTCGCCAAAGAACCATTTTGCCTTTCAAGCCGGCAGCTGGTATTGGCATTTCGTGGATGTGGTTTGGTTATGTCTGTTTGTGTTTGTTTACGTACTTTAGGCGCAGTGTGAACTCTTGGTTCGACTAATAAGGGCGAGGGTTTGGTGCTAGCCAACCCGAGCTGAGCGCAATAAGCAAAAGGACGACCACCAAAGCGGAGAACATGACTCGACGGCCTAAGTAATGACTCATGGGTTTGTCTCTTTTTTCAGGATTATCTGGGTCTTCACGAACCATTTCGATAAGCGCTTTTGCGAGGTTGAAGATAATGAAAAGCAGCAAAAGGACAAGCGTCAGTTTGAATAGAAATACGGTGGACATGGCACCTCCGGTTTCATCATTGTTGTTATCAAGACAATTATGGCTATCGAAACGGTTTTGGGTTGCAGTTGGTTTAACTGTGGTTGTGTTTTCTCTTTTGGTCAAACTGGGTTTTTGGCAGTTTGAGAGAGGGCAAGAAAAACAAGCATTGGAACAAGCCATTCTCGCGCGTGCGGATAGTGCGTACCAAGCACTAAGCGTCGTTCTTGAAGACAACGACTGGCGAGAGGAAAGTATCCTCGGGAAAAAAGTGGAAGTTAATGTTGTTCCTCAGGCGTTTCCCGTAATTTTGTTAGACAACCAAACGCATCAAGGCAGTGTGGGATATTTAGCATTTCAGATTGTATTGACGAGCGATGAGCCTAGTACCTATGCGTTATTGGAGCTTGGTTTTGTCGAGGGAAGAGCAGATCGCTCAATGTTACCAACGGTCACCAAACTCGATAATTCGATTTTCATCACAGGACGCCTGTACCGAAAATCTACTAATCCACTGAGCTCAGAGTTAATGCCGGAAGTTGGCGATGTTATTCGCGTGCAAAACCTAAACATCGCGCAATTGAATCAGCTACTGAATATTGAACTTATGCCCGCAGTCTTGCAGCCAGACAATTTAACTCGTTGGCCCTATGACTTTCCTTGGAATCCATTACCACTCAATAGTGCCAAACATTTTGGCTATTCGATTCAATGGTTTTCGATGGCAGGTGTTTTCTTAATACTGACTTTAATTGTTTTTGTTCGTTGGCAAAAAAAGTTGCGTCACATGGAGGTGAAGCATGACATCTAAAGTAACCAAAGGACGACTAATGTTGATTGCGCTGGTTTGTACGTTCGCGCTTCCCGCTGTCATTGCAAAAGTCATTCTCACACAAGGGTGGTATCAAAGCGGAGTGACCAATAGAGGCGAGTTAGTCGAACCATACACGACGTTAGAGCAGCTTGGTCAAGAGTCACCTCTCAAAGACCATGGTTGGCAACTCGCTTATGTATTGCCTAACGAATGCACTGAACAGTGTAAACAGCAGCTTTACCTGCTTCAGCAAAGTCATGTTGCTTTAGGTAAGTATCAAGAGCGAGTAGTGCCAGTCGTTTGGCAGACTGAGCATTCAGATCCCATGGAAGTATCGATGTTAGCGATGCAAATGAATGAATTGGTTACCGCAAAAGTGAAACCTGGGCAAATGTTGATCGTTGATCCTCTTGGGCAACTGGTGATGTCTTACTCGCCGAAACCAAATGAGGACTTAGTCCTATTGAATAAAGGTATGTTGGCGGACTTACGCAAGCTCTTAAAACTGTCACGAGTCGGTTAGAGGAAGTGCATATGAAATTAATTCAGTTGGTTAGATTCAGTTTGCTGCTAACTCTCGTGGTGATCATGTTAGGGGCATATACTCGCCTTTCAGATGCAGGGTTAGGTTGCCCGGATTGGCCTGGTTGTTATGGGCACTTTTCTGTGCCGCATCAAGAAGAAGACGTCATACGTGCTAACCTGAACTTCCCCGAGCGGGCAGTAGAGCATGAGAAAGCATGGCTTGAGATGATTCATCGCTATTTTGCGGGAACGTTAGGTTTAGTCATTTTTGCGATGGCAGCGATATCAATAAGGTCTGAGCGTGTAAATTCAACCATTCCGATGTTGCTAAGCGTATTGGTGATTGGGCAGGCACTTTTGGGAATGTGGACAGTTACTCTTAAATTAATGCCCGTCATCGTGATGCTTCACTTGCTCGGTGGTTTTGTTTTATTGGCGTTACAGGCGATTTTTTACTGCCAATTAAAAGCGCAAAACAATCTCTATTTCTCTCCATCTTCTAGCTCTCTGAGAGGCTTTTCATTGTTGGTTTTTCTGGTCGTTTTGGTGCAAGTGCTCCTTGGAGGGTGGACTTCGTCAAATTATGCTGCGCTGATGTGTACCACACTGCCGATTTGTGAGGGAGACTGGATGAGCCATCTCTCATGGAAAGAAGCGTTTTCTTTCTGGCAAACTGGATTCGAGAATTATGAATTTGGTGTTTTGGAGTATCCGGCAAGAATGACTATACACGTCACTCATCGTATAGGCGCTATTGTTACCGCCACCGTGGTATTGGCTTATAGTATTGGGCTTATGAGGCAAGATTCTCATCATTCACAGAGAATCGGAGGGTGGTTGTTATTCACTCTGGTGTGCCAAATTATGCTGGGTGTAAGCAACGTAGTATTTCAACTTCCTATCTATGTCGCGGTGGCGCACAACCTTGGTGCCGCTGTTATGTTGAGTCTCGTTTGTGTTAGCCAGTTTTACTTGTGGCAGGGTAAAACGGCTTGGAATTACACCGCGAAAGGAGTTCGCTATGAGTAAAGAAATCGCGCTGTCGTTAAATGGGCGAAAGCGACTAAGTTCCGTTTATTTGAAGTTAACGAAACCTAAAGTGGTGGCGTTAATGTTGGTGACGGCAGTAGTAGGGATGAGCTTAGCCCCGGTTGATGATTTCCCCTGGTTGCAGGCGGTAGTTGGCCTAACGGGGATTGGTCTGATGGCCGGGTCTGCGGCAGCGTTTAATCATCTAATTGACCGCCGAATTGATGCGAGAATGGCACGCACACACAAACGACCATTGCCATCGGGTGAGACTAAGCCATCATCGGTGATAGCCTTCGCTACAGTTTTAGGTGTCTTAGGGTTTGTACTTCTATATGCGATGGTCAACCCGCTGACGGCATGGTTGACTTTGATGAGTTTGCTCGGCTATGCGATGGTATACACAATGTACCTCAAACGTGCTACGCCCCAAAATATCGTCATTGCAGGGATTGCCGGTGCGATGCCGCCTCTTCTCGGTTGGACTGCTGTAACAGGGCAATTACATGCGAATGCTTGGCTGCTCGTGATGATCATTTTTATCTGGACGCCACCACATTTTTGGGCTCTCGCTATTCATCGTGTCGAGGATTACCGCAAGGTAGATATTCCCATGCTGCCAGTGACACACGGCATTGAGTACACCAAAACTTCTATTCTGTTGTATACGGTGCTATTGACTTTGGTTTGTGTTCTACCGGTTTTGGTTGGCATGGTCGGCGTGGTGTATCTTTTTGCCTCGCTACTACTCAATGTTGGCTTTATGTACCATGCATGGAAGCTAAAATATGCACCAGAGCCAAATACCGCGATGGAGACGTTTAAATTCTCTATCTATCATCTTTTGGCGTTGTTCATTGCATTGCTTTCGGATCACTATATTGGTTTTTAACCTCTCTTAAAACAGAAAACGCCGCGTGGTTCGCGGCGTTTTTGGTTTTGATACTTTGGCTTTAAGACAAAGCTTTCTAGATTTATTGAATTTCTAGCAGTTCAACATCAAAGATCAAAACACTTGCTGGTGGAATTGGGCCAGAGCCACTCTTACCATAGCCAAGCGTGCTTGGTACGAAAAGGCGGATTTTCTCACCTTCTACCATGTATTGTAGACCTTCTTGCCAGCCTTTAATGACTTGGTTAAGACCAAATGAAATCGGCTCACCACGATTAACAGAGCTATCGAATACCGTTCCATCAATCAAGGTGCCGTGGTAGTGTACTTTTACTTTACTTGTTGCAGTTGGGTGAACCTCACCTTCGCCTTTTTCAAGAACCATGTATTGAAGGCCACTTTCTGTTGTGATAACGCCTTCTTTTTTCGCATTTTCTAGTAAGAATGCTTGGCCTTTGGCAAAGTTTTCATCCGCTACTTTATGGTTTGTCCAAGTACGGTAAATGAAAAAGCCCGCCAAAATAAAAATAATAAGAGGAAACAAAAATTTAGACACGTAATCTCCTTGTCTATTTAGGTTGTTTTAGCAAAAAGTTGATGGTTTCTGCCATGGCTTCAACGCTGTCATGACCACCAGTAATCACTTGATATTTTCCGTTTACGATAAAGGCTGGAACGGAGTTAATTTGGCCGCGAGTCGTGATCGCTTCTGCCTTAGTGATGTACTCAAACAGCGTTTTTTGCTGTGCTTCATCTAAATGGTAAGGGCTGATAAGGTTGCGAGACTCAAAGGCTTTCTCTACGGCGATTTGGCGTTCCTCAGCCGTTGCATCGGCACCCATTTGCACAGCAGTAAAAAGATCCGCCATAAACGCTTTATCTGGTGTTGATTCAAGCTGCATTACGGCAGTATAGAAGATGATGGCGCTCACTTGTGCACTTTCATTGAACGTTACATGCATTTTTTCAACGCTTTGATCGGTCAATGATTCAATTTGAGGGACAAACTCTTCCATTGAGCGGCAGTGGCCACAAGTTAAAGAGAATGCTTCAGTCAGGGGAGCTAAATCATATTCTTCAAGGGATACTGGCAAAACTTCGTATTGTTTGCCTTGCTGAGGCTGACTCTTGCCGCTATCGCATGCCGACAAAGCCATTACGGCAACAACAACAGCAAAGCCTTTCGATATGGTTTTTAACATAGTAGTGCTCTAAATGAGAAATTTGCGTTAGTTTATCGGTTAACGATAGTGACTAAAACCATTAAATAACAATAAAGTGAGACCATTGGTAACAGACTTTGCCTGACGTATGGACTGTAAGGGTAGGGTATTTTAGTGTTGCGTTTTATTTGAGAGATGATTTTGCATTGACTCCAGTGGCATGAACGCTGCATAGACAAACCAGTCGGTGGACAAAAGCGCTAAAGATTCGGCGTGTTTTGTCGACACAATGAACAAGAGTTTTTCTACGTTGGTAATGGTATGAAGCATTGGTTTTTAATTGTTTGTGGCATTCTGGCCGGGTGCAGCAGCCTCGATCAAGATATGGTCCCTGGTGGGAACATTTTAGATACAGCTCCTAAATCAAACACTGAGCTGAGACACCCAGAGTGGGGATACCCGAGCGCATCCAATGTGGCTTCTTCCCCTCGTTCATATCAAACGGCGAGGGCGTCAGTAAAAAAGTCGCAAAACGTGACCTCTCTGGAAATGTTCCTGAGCAGGCATAACATTCCTCACGAGACGCTCAGTGGTGGTCACCTGATGATACGTTTGAAAGAGCAAGTGCATTTTCAAACGGGTTCTGCACGGTTATCTGCTCAATCTCAAGACTGGATTCGAAACATTGGTCACTATCTGGCTGGAAGAACTGATGTTGATGTCGTGATTGATGGTCATGCGGATAGCACGGGAGCTGAAAGCTTCAATGACACGCTATCTGAAAAGCGAGCTCGTGAAGTAGAAAAACAACTATTGGCGACGAGTATTCCACGTCAACGAGTGTTTTCTAGAGGCTTCGGAGAGTATGTACCGAAGTGCAGCAATGTGACAGCGAGTGGTAAAGCTTGCAATCGGCGCGTAGAGCTAACATTGATCGTGGATGAATAACGCAGACGTTAGGCGGTAATCTTCGTTGTGTTGTTCTCGCATACCCGTTATTTGCTTAGTGGAGTTTAAGTTCGGAGTTGAGCAAGAAGACTGAATAAGGAAAGCTCGCACGGCAACATTTAGCTAGAAAAAATAGAAAAGAGGCACCGTTAGGTGCCTCTTTTACATCCGCCAATGTTCATAGGGGGAACTTAGGCAAATTCTTTTTCAACGTAAGCGACGATGTCAGATGACTCGTATAACCACTGTGTCTCGCCATCTTTTTCGATACGAAGACAAGGGACTTTAACTCGCCCACCACCTTGCTCTAGTTCAGCTCGATGAGTCGGGTTATTTTTTGCATCACGTAGCTCAATGTTCACCGATTGACGCTTCATTGCACGGCGGACCTTTACGCAAAAAGGGCAGGCTTCAAATTGGTAAAGTGCGTATTGTTTCGCTTTTTCATCAATACGTTGCTGTTCTTCTGCGGTGCGCTTAATACCACGAGGTGAGAACACCGCGTTCAGCAATAAGATAACCTTGCCTAAAATCCAACGGATAAACTTCATAATGATCCCTTGATGTTCATTGGGTAATTGTCCTTTAAGAATGCAATCATGATGCTTGTTGCACTGAACGTGAAGTCTATCAGTTGTTTGAAATGGATAAAACCATGTATTTTATGCGGAAAATAGACGTTTAAACCAACCCCAAAAGCCACTTGCTGAAGCCGGACGGGCTTCTTTACCTTGATAAAAACTTTGCATGAGTTCGGTTCTGAATGCATCAACGTCCATGCGTTTTATGACAAGCTCATGCTGCAATGTATTTTGAGTCTGCTCGGCATGATCGTGCGCCAAGCTGAAATCCATATTTAAATAGCCTTGCGTGTATAACCAAAGGTGGGTGACTAAGATTAGGTCTTCAGCAGATTGGTTAGTAAACTTATCCGCGTGCTCATTACCCAAGGAGTCAGTCAGAACTTGCTGCATAAGCTGGGTAGAGTGAGCATGTTGCTCGTAGTTAGCACTTGCTTCAATATGTGATTTGGTCAAAAGGCCAAGCAGGTGAAGAGTAGGTGCTGTTGAGGGTTTGTTCTCACAAACTTTTGTAAATAGTTGTGACTGTTCTTTTAACCAACGTCGCTTTGCTGCTTTATGTTCTTTAACAAAGGGGATTTCTTCAAATCCCATCTCTTGACTCAGTTCACTAAGAGACGTCATGGTTTTTTAGTTCCTTCACCGTTACTTCGATATGTTGATCATTGATATCAACAAAAATTGAGCTGCCAGTAATCATAACAGAAAGGTTAGTACCTCGGTCAAGATGCTGACAAATCAAGTCGATAGCGTCATAGTCAAAGCTCTCTACGTTGACGGGAAGCATTGAGAACTTTCCTGACATTTTGTCCCACCAGACAGCCGCTTTGGTGTTATAAGTGTAAACTTTTACATGCTTTGCGAGGCGAGAAGCTTTCTTAATTCTGTCTGGTTCTGGTTCGCCAATTTCAATCCAGTGAGTAATGCTTTGATCATCGCCAACATGCCATAAATCAGGCTCTTCAATCGTAGAGAGTCCTTTTGTAAACTCCAGATTGCTTTGAGCATTTAAACAGTAAGCTAGAATGCGAGCCAACATTCGTTGCGGCTTTTCAGAAGGATGAAGGGCGATAGTTAGATTTTTAGAATCGTAATAGTCATTATTCATATCGGAAATGGCGATACGAAATTTGTAAATGGTTGGTTTAAGAGCCATAGATTTATATCGTTTTGTTGGCAAAATAAGTTTTAGGCAAAAAAATAGCCAGCTTTAAAAGCTGGCTATCGTATCAAATTCTTTAAGAATTAAAGTACTTTGATTTGCTCTGCTTGAGGGCCTTTTTGACCTTGAGAGATAACAAATTCTACTTTCTGGCCTTCAACTAGAGTACGGAAGCCGTCACCAGTGATTGCAGAGAAGTGAGCAAATACGTCAGGACCGTTTTCTTGTTGAATGAAACCGAAGCCTTTAGTTTCGTTGAACCACTTAACTGTGCCAGTAGCTGTGTTAGACATGTCTATTTCCTAAATATCTAAATAATGTAATCTTTCGCCTCAACGGCGCTTATAGCGTGGAAAAATAAATTGCTATTGCGTACCACAGGACGACGGGTTACAAGTAATCCAACGAAATGTGAAAACAAAGAACTTTCTTTCTAGCCGTGTTTGAGTCTAGGTTAATTCCACGAAGAGTCAACATATATTAGTGCTTTATGGACAAATATTTGTATTTAGTCACTATTTAACCAGCATGTTTTTGATTAAATTTCAAATAAATGACGGTGATGTGAAGTTTTTTAGCATAAAATTCAACTAAATCTATAAATTTGACTTATTTATATAATTATTGTCCAATCTGGTTCGACCATTAAGGAGGATTTATGGCAAAGCGTAAAATCAGTCCTCAACCGAGTGGCTCACAACATGAGACCGACTTCGGCAGAGGTGAAATCAAAGACAACGCGTTAAAAGCGGTTGTTACCAGTCAGCTGTTCCAAACACGAGTCGTTAAAGCGAAAAAAGGTAAAGGTAGCTTCAGCCGTAAAATGAAGCATAGAGGCAAAGAGCCCTATTCAAAGTTCTCCCCAAGGTGGATTTTGAATAGGGCTTTTTTATTGGTACTAGGTGTTTGCAAAACTGATGATATTCAATTTTTTAGTACCAGATAAGTTTTCCTAATTTATCATGTACTGCTTCAACTGCTTCAACTGCTTCAACTGCTTCAACTGCTTCAGCGAACCAGGCGTTGAAAGTACCAATTAAGTACTAAAACTTACTAAGTTAGATTCATATCAATAAGCGTCACTTCCTGTCTTATGCAACTCTACTATATCTTTAGTCTAATCAAACAGCCGAGATTATGGTTTAAAAAGACTGGTGAGAAGTAGGTATGTCATCGACGAGTTATGGTACTTATGGTTGCAAATGTAAAAAAGCGTGTGCTTCTTTATTACTACTGTGGCTGTCCATTTGTCCGATGGCGCATGCGCACAAATCAGAGTCTCATTCTTTAATTGTTGCTAACTCCAAAGCGTGGAAGCCGTTCTCTTACCTTAGCCCAGATGGTGAACCTAAAGGTATTTTAATCGACTTTTGGAAAGAGTACGCGGCGAACAACCAAATTGACGTTCAGTTTCTCCTTTTGGATTGGGATGCTTCTTTGCAAGCCGTAAAAGAGGGTAAGGCTGACTTTCACGGAGGACTTGTCTACTCGCCCGAAAGAGCGAAGTATATGGACTTTGGCGCCGTCATAATGCCTATCCAAACCAAATTGTACGTAAATAAAGATGTACTTTCGGTTGATATCAGGAGTGTTTTAACTGGCGAAATGACGCTGCCAATTGGCGTTGTTAAAGGAAGTTACGAGTCTGAGTTTGTTCAGACGAATTATCCGAATGCACCTATCGCAGAATACATTAACAATGATTCGATGATACAAGCCGCCGTCGATAAAAAGGTGCTGTACTTTGTTGCAGACCTGCAAGTTGCTAACTTTTATATGGCAACCACGCCGGGAGCGGGTATGTTTGTCCCGACAATTAGCTTATATAGTAAAGATCTTCGGATTGCAGCAGGAATGCACAGTGCAACTTCCATTTTAGAGGTATCAAGAGCGTTTGAAAAAGTCATCGATACGGATCGTGAGCGGATCCTCACCCGTTGGAGTGTGGTGAAAACGGTTTATCCACTTTATCTTTTCCCTATTGCTATTTTCATTATGGCGGTCGCAACGCTTTATCATATTTTTGCCCTCAAACGTATGGTTGCTCTTCGGACAAGGCAATTAACGATTGCCAATCAGCAATTGCTGGAGATGACGTTGACGGATTCTCTCACAAAGCTATACAACCGTAGACACCTTATTGAGCAATTGGCGCTACTGAATCATTTGAAGCGAAACTTAACGGTGATGGTGTTTGATATTGATGATTTTAAATCAATCAATGATCGATATGGCCACCTTGCTGGAGACCGAGCAATAGTTGCCATCGCAGAAGCCGCTAAGTCGATGACTGATGACCGAATGACATTGGCGAGAATTGGAGGAGAAGAGTTCGCACTCGTTACGTCTTCTCTGTCAGAGCGAGAAGCACTCAATTTTGCCAATATGCTCTGTAAAGCAGTTTACGATCAGCCTGTTATACTGGGCGGACAAGCAATTCATTTGAGTATCAGTTTGGGCTGTGCTTACTATCCTGAGTTTACCCACATCGTGAGCTTGCAAGATGCTGACGAGTTGATGTATCAAGGTAAGTCTGAAGGAAAGAATCGTGCAGTTTTCCAAGTTATAACAGACTGTCAGCTTCAACCTGCGCTTCGTCAAGTGAATTAGATCTCGCTAATTCAACTGATACTTCAAACCATCCTCAAGCCTCAAAGTTTTAGTCAGAGTAACGTGGTAAGCGTTAACGATCACGTTGCGTTGTTTTCTTTGAGGCCAATTTGCGTACAAATACTTGCACTTTCATATATATAACCCCCCACCTGCTCACGTTTTTATCATAGAAGCAGTAATTGTTTCAAAGTGATAAGCGATTTCTTGGTAAAGATCAGAACCCCTGTCTACACTCAGTGTAAAGTAATGCATATAAAGCATGATGCATACAGTGTTGTACAAAAACAATTAAAGAAGATAAGAAATAAGTTGGCTTGAGAAGGACGGGGAATGAACAACGAATGCTTTGCTAGGTTCCGAGCTGTCACGGATGAACTGTCAATGAAAGAATCGTTGTCAGTTGGGAAAGACCCTTATGCTCACTATCTCAAAGATATTGTGGGCATTGATTTGTTGTCTCGTGAAGAGGAGTTGCATTACGCCAAACTTAATCGAGCTGGTGATGAAGAAGCGCGCGAAATGTTGATTGAGTCTAATCTTCGACTTGTTGTGAAAATCGCAAAAGGCTACCTCAAACGGCCAGGCAATAACTTTACTCTGCTCGATTTAATAGAAGAAGGTAACATTGGTTTGATAAAAGCGGTCGATAAGTTCGATCCTGAGCCAGGCTACCGTTTTTCTACTTATGCGGTATGGTGGATTCGCGAGAATATAGAAGCGGCATTAATGAACAATGGCCGCACGGTACGTTTACCTGCTCATGTGTGCAAAGAGATAAATAGCCTGGCTTTAAAAAAGCTAGATGCGTCAAAAAGTGAGAGCAAGGAGTTGTCTATTTCTGAACTCTCACGCTGCTCAGGGGTGAAAGCAGAACGTATAGATGAACTTGTTGCTCTAAGTGGTTTTATTGATGTATCGACCACTGCGGACCTACATCGTGTTCCATTTGTTCTTGAACTGTGTGAAAGTGAGTATACGCCAGATCCACAACAAGACTGTGAAAACCAGTGCTTTACTCAAGCTATTGAAAATATTATTAAAACTTTGCCAATTAAGTTGCAGAAAGTCTTGATCCATCGATTCGGATTATTTGACCAGAGAGTGAAAACCTTGTCGGAAATAGGCCTGTTATTAAACGTGTCTAACGAGCGTGTTCGTCAGATGCAGATAGAGGCGGTTGAACGCGTGCAGAAACGTCTCCGATTCGATGGTTGGGTTTAAGATTTTTAGCCCCTTATCCTAGCCGATTAATTTACTGGCTTGCTACTCTGTTCTTCCGTAAGTAACAGCAGCTCAAGCTGTGCTTTAGCTGCTGCCTCCAATCTCCATACACTCAATAATCGGTTAAGTGCTGCGCGATAAGCACGACTTTTGAGTAAAAAAGCGAGCGTACTTGTGTAGTTGTTTACGACTTGCGCTTGTGTCTCGACTAATGCGGTTTTGTTTTCGATGTCGATGTGTTGAAGGTTAAAGTCAGGAAGAAACGCACACTCATACCATACCTCTACAATTTCACGAATTTCGAGTTCTTCTTCAGGCACATCGAAGTCTTGTAACTGGTAGTTTTCTGGTATTGTTGATAAATAAACCACATCCAATTTGTCTGCAACAAATGTATACATCGGATTCCTTAGTGTACGCGCTTACAGAGTAAATAGTCTCATCGTTTACATTTTTGTCAATGACCGTGCTCAAGTATGAATGATGAACCACACCACATTCCGAACTTAACTTAGACTTTTTAAGTACTTATCGGTTAACCCGAAATATTTCAGGTTGCCATCTGGCTCCAAGACTAAGCTCATGTTGGATGTAGAGATCATGCCCGGATCATTCGTTGAGAAAATAACGGTCTTATTGAGTAGTTTGTCGCTGAATAACCGCTTGAAGTAGTGCGAGTTTTCTTGCTCTGCACCATTAAATGGCTCGTCAATGATAATCAAAGATTGTTCGCAGTTACCTAGCCCTAATGCGAGCCGCAGTCTTTGTTGAATACCATTTGGTAAACTTTTACAGATATCAACGCTCAATTGAGTCTCCAGGCCTTGTGGCAACCATGTATCGAGCTCAAAGAAACTCACCATTTCACGCATTTTTTCTGTTGGGATTAACCCATTATGCAAGATGAAGTTAGTCTCCAAGGAGCCTTCAAAAATATGCAGGTTAAACGGGATGTAGTTAATCGAGGTTCGATAGCGGTAACTGTTGAACTGTTTGATGTTATAACCGTCCACCGAAACTGAGCCTTGATAGCGTTCCTCTAGCCCAGCGATAATAGAAATGAGCGTCGTTTTACCGCAACCTGTTGGTCCACAAATCACAACTTTTGCACCCGGTGGAATTTTAAAACCAAGATTAGTTAAGCCTGTTGCCGCACCACTATAACGATGGCTCACACCAGAGCCGACGATACTACCTTGAAAGAGGCGAATAGGGGGGCTTTTCTCTAACGTTAGCTTATCGTCATTCATCGCCATAAGGTTGTTGATTTGCGCAGAAGACGCCTTAATGGATTGGAACTTAGAAATAGAGTTGTAGATACCCATAATAGGCCCCAACGCCTTCCAGACTAAAATTACGGTAGCAAGCATTGCACCTGCATCGGAGGTGCCGTCCATCACGCCGATAACGGCCGCGACGATACTTGCGGTACCAATAACCTGAATCAAACTCCCGCCTGCTGCCTGAACCCTGCTATTAGTCACTGAAACATGTTCTGCATCGTTGGTGCTTTGTAAATGCGATGCGCTAAAGCGGGACTGGATAACACGCAACAATGGCAAGCCTTGGATGGTTTTTATACCACGAAGAATCTCATTCCATTGGTAAGAAACCATGGCGTTGGCGCGAGAGCTCTTGGACGTGGCTTGCGAGTAGATGTAACGAGAATAAACACAGAACACCAACATTAGAATCAACCCCGCCATAACGACTAGCGCCGCGGTACCAGACATAAGAGCAATGGCAATAATGAATACGATAACAAACGGCATGTCGAAGTAGCTTAATGTTGACTCTGCGGTTACCAAACGGCGGAACGTGTCGATGTCTTTCAAACGCGCTAACTGAGAAGAGACACCTGCGGTGGATGTCATCGAATACGGAAGCCACAACAGTTTGGATATCACGTTTTGAGAAATATGCACCGCCAAATCCTTCCCTGATGTGGCGATGATGTTGACCCGCATTTTCTTGAAAAAGTATTCCGAGAACCCAACAATCACAGCAAATAACGTGAGCCAATAAAGCGTGGCTTGCGAGCTAGAGGTTAAGGCGAAGTTGTACACACTCATAATAAAAAAGGGCTGGAGTGCGCCGAGAATACTGACCACGAAGCTGAGGATAATCAGGCTCTTGAGTTCATTGTTGTAGCGATAAAACGCGTATTTAATCCAGTTACTGCGGTCTTGAGATTCAGGTGGTGGCTCTCGGAACAAGCGCGAGTATTCGCTGATCGAGACCAACAAACATGGCTTCTTGCAGAGCGGGTATTCAATGGTGTTGTTATTGGTGTAATCAAACAGGATCAGCTTGCCGTCTTTGGTACCCAAGAAAATCGCAGTGAGGTTTTCTATCTCGATAAAACAAGGATGAGGGTGCCCCTCGATGTGCTCTAACGTTTTTAATTTGGTGACGTCACAACGGTAACCAAGGCGTTCAATCGTAGCGATAAAACTGTCGCTGTCTTTTGGTTTAGGGATAAAAGCGTCGCTGAGGATAGAAGGTGTGCCTTCCCATTCAAGCGCAATGAGGGTGTAAGCTAAACCACGAATCAAAGGTGACTGATTGTATCGCTCGTCATAGCTGCGAGCCTCAAAGTCCAACAAGCGCTGAGGGACATTATTAAAATCAACCAGAATACTCATTGGTCACCTCCGGTAAGTTTGACGCGTTTGAGGCGATGATTGAGTTTGTCCATCTTGTTGCTGACGATGATGAGGATTTTGTCGTTGGCACGATAGGCGGTACTGGTCAAAACCAATCGAGCAAAGTCGTCATCATAAACACAGTCGATGTCGTCGAAGATCAACACTCGTTTGTTTGCAAGCAAGGCACGCACCAACAACAAGGCATAAGCGACTTGGCGCGAGAATGGGTTGCGTAAATGCCCTTTAAGCTCTGTGTAAAAACCTGCGGGAAGGGCATCGATTTGTGCTTTGATGTTCATGGTTTCGCAAAGCGCAAATGCCGTGTTGTTTAAGCTCGGGCGGAAACAAGTCAAGTTGTCGATGATGGTGCCTTCAACGAACGAGCTGGTTTTGTCCACCATGAGCACGCTATTGCGCCAGACGTTGTAATTAACGTCATCCAGTGGTGTCTCGTTGATTTGAATGTCCAGTTTGCTGTCGGTGTTTTGCCGCGTAATGCAATTGGCGAGGTGGGTTTTGCCCGCGCCGCTTTTTCCCGTTAGCAAGTAAGCCTGACCGCGTTCAAACTCGATGCGTTGCTTTTCCGAATACTTCACCGATATACGCTCGACTTCTGTCGTGTCATTTTGTTGTTCTACAGATGCCGCAAGCTCAAGCAACTCGGCGATTCGTTGAATATGAAGCTTGTTCAACTCCCAGCGGCTCACCGTGCGCATCACTTGCTGGTATGGGGCGAAGTAGCGGTTGGTAAGCATGATGATGGCTGCCATGATGCCTTGGCTAGATTGCATGTTGATAACTGCCGTTGCCAAAACTACCACCACACAAGCAATGGAGAGCTGTTGTATGAGCGACAAGATAAGGCTGAAGTTCGATTCAATTTGCTCGTACTTGATGTTCTCGACTTCACGTTCTTCCACCATTTGTGTCATCAAGCTCTCAACGCGATATTCCATATTGCGCGCTTTGATATCGAGTGGGCTAGAGATGATCTCGATGATTTTTGAGGTGGTTAAGCCTTCGATGTCGGATTTGTTTTCTAGGCTGTTGATTTTTTGCTTAGACAGACTAAGCGCGAACACCGCCAAAATGATGGAGGCGAGCAAGATGGTCACTCCTGCCCAGATGTTGATCAGACCGATAATCAAAATGGTCAGTATGCTGACGGCAAGGTTGATTAATGCCCGTACAGATTCTCCGCCAAAGAAGGATTTAATCTCAGGAATGGTGGCAATACGCTCTAGGTATTCACCGGGTTCTAGACGACGAAACTTCGATATCTCAGCCAAACAGATTGATTGAAACACCTTGTTGGTTAAGTTGGTTTCGAATTGCTTCATGATCACCGACGAAATCTTCTCTTCCTGATTCTTTAAGTGATAGTCGAGGAAGATGGTGATCAAGATAATGGCAAACAGAAGAAACAGCGTGTCTTTGGCTTGGTTAGGTAAAACACGGTCAAAGATAATAAGAATCGAAAAGGGCAGCACTAAACCAAACAGTGTTGAGATGACCGTTGAGAAAGTCAGATAACACTTGTCAGCAAAGTTAATCTTTTGGGAAAAGTGCTCAGTTTGCATTGCGACCTCCTTTCTTAATCGATGGTTTAGAGAGAAGGTGTTTTGGAACTAAGTCTTGATTGCTTCTGCCTTCGATATCGCTCATCAACTGCATGATGCTTTCGATGGATTGCACCGACAGCATGCCTTTGATTTGCTCAAGATTGATCGATTCAATGATGTAGTCATAGCGCGCGCTCTCGTAATCACGTAGCGCGCTGAACAGTTTACTTTCCGCTGCCAGTAAGTCGGTAATGGTTCGCGTACCAAGCTGATAGGCGCGTTGAATGCCTTTGTAGGAAGCGTAGTTGGCACGGATGATGTTCTCGTAACTGCTGATGGCGCGGGAGAAGTCATTAATGTTGAGTACTGAGGTGTTAACGCTATTGCGCGTCGCGAACAATGAATCTTGGTACAGCAGCTCGGTTCGCTCGATGGCAGTCGACGATTTTTGATAACCGTAGTAATCCGAACCGCCGGAGAAAATTGGCACATTCAAGTTCAACCCGACGCTGGTCGAGTTACTGTCCCCTGTTGCGGTTGGGTCGGTTCGGTCATAGTTGTTCGCATCGTCGTAACGGTAACTGGCAGAGAGCGATACGGTCGGCACAAAGTTTGAACCGCTTTCTTTCAAGCCTCTTCGGCTGCGCTCGACGGTTTTCTTCGCAACCAATAAGTCGTTATTGAGCTTCAAAGCTTGTTCAAGAATCTCACGTTGTTCGGATTCGCTGATTTCCGCCAAGGGCACGCTTTCGTAGATGTCCTGTGATGGGGTGACTGGGTATTGAACTTGAATCTCTAAACCGTTCAAAATTACGCGCCGGTCTTTCTCTAAGGTTCTTAAGCGATTGGCAATGCCTTCTTTCTGGGCAATTACCTCATACAACTCGCTCGCCGCAGTGTTGCCAAGTTCCACGTTGCGACGCATTTGGCGCTCACGTGTTTCAGACGATTTAAGTTCTACTTGGGTGGCTTTGATTTGCGCGTTGTTTTTGAGGTATTCGAAATATTGCGTCGCGATTTCAGAAATGGTGCTCTGGATTTTGTTCTCGTGTTTGATTTCTTCAATGTTGAAATCAAGCTTCGCGGTGCCGTATTTAAAGATGTCACCAAGGTTAAACACCGATTGGGATAAAGACACACTGTAGCTGTTCGAGTTGTAGCTAGAACGTGTATCCGGTGTTCCCGTTAATATGGTTTCGTTTTCATTCCATGTGGTATCAGCAGCACCGTTTAAAGAGGGTAGAAACTTAGAACGGCTAATGTCGATGTTGTATTCGTTTTCTTCCACGCCTTTGTCACTAGCGCGCAGAGATAAATTGTTTTCCAAGCCGAGTTTGACCGCCTCAAGCAAGGTGGTCGCCATTGCCGAAGGAGCATTGCTCAATGTAAGCGCTGCCAATACGCAGCTAGTTAAGTTTCTGTACCGCCACATACTTGTTGATCACCTTGATGATTTCGTCGTTTTTATAAGGTTTGCTGATCACGTAATCCATTCCAGCTTCGATACAAGCTTGGTGTTCATTACTGCTGGTCAATGCTGTCGCGCCTATGATGGTGCAAGGGTTTTGTCCGCTCTCTTGTTCGTATTGTCGAATGCGTTTGGTTGCTTCAATACCGCCCATGCCAGGCATGATGCAGTCCATAAAAATGATGTCCGAGCGCTGATTCATGAAGTGCTGAACAGCGTCTGCGCCATCGCCAACGGTGTCGGCTTCGTATTCTTGCTTGCTCAAAATACGTTTGAGTAGAATCTGTTGAACACGGTCATCTTCCACAATCAGGAATGAGCTGTTCTCCATCTGATCTTCTGAGGCTTCCGCTTCCATGATTGCTAAAAGATTGGGGATAAACTCATACGGAATCGCAGGGGAGTTCAGAATCTTGTCGACAAAGGTATGGCTCTCTTGCGCTTGCTGAGTGCTAGTGACCGAGAGCAGCAACTTGGTGTTCGGGTGATTGCGCAGTTGCGATTTCACCGTTTTGCTCAGTGAGGGCAGCTTGTTTGGCTCGAACGTGTCGGTCAGCATGATGGCATCGTATTCGCCAAAGGTTTTTGCCGCAGAGAAGAGTTCGTTCGGCGTTCGAATTGGCGTAATCTCTAAGCCCAAGTTGACTAACATTTTGCTCATCACATCAATGCGCAGCTGAGAGTTGGTACACAGTAATAGGCGCTTATTGTCGAAGCGAGTTTTCTCGGTGTGGAAGCTTTTGGCTTTCAAATCGAGCTGAATTTGAAAACGTTCCTGATTGCCCGATTGATACCAATGGCTCTCGTAATAGCCATAATCTTTCAACACGCTTTTCGCCAAATCGTCTTTGGTTGCAGTGTGCTGTTTATGGTCGCTCCAGTGTAGGGTATTGAGCTTGGCAAGCGGCACATCCAGCGTGGTTAAGAAGTTTAGATTGATGGTCAGGCGGGTATTTTCAATGTCTGACGCCGCACCTGATTCAATGGTGACAAACAGTTTCTTGTCGGCTTTGAGTTGGATGGCATTTGATAGCTGAAGGAACAACACCCAGAATAAGCTGGTGGATTGTCCTTCAACACGGTTTGGTAAGTTATCTGAGATAAAGCAGTCTAGCTCACCTTCATTTCGCTGCACTTTTGAACTGATGTGAATCATCAATTCAGACAGTACATTCAGCAGTGAAAACTCTTTCGATTTGCTCTCGGTCCCTTGTGAAATGAGTCGGTTGTAGTTCTCTGCCAATTCAGACAGGGTATTGGCAGCCGAGGTTATATCTTGCGCCATCAACACGCCGCTCTCATCGGTCTCTTGAACGAGATATTGCACGCCGCCGTTAATGGTGTTGGTGATGCCACGAATCTCGTAACCAATCAGAGCATAGAGCTGCTTGTAGAGATCGTTATTGCGTTTTTGTTCTTCGAGTTTGCTGAAAATCAGTTTTAGGTGAGAGTAGATCTGACGCTGCTTCGGATTGATGCTCACTTCATTCAGCAACTCTTCCAACCTTTGTAAATCCAGTTGTTTGAGCTCTTGATAAAGCTCATCGAATTCTTGGTCAATGTCACGCTCATTCGAGCTGGATTTTTTCAGCTTAAGGATTGCCACCAAGTTCGATAGCACTGCGATACCAACCAGTACGACAACGACCACAAACAACCAAATGAAGAACTCGTTTTTCTCCATCATTAGGTCGCTCGCATGGTTGTTAAATATGGTCCGGTAGTTGTCGTCCATTTGTAGGTAGTTATTGGTGAGCGAGAGGTACAGTGCCAACACATCGTCGCGTGTTTTTTGGCTGTCTGAGAAGCGATTGATTGCCAGTTCAAGCTGCGTGTATTCGGTCGCGCCCACCAAGCTAAACTCGGTTTTGTTGAGTGACGCGAGCGACTTAAATTGGTCAATTTCGTCTTTCAGAACCTCAAAATCAAGCTCTGTTGTACTGCAATAACGTGCGCTTAAACAGCGTTGAAGCGTTTGAATATCAAACTCGATAGTTTGGTTGAGCTGTTGAGCTTGAACCAAAAGAGGCGCGTTTTGCACTTTCTCGACTGAATCCACTTTGTCCCAAGAGATATACAAATAAAAGGCGAGGGCAGCCAGCATCAAGCTGAAAGCAATGCTTAGGCGCATAACAGGAACGGAAATATTGTAAGAAGGCTTGCTACTCATCCATCACCTCTCATCGAATGCGTCTTCGATAGCCGACATAACCGGCTTCGCTGCGTATTCGATAACCCGGCGTGAACCTGTTTTCACGTCTGCGGTAAACTCCATATAAGGGGACAGCTTGTATTGTGTACCTCCGCGCTCTAGATAGTTTTGACTGATTTGGATTTCCGCGAGGTAGAATTCAGCGTCTTCTTCTTCATAAGAAGAACGGCTGATCGATGCAATTCGACCTTCCAAAAATCCGTATTTGGCAAAGTTGTAGGTATCCATCTTCACTTTGACCGCTTGTCCGATTTCTACAAAACCCATGTCTTTACGCGGGATCTTCGCCTCTCCATGAAGGGCGTTATTGATCGGTGCAATGTCCGCGATGCTTTCACCTGGCGGTATCACAGCGGAGCGGAAATTGAAGTGCACTTTATCTACTACACCGTCAATAGGGGCGTAAACCACGAGGCGATCCACTTTATCTGAGTGTTGAGGACGTAATATACGTTTCAACTTTAAGTCCTTGTTTGCTTGAATGATTTGTGCTTGATACTCGGCATTACGATTCTCCACCAAGTCTCGGTACTGCTTCTCTAGTTTGTCGAGTTGGAAGCGCTCATTCATGACCGACTCATCAAGGCTTTCAATCTCACGCACCATGTTTGACTCTTGAACCTGCATATTCAGAACATCGACGTAAGACGCCATTTCCTCCTTGTACAATGTGTTTTTAATATTGAGCTGCTTGCGTATTAAGGAGAGCTGGTTCTCGGAGCTTTTACGGCGCTTGAGCATTGAATCAATAAGCGAATTCTTATGTTGGATATCGTGAGTGATCAACTCTTCATTGGAACGGTTTTTAGAAAATTCTTGCTGCCAGGTATTCATGTTGACTTGCACTAATTCTGGGTACTTTTCGATGTAGGCAGAAAAATCGGGTTCCACCATATCGCGCAGGCTTTCGTAACGAATCTTGTCTAGCTCAAGCTGAATGATCTCTGTGTTTACCGTATCAAGTTGAGTGTTTCTATCCAGAGAGCGAAGGCGTGCAATAGGTTGACCTTCATAAACCACTTCGCCTTTGCGCACTAGCATTTCTTCTAGAATACCGCCTTCAAGGTGTTGCACTTTTTCGATGTCAGATTCGAGCAATAGCTCACCGCGCACCGACACCACAATGTCGATACGAGCCTGAGATGCCACGGCGATAGCCACCATGGAAAGCAAAAAGATAACCAGCAAGGTTTTGTGTACGCTGGTCATTGCACTGGCTAGCACGATTGTATCGTCTGTTGTTACCTTCGAAGCTTCGTTGTTCGAAACGAGTGCCTTTTTGAGGTGATGTTCTATTTGCTTATTACTCATGAGCCACCCCTACGATTCACTACCTGTGCGGCTATCGATTGAATTTTCGATTTTTAACAGCTGGCTAATTTGTTTGTTTACGTTGTTAAGCTCGGTTTTAACGTCCTCGATCAATTCATTAGGAGCAGGGAAATGGTGTTTGTTTAAGTGTTCAAGCTTTGCCAATTTTGGTGGTAAGTCGTCATCACATAACAAGACGAGAATGGTCTTTAGCCTTTTTGAATAACATCTGAGTGCTTCAAAACGGTTTTGTTTATGCAGCATCTCAATATCAACCCCTGCATCACTGAAATCTTGGTAAAAATCGCCTAATAGCAATTGCAGCCCCTTATGGCTGTTGTCGACTGAGCGCAACAGACTTGTCATATTTATCATTATCCCACCGCACTAATTGCTTTAATGACAACAAGTAAGGATCTTTATACTGGGTTTTCAAATTTTTTTGTTTTTATGGAACTCGAAAGGTATGAAAAAAGTTGTATAAAAAAGTTGGTTTCTAAAAATGGTGTCCTTTACTGCCTCTAAATACGATCAGTTAGCTAAAAGCAACGGAGGCTGTAATGGCAGGCGACACTAATCAAGAAAAAGACAATGAAAAGCTTAACGATGCGGTAGAGCAAACAGAAACGAAGGATACGGGGACAAAAGAAGAAAAACAGCAGTCGACCGTCTCTTCGACTGTAGCGACTGGTGCTGAAAGTGCAGATGCTGTTGATGAAGCCAATCGTGCGATGGAAGAAAATCCTAGTGGCGCGGGTACGGAAGAAGAAGCAGTGAGCTCGGGTGGCGCAGTTCAAGAAGAGGATACTGAAAGTAGCAGCGACTCTGACGCTGCACAATCCAATGTTGTTGATAGTGTAGCTTCTAGCGGAGAATCAGGTGACGAGGCTCTGGGCAGCGGTGGTTCGGATTCTGGGGCGGGTGCCCAAGCGGTCGGTGGTGGTGATGCCTCTGGCTCTGAAGGTGGTTCGGACGCAGAAGGCAATGAAGCGCAAGGACAAGCGGTACAAACTTCATCTGCGCCAAGTGCTTCTTCAGACTCTGAAGGTTCTCAAGGTGGTGACGAGCTAGATTCAGAAACCACTGAAGAGAGCTTCGCGGTGGATGTACAAGACACCAGCGAAGAAACCACGACGCAAGTAGAAGACGATTTCGACTCCGAAACTACGAGCGAGACGTTCCAAATTAAAGTCGAAGGTGAAAATGACGCGCCAGAAGTAGGGCAAGATCTGGCATACATCATGGATGAAGATGGCACTATTACCTTCACTCAAGAACAACTTCTCGGGTACGCGAGTGATGTTGATGGCGATGATCTTGCCGCATTTAACGTGCAAGTGGGTGCTAATGCATCAGTTGTGGATAATGGTGATGGCACTTATACCGTCACACCTGAAGCTGATTTTAATGGTGAACTCGACTTAACGTTTGATATCAGTGATGGTCAAGAAACCATTTCTAGTTCGATTGATTTAACTGTTCGTCCAATCAATGACGCACCAGTGCCTGAAGATAAAACCTTTGAGGTGGAAGAGGACGGAACTCTGATCTTCACCGATGCTAACCTGCTTGCTGGCGCAACGGATATTGAAGGCGATAACCTAACAGTTGAGGGTGTGAGTTACGATGGTGGCGATGGCATCCTGACCGACAACGGTAACGGGACTTACACTTTTGCGCCAAATGAAAACTTCAATGGCGATGTAAACTTCAGCTTTGATGTGTCCGACGGCACGGATACGGTTTCTGCCAACATTGATGTAAGCGTTACGCCTGTCGATGATGCGCCAGTGTCGGGCAATCTTGCGTACTCGGTGGATGAAGATGGTTCGATTCGTTTGAGCCAAGAGCAGTTGTTGTCGCAAGCTTCTGACGTGGAAGGCGATGCACTAACGGCGTCTAACCTTTCGGTAGATGGCAATGCGACGGTGACTCAAAATGACGATGGCAGCTTCACCATCACGCCGGACGCAGATTTCAATGGTGATATCGACATTAGCTTTGATATCTCAGATGGTACGAACACCGTTCAAGCAACCGCTGATCTAACGGTTAATCCAATCAACGATTTGCCTGTTCCTCAAGACCAGCAGTTCAGCGTGGAAGAAGATGGCACGCTGATCTTTACGGACGCAGACCTGCTTAGTGGTGCAACGGATATTGAAGGCGATAACCTAACGGTTGAAGGTGTGAGCTACGACGGTAGCGATGGCATCCTGACCGACAACGGTAATGGGACTTACACTTTTGCGCCAAATGAAAACTTCAACGGCGATGTGAACTTCAGCTTTGATGTGTCCGACGGCACAGATACGGTTTCTGCCAACATTGATGTCAGTGTTACGCCTGTCGATGACGCACCAGTATCTGGCAATCTTGCTTACTCGGTGGATGAAGATGGCTCGATTCGTTTGAGCCAAGAGCAGTTGTTGTCGCAAGCTTCCGATGTGGAAGGCGATGCACTGACGGCATCTAATCTTTCGGTAGATGGCAACGCGACGGTGACTCAAAACGACGATGGCAGCTTCACCATCACACCGGACGCAGATTTCAACGGTGACATCGACATCAGCTTCGATATTTCAGATGGCACGAATACCGTTCAAGCAACCGCTGATCTAACCGTTAACCCAATCAACGATTTGCCTGTTCCTCAAGACCAACAATTCAGTGTGGAAGAGGACGGCACGCTGCAATTTACTGATGCGGATCTGCTTGCTGGTGCGACCGACATTGAAGGCGATGACCTTTCTGTAACGGGAATCAGCTATGAAGGCACCGACGGCGTTCTAACTGACAATGGCGATGGCACGTATAGCTTTGCGCCAAATGAGAACTTCAATGGCGATGTAAACTTCAGCTTCGACGTATCTGATGGCACAGATACAGTTTCAGCGAATGTAGATGTGAGCGTTACGCCGGTGAATGATCCTCCGGTTGCAGGCTCAACGTCTTACACGGTTCACGAAGACAACTCTATTACCATTTCTGACGCGCAGCTGTTGGCAAACTCTTCGGATTTAGAAGGGGATGTCTCGATAGATAGCGTGAGCTACTCTGGCAGCGATGGTGTGTTGCAAATCAATGGTGACGGTACGTACACCTTCTCTCCAAATGAAAACTTTAATGGTGAAGTGACGCTTGATGTTGTCGTCGCTGATGAAGAAGGCGCAACGGATGCCACCACTGCTGGCATTACGGTGCTGGAAGTGAACGATCCACCAGTCGCAGGACCAACTTCTTACACCATTGATGAAGACTCAGTTCTGACCTTTAGTGAGTCGCAAGTGCTGTTGAATGCCTCTGATGTGGAAGGCGATGTAGAGCTTGTTGGCATTAGTTACGATGGTCCGGATGGCATTTTCACCGTTAACGATGATGGCACGTGCAGCTTCGCGCCAAACGAGAATTTTAACGGACAAGTTCAACTTGATGTGACCATTCGAGATGAAGATGGGGCAGAAGTTGATACCGTCATCAATGTGAATGTATTGCCAATCAATGATGCGCCAGTATCGGGTGATTTGGCTTACAGCGTTGATGAAGACGGTGCGATTACACTCAGCCAAGAACAGCTTCTTTCTCAAGCGTCTGATATTGAGGGAGATGGTCTGACTGCTAGCGATTTGAGTGTAGATGGAAACGCAACCGTCACAGCGAACGACGATGGCAGCTTCACGATTACGCCAGATGCGGACTTTAATGGTGACATTGATATCCAATTCAACATTACGGACGGCACAGACACTATCCAAGCAACGGCGGATCTAACGGTTAATCCGGTTAACGATCTTCCTGTTCCTCAAGACCAGCAGTTTAGTGTTGAAGAAGACGGCACGCTTCAGTTTACTGACGCAGACTTGCTTGCTGGCGCGACCGACATCGATGGCGATAACTTAACGGTTGACGGCATTAGCTACACAGGCAGCGATGGTGTGTTGACTGACCACGGTGATGGTACTTACACCTTTGCACCAAATGAAAACTTCAACGGTGATGTCAGCTTTAGCTTTGGTGTTTCTGACGGCACTGAGACCGTACCTGCCAATGTGGACGTGAGCGTCACTCCAGTGAACGATCCTCCGGTTGCGGGTTCAACGTCTTACACGGTTGATGAAGACAACGCGATTACCATTTCCGACGAGCAGCTTCTGGCTAACTCTTCGGATGTGGAAGGCGCAGTGTCCATCGATAGCGTGACCTATTCAGGCACCGATGGCGTATTCCAAGACAACGGTGACGGCACTTACACCTTCATGCCGAATGAGAACTTCAGCGGTGATATCAGCCTTGATGTGATTGTGGCGGATGAGCAAGGTGCGATTGACGAAACAACTGCAGGCATTACGGTTATTGAAGTGAATGACCCTCCAGTTGCCGGTCCAACGTCTTACACGATTGATGAAGATTCAGTACTGACATTCAGTGAGTCACAAATTCTTGCCAACGCATCTGATATCGAGGGTGATGTAGAGCTTGTTGGCATCAGCTATGAAGGCTCGGATGGTATCTTTACCGTCAATGGCGATGGTACTTGCAGCTTTGCACCAAACGAGAACTTCAATGGCCAAGTTCAGTTGGATGTGACCATTCAAGATGAAAATGAGGCGACCGTTGATACGCACATCAATGTCGACGTATTGCCAATCAACGATCCACCAGTATCGGGTGATTTGGCTTACACCATCAACGAAGACAGCTCAATTACGCTAAGCCAAGAGCAGCTGCTTGCCAAAGCGGGCGATATTGATAGCGAGAACCTTGAAGCCATCAATCTATCGACAGATGACAACGCGACAATTCAATACAACGATGATGGCAGTTACACCATCACACCGGATGAAAACTACAACGGCGACCTAGATCTGACCTTCGATATCATTGATAACGATGGTGGCTCGGTACAAGTTGGTCTGGATATTACGGTTAATCCTGTGAATGACTTGCCACAAGCGCAAGATCAACAGTTCACGGTAGAAGAAGATGGCACCTTGCTGTTCACGGATGCAGACCTATTGGAAGGCGCATCGGATATTGATGGCGATGACCTGTCTATCGAAAACGTTCTCTACACAGGTGCGGATGGTGTACTTACCGACAATGGTGATGGCACTTATAGCTTTGCGCCGAATGAGAACTTCAACGGTGATGTTCAGTTCACATTCGATGTGTCTGACGGCACAGGTTCAACACCTGCATTTATTGATGTCAGCGTGACACCAGTGAACGATCCACCAGTGGCAGGTTCTACGTCTTACACGGTTCAAGAAGACGGTCAAATCACCATTAGTGACGAGCAATTGTTAGCTAACTCTTCTGATGTGGAAGGCGATGTAGCCTTGGCGAATGTTAGCTACTCTGGTAACGACGGTAGCTTCGTGGACAATGGCGACGGCACATATACCTTCACGCCAAATGAGAACTTTGACGGTAACATTTCTCTCGACGTTACGGTTATCGACCAAGATGGTGCAACGGATACAACAACCGCAGGCATCGATGTTATCGCGGTGAACGACGCACCAGAAACGTCAGGTATTCAAGCTGAGGTGGATGAAGATAACGCCATCACCATCACGCAAGAACAGTTGCTTGCGAATGCGACTGACATTGAAGGTGATGACCTTGTTGCCAGCAATCTACAAACCAATGACTCAGATGCGACGATCGTAGCCAACGATGATGGTTCATTCACTATTACGCATACGGAAAACTTCAATGGTGAGTTGGACTTCACTTACAACATCAGCGATGGCGAAGATGATGTTCTGACCACGTTGGATCTGACCGTTAATCCTGTCAACGATGCGCCAGAAGCGGGCGACGAGATCTTTATTCAAGCGGAAGAAGACCAAACAGTGGGTGTTTCTCTGCGTGAAGAGCCTGCGTTACGTCTCGACCAAGCCCCTGAAAACGGCATCATTGAAGCAAATCTAAATGACGAATGGGTACAGCTAGAAGTCGGGCAGGAGGTGCCTGCAGACACGGAAGTGCGCTTCATTCCAAACGATGATGCATTGGCAAACGGTACGCATACGAGTCAAATTGGTACCTTTGATGACAATGCGAGCCTTGATGATTGGGGTACTGCTGTTGACCCTTACACACGTGAGTTTGTTGATGGTGATTTGAAAGTTACCGTTCAAAGTAATGATGACCCACTCGGTGCGTGGAATGGTAAAACACACATCGGTCACGGTATTGGCGATACTGACCGCCAAGGCTTGAGCGGTGATGAAAAACTGACTGTGACCGTTGAAGGCCAAGACATCAACGAAATCAGCTTCCACCTAGATGGTCTAGGCGGCTGGTTTATGGAAGAGTCTCGCCACTTTACCGAAGTCGAAATTCGCGCATTCAACTCTGATGGTGACTTGATCGACTCGATGACTTACCACAAAGAAGATCGTGGTAGCTATGAGACGGATTACACCCTAACGGTGAACGAGCCGGTATCTTACTTTGAGCTAGGTACGATTCAAGGTAACGGTACTTACGTGGTTCAAAACATGACGGTATCGCAAACTTGTCATGATGAAGCGGTGTTCACATCTATTGGCGTGGACGGCACGGAAATCACGGAAACGGTAGAGCTGAATATCCGTGAAGGTGACAGTGAAATCGAACTGACCGCTGATCTACCAAATGTGACCATCGATACCGAAGGTTCTACGCAGTTTGCCTCTGTGGTAATCACAGAAGAGCAGCTTCTTGCACAAGCGAGTGATATCGATAGTGACGTTCTTGATATTCAAAACCTAGAGCTGGTGGGGGATAACGCGGAGCACGCTACGTTAACCGACAACGGCGATGGTACGTGGACAGTCACACCAGATGAGAACTTCTACGGTGAGATTGAGCTTGGCTACCAAGTTACGGATGGTGAACTCACTGACGACAACATCATCAACATCAACTTCGAAGCAGTAAACGATGCGCCAATCGTTTCTGGTCCGATTGTGTTGTCGACTGATGAGGATGTGGGCATTACGTTTAGCGCGGATGATTTGCTTGCCAATGCAAGTGACGTGGAAGGCGATGCGCTGTCTATCTCTGATATCTCTTACAGCGGTGACAACGGTGAGCTTGTCGACAATGGCGACGGCACTTACACCTTTATGCCGAATGAAAACTTCAATGGTGAAGTCGACATCGATTACAAAGTCTTCGATGGCACCGATGAAGTCGATACCCATCTAGATCTGACCGTTATTCCAGTCAACGATGTGCCAGTTCCTGGTGCGCCGCTACATACTCAAATGCTAGAAAACGGCACCATCATCATCGAAGCAAAAGACCTGTTATCAGGTGCGACCGATGTGGATGGCGACATTCTGCATATCGAGAACCTGCTGCTTGTTGACCAGTCACAAGGTACGTTGACAGACAACGGCGACAACACCTTTACCTTCGAGCCAACTTCGAACTTCTACGGCGAAGTGAACCTGACCTTCGACATCAGCGATGGTCAAGCAAGCGCACCAAGCACAGCGAAGATCGATGTTGAGATCGTCAACGAAGGTCCAGAGGTCAGCGGCCCTGTTGATGCGGTCGTCGATGAAGATGGCTCAATTACCATCACTCAAGAAGACTTGTTAGCGAACGCGACGGACGTGGATGGTGACAACCTTGAAGCGGTGAACCTGTCGACCAACGATCCTAATGCAACCATCGTTGAGAACGCTGATGGTAGCTTCACGATTACACCGAGTGAAAACTTCTTTGGTGAAATCGAATTTACTTATGACGTAACTGACGCGATTGAAACCGTCGCTGCAGATCTAAACCTCACCGTTAACCCTGTGAATGACCTGCCAGATGTGCCTGATTTGTCCTTCACTACAGAAGACGGCGAAGCCATCACGATTACTGAAGCAGAGCTGCTGGCTCAATCGACGGACA
This sequence comes from Vibrio sp. D417a, assembly GCF_030248595.1. Classification (NCBI taxonomy): domain Bacteria; kingdom Pseudomonadati; phylum Pseudomonadota; class Gammaproteobacteria; order Vibrionales; family Vibrionaceae; genus Vibrio; species Vibrio sp. D417a. Next base: position 3,309 of record NZ_JAHGAM010000007.1, on the reverse strand, counting down.
TCGAAGGCGATGACTTATCTGTTGTGAACGTGACGAGCTTAAGCGATATGGTTCAAGTGACAGACAATGGCGATGGCACCTACACGTTAACGCCAGAGCAGGGCTTCTTTGGTAATGTTGACCTCACGTTTGATGTGAGTGATGGCACCGATGTGGTGGCGGCAAACATCGACTTGAAAGTTGAGTTCGTCAACGACGCACCAGAAGCAGCGCCAATCGTGGCAGACGTGGACGAGGATGGCTCTATTCTCGTGACACAAGAAATGCTGCTTGAAAATGCCAGCGATCAAGATGGTGATGACCTATACGCAACGGCACTAGAAACCAATGATCCGAATGCCTCTATCGTGGATAACGGCGACGGCACCTTTACCGTTACGCCTTCACAGAACTTCAACGGAGACATCGAGTTTACTTATGAAGTGAGCGACGGTGAATTGAGTGTTGCCAATGAAATGACATTGACGGTGAACCCAGTCAATGACATTCCAATTGTTGCGCCTGGCATGTACCACATTGAAGAGGATGGCAGCATCCTGTTCACGCAAGAAGATCTTCTAAGTGGCGCGATTGATATTGATGGTGATGACCTCACTGTTACGAGCATTAACTACTCGGGTGATGAAGGTACTGTAACGGATAACGGTGACGGTACATTTAGCTTCGTACCAGAAGAGCACTTCAGTGGTGACTTGCAATTCAGCTTTACGGTTTCTGACGGTACGGATGAAGTTGAGCAAGACATTAATGTCCATATCGAAGCCGTGGCAGATGCGCCAGACCTAGTCATCACTGATGGCGACGGTCGAAACGTGGATGACCAAGCGATCTTGGTTGAGCCAGGCGGTATTGTTGAAGTGAACATCGCCGCAGCATTGGTTGACCAAGACTTGTCAGAAACGCTGACTGTGACCGTTGATGGCGTTCCAGAAGGTTCGGTGATCAGCTACGACAACGAAGGGGTACTTAACGATCAAGACAACGGTATCACCAGTTTTAACGATACTGAAATCACGGTTACCTTTGAAGGTGAAACCGCGGGTTACCAAAACGCAGCTGGCTATTACAAAGTTGATGAAGACGGCAATATCACGGGCGTTGAAGTGGTGTACGAAAACGCCTCTCAAGTTGGCGGAGGCGGTGACCTCATTCCGGGACAAGATCAGTTCAGCTTCCAAATCTCGGAAGGGGAAAGCTTCAACCTATTCTTGATTCCTAACGGTCATAACTTCAATGACTTTGCGTCCATGCAAGATGGTCAGTATGAGTTCCGTGCGGCAGATGGCTCTCCTGCGAACATGGATACGGTCGACCCACAACTCGTGTTTGTGGGTGCTGATGGTTCTGAAACCGTGATTCAAAGCCAATTTGGTGATGCAGTCTTCCATGGCGGCACAAGCTCAGAGCTCAACCAAGATGGCATTGAACATACTCGAACTACTGTGAACGAAGACGGTGAACTGGTTTACGGCTTTGAAGATCTCTACGGTGGCGGCGATGCCGATTATAGTGACTTCAACTTCACCATTGATGTAGGTGAAGTGAACAGCCAGATCTACAGCGGTGAAGTAACAGTAGGACCAGATGGTTCTGTAACGCTTCCAACCACAGCAATTGAACAAGAGCTACAGATTCAACTGCCAGAAGACTTTAACCAACAGCTAGAAATCAATGTAACGGCAACGGCAACAGAGCTATCAAATAATGATTCTGAAACCGTTTCTCAAACCATCTATGTCAATGCAACGGGTGCTCACATTGAACATGCACCTGAAGCATTGCCTGTTTCAGCGATGGTTGAAGAAGATGGCTCAATCCTAATTACGCAAGAAGATTTGCTTGCTAATGCGCGTGACTTGGATGGAGACCAACTGACAGCACTGAACTTGGCAACGGATGATGAAAACATCACCATCACAGACAATGGCGACGGTACTTACACCTTAACGCCAGATGCGGACTTTAATGGTGATATTACCTTTACGTTCGATGTGTCTGACGGCGATGATGTTGTCTCAACCAACCTTGAGTTATTGGTGTCACCAGTTAATGATGCGCCTGAACCACAAGATCAAGCGTTCACTGTTGGTGAAGATGGTGTGTTGACCTTTACTGATGCGGATCTGCTAACAGGCGCTACCGACATTGAAGGGGATGACCTATCTGTTGAGGGCGTCACTTACACAGGCGCAGACGGTGTTCTTACTGACAATGGTGATGGAACCTACAGCTTCGCACCAAACGAGAACTTCAATGGCGACGTGAACTTCACTTTCGATGTTTCCGATGGCACGGATACCGTGACGGCAAATATCGATGTAACAGTCACGCCAGAGAACGATCCACCGGTTGCAGGCAGCACGGCTTACACCGTTCATGAAGACAATTCGATTACCATCAGTGACGAACAGCTATTAGCGAACTCATCGGATATTGAAGGCGATGTGTTGATTGATAGCGTGAGCTACAGCGGTAACGACGGTGTGCTGGAAATCAATGGTGATGGTACTTACACCTTCTCACCAAACGAGAACTTCAGCGGCGAGGTGAGCCTAGATGTTGTCGTTGTCGATGAAGAGGGTGCAACGGACTCTACCACTGCTGGCATTACTGTGATTGAGGTAAATGACCCACCAATCGCAGGTCCTACCGCATACACTATCGATGAAGACCAAGTCCTAACGTTTAGTGAATCGCAAGTGCTACTGAATGCTTCGGATGTTGAAGGGGATGTTGAGCTAGTTGGCATCAGCTACGACGGTCCAGATGGCATCTTCTCAGTAAACGGCGATGGTACTTGTAGCTTTGCACCGAATCAAAACTTCAATGGTCAAGTGCAGTTGGATGTGACCATTCGTGATGAAGACGGCGCAGAGGTCGATACTTACATCACAGTCGATGTCTTACCAATCAATGATGCACCAGTATCGGGTAACTTGGCGTACAGCGTCGACGAAGACAACTCAATCACGTTGAGTCAAGAGCAGCTTCTTGCTCAAGCATCGGATGTAGAAGGGGACGCGCTAACCGCAACTAACCTAGTGGTTGACGGTGATGCAACGGTTACGGCAAACGATGATGGCAGCTTTACCATTACGCCTGATGCGAACTTCAATGGCGACATTGATATCACGTTCGACATCAACGACGGCAGCGACACTATTGTTGCAACGGCGGACCTAACCGTTAACCCAGTTAATGACTTGCCGCAGCCGGAAGATCAAGCGTTCACCATTGGTGAAGATGGTGTGTTGACCTTCACTGATCAAGACCTGTTGGATGGTGCAACGGACATCGATGGCGATGACC